>CAIJFT010000322.1 GCA_903820035.1 uncultured Opitutia bacterium
TGGTCCCCGCGCTGTCGGCGGTGGCCCGTGTGGCCGCGGGGGAAGCGCATACCGTTGCCGCCAAAGTTGACGGAACGGTCTGGGCCTGGGGCGACAATGCGGCCGGTCAGCTCGGTGACGGTTCCCGTATTGCGCGCCGGGTTCCGGTGATCATTCCCGGCGTCACGCAGGTGACCCGGATCGCCGCGGGCGATGAGTTTTCGCTCCTGCTCCGTTCGGATGGGACTGTGATCGCATGCGGGGCCAATGAGGGCGGGCAATTGGGGGACGATACCACGTCGTTGCGCGCGACGCCCGTTCCTGTGACCGGAATCATCGGTGCGGTTGGCGTTGGCGCCGGGTCGCGGCACGCGTTGGCCATGATGGCCGACGGGAGGGTGATCACTTGGGGAGAGAATGACGCTGGGCAACGCGGTGACGGGACCGCGTCGAGTGAGTTGAGTCCGCGTCAGGCTGTTCCCCTGCGTTATATTTCACGGATTGCGTCGCTGGCGGGTCATGCGCTGGCGGTTTTGCGGGATGGTTCCCTCTGGGCCTGGGGTCAGAATGGCGCGGGGCAACTCGGGGACGGCACGGCGAATGCCCGCTTTAGGCCGGTCCCGCTCCGGCTTCCTGGCATGGTCCGCGACGCCGCTGCGGGTGAATTTCATAGCTACGCGCTGCTCGCCGACGAAACGGTCTGGGCTTGGGGTGATAATGCGTGGGGCCAGTTGGGTGACGGGTCGGTAATTAATCGGAGCCTACCGGTCCGCTCCGGCTCACTCGCGGGCGTCGTCGCGCTGGCTGCCGGGGTAGGGCACGGCTTGGCGGTTAAACGAGATGCCACTGTCTGGGCTTGGGGTCGCAATTCGGCCGGGCAGTTGGGCGATGGGTCTTTGCAGTCGCGGAGGAGCCCGGTTCCGATCTCGGGACTCAGTGACATCGTCGCGGTGTCCGGCGGGGAGCGCCATAGTCTGGCCCTGCGCGCCGGAGGTCTGGTTCTTGCGTGGGGCAATAATCAGTATCGGCAATTAGGCGACGGCACGACCGTAACCCAACGGTTGGCTCCGGGGATCGTGTCGGGCCTATCCGGTGTTATCAGAATCGCCGCAGGCTATAGCCACAACCTGGCGTTGAAAAACGACGGGACTGTCTGGGCCTGGGGCCGTAACGAAAGCGGTGCGCTGGGGCAGAGTTTGGCGGTGGCCACCGGCGCGCTGCCCGTGCAGGTGGCGGGCCTCACCAACGTCGTTGCGATCGCGGCGGCCAACGCAAGCAGCGTGGCGGTCAAGGCCGACGGAACCGTTTGGGCGTGGGGCCTGGTTCAGGATGGCATTCGCCATGAAAGCGCGACGCCGGTGCCCTTGTCGGACATTGCCGGTGCCGTGCGGGCCACGGCGCGGTTCGCGGTGTTGGGGGACGGGACGGAGCGGGGATGGCGCAGTGGTGCGAGCGGCCTGCTGGGCTCGCCGGTGGCAAAGAGCCAGTTTGCCGCCCGGGTGATGGCGAGTCCCGACGACGCCGATGGTGACGGTATGGCGGATGCCTGGGAGTTGCGGTATTTTGGTACGCTTTCACGGAATGGTCTCGCGGACTTCGATCACGACGGCCTGACCGATCTTCAGGAGTTTTTCCTCGGCACCGACCCGACACGGAGTGATGCCGACGCCGACTCGCTCACCGACCCGGTCGATGCCCGGCCGGTGACATTTGATCCCGGGGCGCTATTGGCCATTGTCGGTGGCAATAACCAATCGGGCCCCGCGGGACAGCTGACGCCGCTCCCGCTTGACGTGGCCGTTTGGAATACGGCAGGTGCCGCGCCGCTGCCTGGCATCCCGCTGGTCTTTTCGGTTACGCAGGGTGGAGGCCTGCTCGCCGGCTCGAACGCTGGTGGTGCGGCACTCGCTGCAAGTGCGACTGTTCTGGCGGATGCGGATGGTTCAGCGCGGGTGTACTACCGCCAACCAGAATCCGCCGGGACGCAAAGCCGGATCTCCGTTTCTGCGCCCGCCGCGCTCCCTGTTTCGTTCCAGGTCCAGACGATCAGCGGAGATCCGAACGACACCGACGGTGACGGTCTCCTCGACGCGTGGGAGTTCGGCTTTTTTGGCAACCTCCTGCAGACGGCGGCCGGTGATCCGGACGGCGATGGTTTCAGCAATCTCCAGGAGCAGCAGCAGGGCCGGAATCCCACCAAGGGGGCCATGGCTGATACGGGCGGTGCAGTGAACCTGCGGCTCTTTTTCCCCAATTGAACCTCACTTTTTATGCGAACCCGTCTTTTGATTCTCCTCCTGTTTGTCACGTTCTCGTCAACCCGCGCTGCGGCTCAAACCTGTTCACCCGGCAACGCGGTTCCCTTGATTGGCTTGAGTTTTGTGTCCCAGCAGGCGGATGCGTTTCTCATCGGATTCAACGAATACACCAATCCCAGTTCTCCGAAGAAAAAGTACCGGACAAAGAGTGGTGCGGGCAGTACCTCCTTCGACCTCTTTTGGTCACAGGATCGCAGTTGCACCAGTCTGCGTTGGCAGGAGACGCACGCTTTTTCTGGCAGTACGACCTACGACAAAACCACCGGCGCCCTCTCCGATACCCTGACCGGCAGTATGGATGACAATCCGTGTGTCATGCTCCGGGTGACGCGGATCACGCGGGAAAATAGTCTTTCGGGTGCTTGTGCCGCCTGTTGGTGGTCACCGTACGATCAAAAGGCCACCGCGGCGAACAAGATGGAGTTCCTGTTGGAGGAGGACACCGAGGCGGACGCAGAAAACCGGGCGCTGCCGCGCGCGATCGTCGGGACCAGTAACGTGGCCTACCGCACCAGCCGTGCCGGCGATTTTCTCTTCAGCTTTCGGCGTGTGACGTACAACGCGGTCTTTAACGTGCGGTGTGCCGGCGACTACGAAGTTACGGTTCACACCACCGCGCGAAAGCGCAACGATCCGTCGAGCCCGGGGTGCGGCAGGCGATCGTGACTTCGCGGCGTTTCGAATCCGGCGTGCAAAACGTTGAGGGCACGCTGGTGCCCGAGGAGTACGACGTGGATTACGCGATCGAGTCCGTTGAAGCCCGGGTTCCCTGTGCCAATGATGCCGCGGGTTCCGGATCGTTCGAATTGGGCAGTGTCCGGGTTTCACTCAGTCTCGGGCGTGGTATTGCGGGTCTTAGTGCCGGGTCCCTAACCCTGGACGCGATTGCGATCTCCCCCGCGATCTACACTCCGGCCCTGCTCGTGCCGGCGGTCGCCGATGGCGTCGAGGTGATCCGTACTGCGACCGGCGTCGTCCGGCAGGTCCGGTCGCCGCAAGCGCTGGCCGATATCGTAGTCATTAACGAGACCGCCTACGAGGTAAGCTTCTATTCCGCCGGACAAATCGGGCCTCAAGACGCTGCCACCAGACTCTATGCGGTGAGTGGTGCAGCGTATCGCGTATTTCGGTTCGAAAATCCGGATCCGGCGGGAACCTTGAACCGGCTTCGGGTCTCCGAGACACACGGCGGGATTTCACGCCTGAACGATTACGGCTTCGACGCCGGCACCGGTGCCTGGAGTCTGGTTCGCGGAGGGGGGCTGCGCCGCGAGACGGAGGCTGTGACGACCGTCAATGGCGACACGGTAAAGACGCGCACCGTTCGCGATGCCGTGGACGCCGTTGTGAGCAAAATCGCCCGAACCTACCGTACTTACCCTTGGGGGCAGGAACTGATTCGGGAGGTGATCGATCCGGATGGTGCGGCGCTGACTTCGACATATGAGTTTTACGACACGGTTTCATCGACGGATCCCAACTACCGTCGATTGCGCCAGCGAACCGCCGCCGACGGTGATTGGGAACGCCTCACGTATGCGGTGAACGGGCGCGTCCTGAAAGCCGTGCGGCCTTTTCTGAATGCTGATCCCAGCACCACGGACGAAGCGCTGTGTCGGGTGAATGAAAACTGGTATGACTCAATGGCGGATTCCGACGGTGATGGCGTGGCAGAGGGCCGAACGACTACGATCTCGCGCTTGCTGGGACAGGAGACCGGTCGGGCCTACCGTATTGATTGGTCGAAGCCGGTCAGTCTGGGCGGCGATCTTTGCCGGCGTCGCTCTGAAATCATCGCCACGGAAGTTGGCGCGGAGTGGAATGCGCCGGCGAATTTGGTCGTTGAAACCTTGTTCCAGACGGCAGGTCCGCTGGCGGGGCGCGAGCGTCGGAGCGTTCGTCCAGATGGGACGGTTACGCTGTCGAGCTACGCAATGGGACCGAATGGAACCCTGACGACGGTGATTCGCGCCGGTGTTCCGAACGCGGCAAGGGATGAGATTATCGATGGTCGCCGCACGACCACGACGATGAACGCCCGCGGTTTTGTAATCGGGGAGTCGACCGAGGATATTGCATCCGGGCTCTCGTTGGACCGGTGGTCCGCAACCGAGTTTGATCCCGCGGGGCGGGTGACCCGGAGGGATTACACCGATGGCACATACGCGACGCGGACCTACGACTGCTGTGGACTCGCTGCGGAACGTGACCGCTGGGGGAACCTAACGACCTATGGCTATGACGCCCTGGGGCGGCATATCGAGACCACCGGTCGGAATCTCACGATGCGAACCACCTTGGATGCGGAGGGGCGCGTCCGGGCGACGGTACGGGTGGGAAGTGATGGTTCTGAGGTGGTTCAAGAAACGAATTTCTATGATCTCGCCGGTCGGTTGATTGAGAGTCGCGATGCGATGGAGCGGCGCACGATTTTTTCAGAGGTCTACGCTGCCGTCTCGGGTCAGACGACCCGGACGACTACGAATCCGGATGGCGGCACAGCCGTGGTTGTGACCGCACGTGATGGTTCGCGATTGAGTGTCAGCGGGAATGCCGTTGCTCCGCATGCTTTCGAATATGGGGTCGAAGCCGCGGGAGTGTTTATGAAGGACATTGCGGTCGGGGTGGATGCGTCCGGGCAGCCGACGACGACCGAGTGGGTGAAGACCTACACCGACCTTGTCGGGCGACCTGCCCGGATTGCATTCCCCGATGGTGCCAGCGAGCAGTTTGGCTATAATCAGGCGGGACAGTTGATCCGCCAGTCCGACCCCGACGGCGTCACCCGACTCTTTGCTTACAATCTACGCGGCGAGCGGGAGATCACGGCGGTGGATATGAACGGGAACGGTCGCATTGACCCTGCGGGACCGGATCGGATCGTGCAGCGTTCGACCACGGTAGGGTTGAAGAACGAAGGCGCGGTGACGCATCCGGTTGTTCGCACCGAGACGCAGGTGTGGGAAAGTGACAACGCCGACCTTCCGGTCGTTGTCGCTGTCGCGGAGCAAAGCGTGGACGGACTTCTGTCGTGGCAAACCGTGCGCGGGCTGACCACCACGTTTGCCGTCGTACCAGACGGAGTGGGTGGGCGTACCCAAACGGCAACCACGCCGGACGGTCTGCGAACGACGGCAATCTACCGCGGTGCGCGGTTGGTGTCGTCCGCGACGGCGACTGCCGCGGGTACGTCCCTCGGTTCCGTGACCTACACGTACGATGCGCACGGTCGCGTTTCCGCGGTGAACGACGCGCGCACGGGCACCACGAGCTATACCTACTTTGCCGATGATCGCTTGAAGACGCTCGTTACGCCGGATCCAGATCCTGCTCGGTCGGGCTCCGGCTATGATCCGCAAGTAACGTCTTACCTCTACGATGCCGCCGGGCGGGTACAGTCCGTGACCCATCCCGATGGCGCCGTGGCCGCTACGACCTACTGGCCTTCGGGAGCCGTGAGACGGGTGTCGGGCGCGCGCGCCTACCCGGTCGAGTACACCTACGATCCGCAGGGGCGCGTCAAGACACTGACCACGTGGCAAAACTTTGCCGCCAATACCGGGCGGTCGGTAACCACCTGGAACTACGACCCCGCCCGAGGATGGCCTACCGAAAAGCGTTATTCCGACAATACCGGGCCGCGCTTTATCTATAGTGCCTCGGGCCGACCTCTCAGCCGAACGTGGGCCCGTGGCGCCGCGCTGACCACGACGTACGGCTACAATGCCGCGGGTGATCTGACGGGAGTTCGCTACTCGGACCAAACGCCTGGGGTGACGCTCAGCTACGATCGCACCGGAAGGGTCACGATGGCCCAAGATGCGGCTGGTACCCGTGCATTCACCTACCATGCGTCGGGGCAGTTGGAGGACGAAGGTTACACGAGTGGACTGCTGGCGGGTGTTGGCCTTGATCGCTCGTTCGACGCCCTGCACCGCCTCTCGGGTTTGGCCGTGCTGACGGGGCCTTCGGTGATTGATCGAGCGAGCTATACCTACGATCCCGCGTCACGGCTGGCGACCGTGACCTCCGGCCAGAATTCGGTCGCTTACGAGTATCTGCCCGAGTCCGGCTTGGTTCGTGGCGTGACGTCCCGCAACTCCGGCGTTGTTCGATTGGTGACCACCAAGGCTTACGACCGGCTAAACCGCCTTGAATCCGCGCAGGCCGTTCCGATTGGCGCGGCGCCGTTTGCGTATGGGTATTCCTACAACGGAGCCAATCAACGCACCCGCGCCATCCGGGAAGATCAGGCGTACTGGGATTATGGTTATGACCCGCTCGGCCAGGTTATCACGGGCGGAAAAAAATTGGCCGACGGCACGCCGGTCATCGGGCACGATTTCGGCTGGACCTACGACGATATCGGCAACCGAAAAACGGCCTCCGGCAATGGTTCCGTGTCCGCGTATACGGTGAATTCCCTCAACCAGTATTCCGAGCGGACCGTACCGGGGCGGCTTGATGTTTTGGGTGCGGCTGCGCCGGGTGCCACGGTTACGATCGCGGTTGACGGTGGGGCGCCCCAATCGGTGACCCGCCAAGGTGAACTTTACTTCAAACCGCTTCCGGTGGCCAACGCCGCAGGGCCGCAGCGAGTCCAACTCAAGCTGTCCGGAGTGAAGAACCTCGCTGGACCAAACGGCGAGGATGCGGTGGCCGAGTTGGCGACGACCGCGGTGCTGGCGCGGAGCCCGGAGGTTTTCGTTTACGATGCCGACGGTAACCTCACTGCGGACGGGAAATGGGTATATGCGTGGGATGCCGAGAACCGGCTGATCGCGATGGAAACAAACGCGGCGGTGATTACGGCCGGTGTCCCCCGACAACGGCTGGAGTTCAGCTATGACCACAGTGGTCGGCGGATTGCCAAGAAGGTGTTGAGTGGCGCGGTCGGTGGTTGGACGGTCGCGAGCCATACGCTGTACGTGTACGACGGCTGGACCGTCGTGGCCGAACTGGATGCGATCGCCGGCAGTGCCGCGATGCGGACGTACACCTGGGGCACTGATTTGAGCGGCACGCGCGACGGTGCCGGAGGAGCGGGCGGTCTTCTCCTCTTCGCGGATCGGGCCGGCTCGACCCATTTCGTCGCCGATGATGGGCGCGGCAACATCGCCGGAGCCGTGGATGCCGCCACGGGTGCGGTTTCGGCGCGGTACGACTACAACGCGTTCGGCGAGATGATCCAGCAGCAGGGCGCGGTCGCGGCGTTGAACCCGTGGCGCTTCTCCACCAAGTACGCCGATGCGGAGACCGGGCTGATCTATTTCGGATATCGGTATCTGGATGCGGGTCGGGGGCGGTGGATTAGCCGGGACCCGTATGCAGAGTCGGGCGGCGTCAATCTATACGGCTTGCTCGATAACGCGCCGACTGAGTGGATCGATCCGCTGGGCCTAGCGCTCTACGCCTTCGATGGCACGAATAACGATGGCTACCGGGATGTTTCGTTGGGGCAGGAAACTAACGTATTTGCGCTTTTTAGAGTTTACGAAGGGCTCAAGGAATACGCCCGAGGCGTGGGTACAAACGACGGGTTGTTGAATCCTATCGGTTTGGCTTTCGGATTGGGCGGGAAATCCCGTATCAGCGACATGATGAATGCGGTTGAGGAGTTTACTCAACAGGGCGATTTCGTCGCCGATATCGTGGGTTTTAGCCGGGGTGCCGCACAGGCGCGGGCTTTCGCCAACAAGCTTAGGGAAAAATATCCGTGCGTGAGAATTCGTTGGATGGGGCTCTTCGACACGGTGGCGTCCGAAGGACTGCCCAACGACGTGAATATCGGCTACCAGCTCGGCATTCCCAAGGACACGGGAAGTGTCTTTCATCTGACCGCCGGCGGGGAACGACGGGCAAAGACCTTCGCCCTGACTTCGATCCGGCCAGGCCCCGGGGCACCTATTCCCAATCCGGACTTCCGCGAAGTGGAGGTTCCTGGCGCAGCCCACTCGGATGTCGGAGGTGGGTACAGCGGGAATCGGGGCATCGCGAATCTTTCGCTTCTGATGATGTGGGAGAATGGCCGTGCGGCCGGAGTGCCATTCGCCCCTTTGCCTAACCAATACTCCAACTATGTGGGAACTTCGCACGATTCGCGTTGGGTGAACGATAGGCTGGTTGAACTCCTTTCTGGTCAGCCTAGAGTTCGGAAGGTCTATTATCACCCATGAGTGCAAGACATCTGATTCCTTGTTTGCTTTGCCTCTTGCTCGCCGCCTGCGGCAGCCGCGGACTCGGTTTTTATACGAAAATCGAAGTTCAGGTCGTCAATAGGTCGTCGCATAGGTTGGAAAATACGGAGGCTCGCTTTGGCGAACATCGCTGCGGATGGGGCATCGTCGGGAAGACGTTTTCAGCGGGCTACATGTTTTACCCGCATCCAATCACGCCGAAGGCCGAACTCCATTGGGACGAGGAGGGAAAGCACCGCATTGAGATGCTCGACCTGAGTAAGATTTATCCGCCAGGCAGCTCGGGAAGGCTCACCTTTACGGTTTACGATGGTCGGGTTGAAGCGACCTTCCGACCGCAACCCTAGGTCGTACGCCGAGACTTTCCCGGTGGCGGCAGGAGGCGCGCGGGGTCGAACTGAAGGCCGGCTCCCGTTGCGCCTCCTCCTTCAGGCGTAGCCGGCTCAATCCTCCGCGAAATTCGTGATTGAGGCGAGTTCCTGAGCAATGGTGCGATCGGTCGTGCAGCGGGGAATTTTGTGCTGACCACCCAACTTCTTCGCGAAGTGCATCCAGTGCTTGAAAATGCCGGGCATGACCAGCCGCACGACCGGCGGGTCGAGCACGGCGGCCGCGCGTCGAAGGTCGTACGTCTCGCTCATGCGTCGCAGCTCGGCATCCAGATGTCCTGCCATCGCCACCCCCGTGGGTGTTACCAGCGTTCCGGACCTCAGCTCGATCCACCATTCGTGGCGTCCGGTCTGGCCCCGGCTGAAATCACGGACGGAGGTCTGGGGCGCGACGTGGAAGTTCACGATCTTCCACCCGTGCGTCGCGCAGACTGCCACGAGTGCCTGCGTGATCTCCCGTTCCGAAATGTTTTCCCCGAAGGCGTTCAGCCGCAGGTCGGTTCGGCCGACGTGCAGCAGGCGCGGCGGCTGGGTCGACGTAAACCGCACGACATCCCCCAGAACATAACGCACCAGCCCGCCGGGCGTCGTAACGAGCACCACGTAGTCGATGCCCTCGGCGACCTCGGCCAGCGGCAACGCCTTGGCGCCCAATTCCGGCAGTCGCTTTTCGTCGTAATCCTTCAGTGGGAGGAATTCAAAAAAAACCCCGGCGTCTGCCATCACCCGTAGCGACCGGCCGTTCGCCGTATCCTGCGAGCCGAGGATGCACTCCGTGGCAGCATAGACTTCGTGGAACGTGACCCCGGAACCGAACACGTCCCGCAGTTCATCGGCGAACGGCGCGATGGACACTCCGGTGTGCACGAAGCATTCGAGGTTGGGCCAGTGGCCCTGCAGGTTACGGATGCGGCGATTGGGCTTAGACCAGCGGTCGCGCAGGAAGTGGGCGAGTGTCAGACCCCAGGTCGGAAGCGCCGCGATGAGCGTGATGTCCCTCGTTTCCGTCCGGGCGGCGATCGCTTCCAAACGGCTTTCCCAATCGGAGATCTTGGCCGCCGTTCCGCCGGGTTCATAAAGATGACGTTCCGCCCACTCCGGCAACGTGAGGGCGGTCACGCCACTGATGTCGCCGGCGAACCCCGGATGGTTCGGCGCCAGTTCCGGGCGGTCCAACTTCACCAAAGTGGTGGCCGATCCGCCGAGCAGGTGGCGGCCGCGAAACGCCCCGGCGTGGCGTACGCGCACGGTGTAGTAGAGGAGCGATTCCAGCCCGGCATAGCGGAAGTGCTGGAGCAGCGCGTCGGTTACGGGAATCAGTTTCCGCGTCCCGGCCGTTCCCGACGTGAGCGCGAAAAGATCACATCGCCCGGGCCACAGCACATCGGCTTCGCCGCGGCGCATGCGCTCGATTTGCGGAGTAAGCCCGGCGTGGGTGCTTACCGGCATGCTCGAGCGGAAATCGGAATATTTCATCCCCGGCGCGAGGCCGGCCGCGCGCCAATAGGTGGCTTTGGCCAACGGTGGTATCAGGGTCTCGAAGACCGTCTTTTGCTGGCCCGGCGCCGTCCGGGCATGCCGCAATTTCCACTCCGTAGACGCGGTCTTCAGGTTGATCCCAAACGTATGGAAGCTTTTCGGCCAGACGGGCATGGAGCGGCTTGAACCGACGCGGTCGGGGCAGTCGCCGCAAGCGAATTAGTGCCGGGAGTTCCGCCCCGGGCTTTATTGACGGCTACCGCTTGCGCACCCGCCGCGCTTGGCTCTCAATCGGCTCCCCGCATGCCGCTTCCGCCTATTCTTTATGAGGACGATGTCCTCGTCGCCTTCGACAAACCTAGCGGCATGCTCGTGGCGCCCGACCGCTGGAACAAGCAGCGCGAGAATCTCATGGGCCTGGTCCATGACCATCCGCGCTACGGTCACGGGGTCGCTAATGTCCACCGCCTCGACGCCGACACGAGCGGGCTGCTGATCTGTGCCAAGTCCAAAATCGCGCTGGATTTCCTCACCGGCCAGTTTCAGTCCAAGACGGTGGCGAAGAAATACCACGCCTTCATCGCGGTACTGCCGGTCGACCAGGCGATGAAAGTCATGGCGCCGGTCCGTGATCCGGCCGGCGGCTTGCCAGATGCCTTCACAATCGAGCTCTCGCTGGGCGAGGACGAACGCCAGCCGGGCCGAATGCGGGTGTTCAAGGGGCGCGGGGGCAAGGAGTGTCTGACTGAGTTTCGCACGCTGGAGCGTTTCCGCGGGTCTAGCCGGATCGGGGCCAGTGCCGCGACGTACGCCTTTGTGGAATGTCATCCGCTCACCGGGCGTACGCACCAGCTGCGCGTGCATCTCGCCGCGGCCGGCGCGCCGATTCTGAACGACCCTTTTTACGGCGATCCGACTATCCTCCTGAAGCTATCTGATTTCAAACGCGGCTACAAAGGTCGCGACGAAGAGAAGCCGCTGCTCGCCCGCCTCGGCCTGCACGCCAGTGAACTCACGGTGAAGCACCCGACCACGCGTGAGCCGATCACCATTCAGGCGCCGCTGCCGCACGAGTTTGAAGTGACCCTGAAGTACCTCCGTAAATTCGCGGTGCCGCGTTAAAGCGTAGCCCGATGAGGGACTGGCAGGTGAGGCCCAATGTCCCCATCGGGTCGTTTCTGACGGACGACCTTCATGCCACAGCCCGCCGGGTCTTCATTGCCGCCGTGGTTTCAAATCATCTGAAACGCCCGTTGCATCGGCTCAGCTCGGCGGGTGACTTTGGTTCCGCTGGGTTCATTTCCCCTTCCCGGCCCAACCCAGCGCGCTTCCCTCCCATGTCCATGTCCTCTCGTGTGGTGTCTCCCTCCCGCATCGCGGTGCTGGCCTTTGCCAGCCTCCTCAACGGCCTATTTGCCCAATCGGCGCTGCCGGCTAAACCCGCCGCCGCGGACGGGGAGGCGATTTTGCTCTCGCCCTTCGAGGTGCGCACCGAAGGCGACGTCGGCTACACCGCGGCCAGCGCCCTTGCTGGCGGCCGCACCGACGCCCCGCTCAAGCTCACGTCGGCGGCGATCTCGGTCATGACGAGCCAGTTTCTGGAGGACATCGGCGCGACCAACTTCCGCAGCGCGGGCGAGTGGGCGTTGAACTGGGTGCCGTTTCCCGAGAGCAACACGAGCATCGCGGGCGGCTTCAGCATCAACTACCGCAACATGGGCGCGACGTTCGCCAGCCGGAATTACTTCCTGTGGTACGTCGAGAGCGACTCCTACAACACCGAGCGCTACGAGTTTGCCCGCGGGCCCAACGGCGTGCTGTTCGGCGACGCCGGCGCCGGCGGCATCTCGACCACCTGGACGAAACGTCCGCGCTTCGACCGCGCGACCAACTCCCTGAACACGCGGGTCGACAGCTACGGCGGCTATCGCAGCTCGATCGATCTCAACCGGCCGTTGACGAAGGGATTCGCGCTGCGTCTGAACGCGTTTCAGGAAAGTGCCCCGACCTTCCGCGACTACTCGGAAAACGACCGGCTGGGCGTGCACCTCGCCGGCAGCGTGAAGGTGACCCAACGCAATCAGTTCCGCTTCGAGGGTGAAGTCGGCACGCAGCGCCGGATCCTGTATCCGAATTACTATTCCGACCAGGGCTCCTACTGGAACGGCGTCGCCTCCTACAACGGCGTCACCGCCCCGAGCACCAGCGGCACCGGCGTCGCCCGCATCAGCACGAGCAACTACTTTCTTTATCTCCCGAATACGCCCAACGGCGGTCTTAATGACCACGGGCCGTTTTATCAATCAACCGGCACCGGCCTGAGTCTGCTGCCGACCGGCGACGTCCGCCGGGACATTCCGAATTCACCGCGGCTGCCGGACAAGGCGTTCAACTTCCAGCCGCCGGACTCGATCGCGCGGCTCAACTATTACACCTACAGCGTCTACTTCGACCACCGCTTCAGCGATAACCTCTTCGTCGAGGTCGCGTTCAACCGTCTGCGCAACGACCGGCAGTCTTACGGCAACCAGAACCTGTTCAGCACCTATCGCGTCGACGTGAACACCGTGCTGCCCGGCGGCGGCTACAACCGGAATTTCGGCAAGGCCTTCACCGACGCCGAGCGCGTGCGCACCTTGCAGGGCAACCTCGTCGGCGACGTGCGGGCCCTCGCCAACTGGCGCTTCGAGCGCACCTGGATGAAGGAGAGCGTCAGCGTCATCGCCGGCTCGCGCACCGATCGGTTCGATTCGTACTCGCGCACCCTGCGGCGCGTCAACGGTACCAGCTCCAACCTCACCAACGCCGCGAACCTGTTCCGCGAGCGGCGCTATTGGGACCAGGCCGGCTACGAACTCGGCCCGGTGCCGCAAATCCCGGGTGTGGAGCTCGACTTCATCCCCACCGCCATCAGCCACCAGCGGAAGAAGCTCGATTACACGCAGCTCGCTTCGACCAGCCGCTTCTTCAACGACCGGCTCGCCGTGATGTTCGGCGGCCGGCGCGACGCCGTCAGTAACGTGCAGCAGACGACCTCCGGCCTCCCGGTCGTCGCGACGACGGGTCTGCCGCAGCTCGGCGCCGTGCTCGTCCCCGCCGGCAGCACCGTGCCGGTGCCGGTCGTCGGCGCGAAATCCGTCGGCGAATTCACGCCGGTCAGCCGCAACGTCGGCGCGGTCTATTTCATCCGGCCATGGCTCGGCATTTTTGCCAACTACTCCGAAACCTTCGCCGCCCCCAACAACGGCGCCAACCTCATCGACGGAGGAGCCCCGGATATTTCCCGCAGCAAGGGCAAGGACTTCGGCTTGAAGCTCGAGCTGTTCGACGGCCGCGTCGCGGGCACGATCAGCCGCTATACGTCCGAACAGCAGAACCTGCTGATCACCGGCACGCGTGCGACCGAGATCAACCGCATCTGGACCAACCTCAACCGCGTCGACCTCGCGTCGTTGTCGTATCGCGACACGCAGGATCTGACGGGCGCCGGCTATGAGTTGGAAATCACCGCGAATCCGACGCGCAGCCTCCGCGTGACCGCCAACCTCGCGTTGCCCAGGACCTCGGCGGTCGACCTCGAGCCGGGACTTATCGGCTACATCAACGAGAACCTCAAGGCGTGGCAGGACGCCGTCGCCGGCGGTCGCGCGACGAATGCGACGCAGGTCAACACGGACATCACCACGATCCGCACCTACATCGCCTCGCTCACGCCGGGGACGCCGCTCAACAACACCTACAAGTACACCGGCAACCTGTACGTCACCTATACGATGCCGGACGGCGTGCTGCGCAACGCGTCGGTCGGCGCCGGCGCCAACTTCCGCGGCAAGGCCAAGATCGCGAGCACGCTGAACGATCCGTACCAGTTCCTCTACGCGACGGATTATTACCTCGTCGCCGCGCACGCGACCTACCGTTACCGGATCAACCGGAACCTCAACGCGCGCTTCCAGCTGAACATTGCCAACGTGTTCAATAGCGAGACCCTGATCGCGAACACCTATTCGACGTACCGCGTTGGTGGACTCGGAACCAATCCGCTGCTGCAGGTCCCCGGCACGATCCGCATGCCCGAGCCACGGAAGTTCACGCTCTCGACGACGTTCGACTTCTGAGCGCGGAGGGGTCGGGCCAATTGCCGCGAAAAGGCACAAAGCGCCCGTCCGGCCGGCGAAAATCTTCCGCGCGCCCATGGGCGCCGTGGAAGCCGCACTCGCCCTCCGATCCTTCGGCCGTTTTGCGGCCCAAAGGTCCGGTGCCTTGGGTTGGGTTGTAGGCCCGGCCGGTGGCCGGGCGTTTCAAACGAGCTGCTGAACCAAATTGCCCGGCCAACGGCCGGGCCTACATGGCATACCTGCGGGCCTCTCTTACTTGCCGGTCACCTTGAGCTCGAGGATGCGGCCGGGCAACCAACCGACGCGGCTGCGCAGCGTCGTCGGCCGCGTGTACTCAAGCACGTAGAGCGTATCCTGACCCGCAATATGGATGTCGATCGGTCGCCCGAGCGGCGCGAGAAAGGTATGCGTCTCCGCGGTCCACCTGCCGTCGGCGCGGCGGCTCATCTTCATGCGTAGCACGTCGAACCCATGCTCCTCGTCCGGACCGGGACCGGCGAGGAAACTGCCGAGGCGGCCGACCAGAAATTGGTTCCGCAGCGAGTCGGGCCAGCGGCCGTCGAGCCAGGTGAGGCCCGTGGGTGAGCTGTGGGCGTTGAAGGTGCTCGTGGGTTGGCCGGCCATCAGTCCGGCGGGACCGAGGTTCAGCACCGGCAGAATGAATTTCACGCCGGCCGGCCCAGCCGGGGTGTGCGGGTACCACTTGGTGTCCGCAGACGCGTCGCCGAACTGGTACGGGAAGCCGTGGTGCTCGGGCGGTTCGCCGGGGCGCGGCGGCGTGATGAAATCCATCTCCTCCGGCGCGTGGGCGTCCGGGCCGTTCGAAACCGTGAAGAGGTGCCCCTCGCCGTCCCAGTTGAAGCTGTACGCATTGCGGATGCCGCGGGAGATGATTTCGATTTTCGGCGACTCGGACTTTGGATCCAGACGCCACATCACCGCGGTGATGTCGACTTCGCCCATCTTGCCGAGGTGCGGCAGATCGCCGGCCTCGCCGGAGTCGGTGCGCGAACCGCTGCTGACGTAAAGGAGACCGTCGGGCCCGAAGCGGATGTCCGAGAGGCCGTGATTGTACGGGCCGATGCCCCACGGGTAGCTGGCGCGCAGCCATGCCCGCGGCGCGACCGGGTCGCCGTCCGCGTCGAAGGCCGTCGTGCGGAAGATGCCGGCTTCGTTCATCACGAGCGGCTCGGCCGGCACGCGTTGATTCACGGTGAACCACAGCCGCCCTTGCGCATCGAGCACCATGCCAAGCGTCTGGAATTCGAGCGGCTTCAGGCCGACGAAGTCCCGTGGCCAGAGGATTTGTTTCAGATTCCCCGTCGCCGGATCGAAGCGCCAGACGCTGCCGTTCACGCCGAGGATGTAGAGCTTGCCGCCCTTGCCATCGCTCGCGAGGCGGCACGCGAAATCGTTGAGGCGGACAAGCTCGCGGATCGCGAAACCCGCCGGCGCGGGCGGCAGGCCGATGTAGTCTCCCGCCGCCTTTAGTTGCGCGAAGGTCTTAAATTCCGCCGTCGCACGCACGGCTGCGACGTGATCTGCGGTGAGTCTTCCGCCGGCGTTGCCCCAGGAATTGACCACAAACGTGAGCACGTCCGCCGCCTGGGCGTCGTCGAGCATGATGGGCGGCATCTGACCTTGGAAGGGTTGGCCGTTGACGACGATGTCCTCCTTCAGGCCGTTGATCACCGCGCGGATTGCACCGGAGCGGTGCTGGGCGAGCCAGTCGGAACCTGCGAGGGGCGGATAGAGTCCCTTCACGCCGTCGCCGGTGGCGCCGTGGCAGAGCGCGCAATTGGCGCCGAAGAGCACGCGCCCGCGTTCGATCGCGGGCGCCAGTTCGGCGTCGTCGGCGGCACGCAGACGCAGCGCGGATGCGAGGAGCGCCAAGGACAGCATGACGCGCAGGGTGGGAATACGCATGGCGCGGAACCGTGGTGGCTCGTCCGGTGACGGTCAATTAGGGAACGGGGAGTAAGTTGAGAGCTGAGAGGTGAGGGCTGAGAGACCGACCGCCCTGGGTTCGAGTCTCTCAACCCTCAGCTCTCGACTCGCGCGGCGCGGCGCGTCCGTCACACCCACCGGTCGAGCCAATCGAACGCCTCGTCCTGCATCTGCGGTTGGAACGAGTGGGGCGCGTCGTAGAACGTGCCACGGAAACGCTCCGGGATGCCCGCCTTCGCGTAAATCCGGGTGAGCTTGTCGACCGCGCCCTGCATGCCCGCCGGCGGATACAGCGTGTCTTGCCGGCATTGTTGCACGAGCAGCGCGCCCGGGGCATGCAGCGCGGCGACATCCGGCAGGTCGAGCGACGGGTACAATCCCGGCACGAACACCATCCACGTGTGGCGAACGTGATTGCGGAGCTGATGCGCAAATTCCGTCATCCAGCCCGTCACGCACGCCGCCTTGATTCGCGGGTCGGCGCCGATTGCCATCGCGGTGCGGAAGCCGCCGCCCGACAGGCCGACGCAACCGATGCGGCCGCCGTCGACGTCGGGCCGGCTCTGCAGGTAGTCGATGGTGCGGCGTTCGTCCCACACGTGGATGCCCGGCCAGGTGGCGCCGGTGGCGAGGAGGGTCTTCGCGGTGTGGTGCTCGTAGAAACTGCACACGCGGTTGACCGCCGTGGTCCACTCCGCGGAGCCCGGCGGCGCCTTGCGCGCGGTATTAAACGCATCCTTCACCTCGGGAAACACCCGCGCCGCCTCGAGGTCCTCGACGCGCAGCCGGCGTTCGCCGAAATAAAAGGCATCGATCACGATCACGACGTAGCCGCGCTTCACGAGCGACTCGGTCCAGGGCCGGCCGTCGCGGCTCGTGCGGAATTCGGTGAGATGCGCGGCCTCGTCCGGCGCCGAGAGAATTTTCTCGTGGCCCCACGTATAGCGTCCGCTGTGACAATGCAGCGCGAGCACGGCCGGCCGTTTACCCTTCGCGCCCTTCGGCACGAGCACGCGGGCGGGAATGTGATACGCGGGCGTGGCGTGGATCTTGATGACCTCGATCGTGAAATCGGCCCGCTCTTCGCGGCGGATGAGTTCGGCGGCGAGCGGCACCGGTTGCGGGTGGTAGCTCAAGCGATCGTGCAACACGGGCCGCGCGGCGGACTGCCAGGTGGCGAGATCCTTCCAGCGTGGATCCAAGAACGAGAGGCGCGGGGCGTGCTCACGCGCGAGCCATTCCATCATCGGGTGAAAATTAGGCAGGTCGGGCAGCATGGGCGGGAGTGGAGTGGGGGAGCGTGGGATGGGGGTGGTGGCGGCGTTCGCGGTGGCATCACCGACGGCGAAGGTGAGTGGTAGCGCGCCGAGTAAACCCAGGGCCTGCCGGCGCGTCAGTTGTGACTCGGAGGATCTCTCGGGTTCGCGGGGTAGGGGCGTTTCCACGCGTGACTCGATGGCTCAAGTTGAGCGCCGACCCAACCGAAAAGTGCCAGGCGGTGCGGCCCGATGTCCTCGTCGGGCCGATTCCGATGGAGGCTGGGTTTCTCCAACCCGCCTTCCTCAAAATTGCCAGCTCACGCCGATGCTTGGCAGGAGCGGGAGCTGGTCGCGGGTCTTGCGCGTGTCGGTGACCTGGGTGCCCGTCACCGTCACGCGGTGATCGTAGCCAAGGAGGTTGGTGCGGTCGTAGACGTTGAAGATATCGACGAACGCGCGGACCTCGCCATGCCGCAGCTTGAAGCGACGGGTCGCGCGCAGGTCGAGTCGGTGGTAGTCCGGCAGACGCACGCCGTAGACGGGACCGTTGGCCGATACGAGCAACCGGCGGCCGTTGGTGAGTGGAGCGAGTGAGTAAACAACGTCCGTCGTCGGCCAACCGGTGTGAAAATGCCAGGCCGCGCTGAATTCCCAGCGCGGGTTTAGCACATAGGTCGCGTCGGTGTAAAACGTGTGCCGCTGGTCCCGCGCGCGCGGCCGCCATTGGCCGGCGATCTGCTCCTCGGTGCGGGCCAGGGCATAACTCGCGTTCCAACGGAGCGGCGAGGCGCCGCGGCTTGAAAGCAAAACTTCCACGCCACGGGCCCGCGCCTCGGTCGGGGTCAACAGCACGCGGTCGGTCTGGGCCTCGGGGAAGAGGTCGTAGATGTTGTCGAGGTTCTCCCAACGCGGCCGCGGCCGGGTGGTGAGACGCTCGTAGGCTTCGACGCGCAACGCGACGGCGCGAGCGACGGGATACTCGACGCCAAGCACGCGGTGCTCGGCGCGTTCGCCGCGTTGAAACGTGCGCTCGCCGTCCGCGACGGAGATCTCATGCAGGCCCTGCGATTGCCGGTAGTCGCCCCACGCCGCGCGCACCGTGGCGCGGCCGAGGGTCAGGGCGGCGTTGAGCCGCGGACTCCACGCGGAGTCGCCCGTGTAATCGTGGCGGTCGAAGCGCAGGCCGGGCTCTACCACGAGGGCGCGCAGGGGCCGGACCTTCGCGGAGACGAACGGGCCGTAGGCCTGCCCGTCGCGGGCGAGCTGCGTCGCCACGCGATCCGTCTGGACGACCTGGTTGCCGTTGCTGACGGCGGTACGCTGATGCGAGAGATTGTAATCATAGTCGGCGCCACCGGTCTTCGCGTCGAAGCCCGCGCGCAGAATCGCCGTCTCGCCGAGCTGATAACTCCAGTCCTGGCGCAGGGCGGCGAGGTCCATTTGACGACGGTCGTGGAGCGAGAACGGATAGCCGTCCGATCGGCCGGTGCCGTCGCGGTTCCACTCGGAACGTGTCCAGGAGACCACGGCTTCACCTTTCACGTTCGGGCCGAAGGCACCGCGCCAGCGCGCCCAGGCGTAGTCGCTCGCGTAGCTGCTGCTGAGGGAGGGCAGGTTGATGCGGTCGTAGCGGAAGCCGTCGCCGGCGTGAAGCAGGTGAAGGGATACGGTGTGGGTCGGCGCGAGATCATACTCTACTTTCGCGGTGAGATCGTAGTAACGCGGTGAGATGCGGTCGTCGCGGCCGGAGACGCGCAGCGCGAGATCCGGGTAGCCGCGCCGGGCCGATACCATCCAGCGGCCGCGGCCACCGGCGAACGCCCCCTGCTTCAGTCCGCCGACGCCGGTGAGGCTCAAGCTGAGCGTGGTCAACGGCCGGGCTTCGCTCTTGGTTTCCATCGTCAGTACCCCGGCGAGTTTGTCGCCGTGCTCGGCGGCGAAGCCACCGGTGGAGAGCTCCAGCCAGCGGATCGTGGCGGGGTCGATGATCGACAGCGCGCCATCGACGTCCTTCAGGTGAAATGGCTCGATGAGGTCGACGCCGTCGAGTCGGGCGAGCAGTTCGCCCTGCGGGGCGCCGCGGACCCAGAAGCGGGCCGAGACGTCGTCGGCGGCGAGGCCGGGCAGACGCGCGATCGAGCGGTACAAGTCGTCGCCGATCTGCGGCAGCACCTCGAGTTCGCGGGCGGTGAGCGTAGCCGCGACGCTCGTCGCGGTGGCCGCGACCCCGAACCGGCTGGGGGTCACGACGACCTCCGCGAGTTTGGTGGGTGGCTCGAACGCCGCTTGGGCGCGGAGCGCGGGACTGAAACCGAGCAGGACAACGACGGAGAGACCGAGGCGTGACATGGAAGGAGGACCGCCCCGCGACCGCGGGGACGGCACGTTGGGGTATAGCGCACGCGTAGGCGGGAAGCAACGCCGGTGCGATGAGGGTGGCGTCATGGGCGCGGGCAGCTCCGCGCTTGCCGCCGCCGTCGCGGCTTGCACGGTGGGGTTCAGCCGCGCGGTGCGGCGAACCCCCATACCCTCCTATGCAATCACGTAGTCGTTTCCTATTGGCTTTTTTTCTCGGCACCAGTGCGGCCTCCGCGGCCGATACGTTGCAGCCGCTTCGCGACGCGCTCACCCACCACGCGTCGTTCGATGAAAAACTCTCCGCGGATTTCTCGCGCGGTGATCCGGTCCTCTACACTGCGGGTGGCACGGCGAAAGGCGCGGCGGAGCCGAGTGACGCCGTCAAGGTGGTGCCAGGGGCCGGCAAGTTCGGCGGCGCGCTCCAGATCGTGAAGAAGAATCCGCTGCGCCCGTATTTCAAAGGCCCGGGCATCATCGACTACACCGCCGCGAACTGGAGCGGCGCGGTCTCGCTGTGGCTGCGGCTTACGCCCGACGAGGACCTGGAACCGGGTTACTGCGATCCCGTGCAGATTGTCGGCGGCGACGGGAAGAAGGGATTTATCTTCCTCGAATGGTCGAAAGACGAGACCCCGCGTTTCTTCCGGTTTGCGATCCGTCCGTTGTTTGAAATTTGGAATCCTAAAAATCAGGACTGGGCCAAGATGACGGACGCCGAGCGGCCGATGGTACAGGTGGCGCGCGCGCCGTTTTCCCGGACGAAGTGGACGCATGTCGTCTTCACGTTCGATCGCCTGAACGCCGGGAAGGCGGGTGTCGGAAAACTCTACCTCGACGGAAAACTGCAGGGCAGCATCAAGGACTGGGACCTCACCTTCGGTTGGGATCCGGCGAAGGTCCAGTTGGTGCTCGCCGCCGCGTATGTCGGTTTCATGGACGACCTCGCGGTGTTTAATCGCGCGTTGACCGAGCCCGAAGTGCAGCAGGTGATGGCGCTTCCGAACGGGATCCGGGCGCTGCGGTGAGGTGCGGCGGCGCAACTGAGAGTTGAGGTGTAGGCCCGGCCACCAGTCGGGCCTACAACGCGCCGGTTCGGCCGCGGCGCCTCCAGCCACCCCTCACGCTGCCGGCACTTCCCAGCCTTTGCGGTAGGACTTGGTCAGGAGGGCGTTTGCGCCCGGGTCGTTGGTGATGCGGCAGGCCTCGGTGTCCCAGTGCAAGGTACCGGACTTCTCGTCGGTCTTTTTCGTGCCGCGCGTGATGGTTTGCCGGCGGGCGGCGCGGGTGGCGACGTTGCCCAGTTGCACGGTTTCCGCGAGCAGGCCGGCGTAGTCGAAGCCGGCGGAGGTTTTGCCTCCCGCGACGATGGCGTCGATCCAGCGGTGCCAGTGGTTGAGGCCCTTGATGTCCTTCGGGTAGACGAAGCCGGCGAAATTTTCCAACGGGTACAGCCGCGGTCCGCCCACGTGCGGCAGGACCATGTTGCCCTTCTCGCCGATGAAGAGCGAACCGCTCTTGGGCAATTCGAGGTCGGCGGGGAGTTGCGCCAACTTGCGTTCGGGCCGGAGACCGCCGTCGGTCCAGGTCACATTAAGGGTCGGTCCGGCGGTGAGCTCATTGCCCGGAAAAACGAAACGCACCGTTTCCGTTGTCGGCCAGATGTGGCGGTTGACCCCGCTGTTTTCGGCGACGATGGACGTCGGGGCCTTGAGGCGGAGGCCGGTGAAGACCGGATCGAGGATGTGGCAGCCGAAGTCACCGAGGGCGCCGCCGCCGAAGTCCTGCCAGTCGCGCCAGGCGAACGGATGGTACAGCCCGGGTGAATACGGGCGCATCGGCGCGCCGCCGATCCAGAGGTCCCAATTGAGTCCGGCCGGGACGGGCTCGCCCGCCGCCGGCGGCTCGAGCAGGCACGTGCGTTCGTTGCCGGCGACGGCGACCCACGAGTGGACTTCCTTCACCTTGCCGATCACGCCCTCGTGCAGCAGGCGGGTGGCGAGGCGGTACTCGACCGCGGAGTGGATCTGATTGCCCATCTGCGTGACGACGCCCTTTTGGGCGGCCCAGAGCCGCATCTGGCGGCACTCCCACACGGTGTGGGCGAGGGGCTTCTGGCAGTACACATGTTTGCCGCGCTTCATCGCCTCGATGGAGGCCAGCGCGTGCATGTGGTCGGGGGTGGCGACGTTCACCGCGTCGACCTTGTCGCCGAGCTGCGCGAGCATGTCGCGGAAGTCGGTGTAGTGCGGCGTGCCCGGGTGGTCGGCGTCGGCCTTGGCGAAGCTCGCCGTGTCGACGTCGCAGAACGCGATATATTTAACTTTCGGATGCGAAGCTAGGCTGTGCAGATCGCCGTAGCCGCGGGCGTTGACGCCGATCGCGGCGAGCTGGATCGTGCTGTTCGGATTGGCGGCCCGCAGAACGGCGGGGAAGCCGACGACCGCGCCGGCAAGGGCGCTCTGTTTCAGAAAGGTGCGGCGGGTGGTCGAGGTGTCATTCATACGGGGTAGGGGTTCGCTACGCTAAGCAGGGGGACTCCGGCATCATGCCGGGGCGCGGTCGTCGGGCAAGTCCCGGCCCTTGGTCTCGGGCAGAAAAACGAGGACCACGAGGCCGAGGAGAAACAGACATCCGAGGACGGAGATCGCGACGGACAGGGCGTAGGCGGCCTTCATCCAGGCGGAGCCCCAAATCAGCACGGGCGCGGCGAGGATGCGGCCGGTGTTGAAACAGAAGCCGCCGCCCGTGGCGCGCAGATGGGTCGGGAACAGCTCGGGGAAATAGACCGCGTAGCCGGCGTGGATGCCTTGGCAGAAGAAGCCGAATACCGGCAGCAGGGCCAGGAACAGCCCGTAGCTTCCGAAGTAGCCGGGAAGCCAGCAGAGGATCAGCGTGATGACAAACGCGCCGACATGCATTACCCCGAAGGTCAAACGCCGGCCGAAGCGCGCCATGAGCGGTCCCATGGCAATCATGCCCACCGCGGCGCCGGTGGTTTGCACGAAACCGAAGGCGATTTTCGCGCGGCTGGACACTTCACCGGCCGGGGCGCCGAGCGTGCGCAGCAGGTCTTCGGCGAGATTCTGACCGGCGACGACCACGCCCCAAAATGTCGCGAGGCCGACCATCGCGAGTAGCGCTCCAAAGATCGCGCGCGTACGCCAGCGCGGATCGCCGAGTAATTCGCTGAAGCTGCCCATGCGGGAGCCGGTGGTGCGCTTGGCTTCCTCCCAAGCCTTCGGTTCGTGCAGACCGACGCGGACCCAAAGCACGAGCAGCGCGGGCACGATGCCGACGAAGTACGCGATGCGCCAGTTGTGACCTACGGCGAGCCCGGTTACGGCCGCCAACCAGACGCCGATTACGCTGGCACTGTGAAAGATTCCACCGGCGCGCTCACGGGCGTGTTTGGGGAATTCTTCCGCCACCAGCGCGGCGCCGACGGCCCATTCGCCGCCGACGCCCATGGCGACGAGGAAACGCAGTGCGCCGACGTGCCAGAGTTCCGTGGCAAAGCCCGTCAGGCCTGAGAAGATGCTGTAGAATAAAATCGTCAGCGCCATCACGGGCTTCCGGCCCCACTTGTCGGCGAGCGAGCTGAAGATCCAGCCGCCGAGGGTGCCGCCGACCAGAAAGATGCCGATGAACTTTTCTCCCCAGGCCCGCACCAGACCGTCCATCGCCGCGGGCGCGAGGCCGGGGTTCGAGGCGGCGAGCAGGTCGGGCAGCATGTCGCCCCGCGTAATATTGAAGAGCTGGCCTTCAAACGCGTCGAAGATCCAGCCGAGGGACGCGATGATCAGGACGAGCCACTGGTAACGCGTGACGCCGTCGTACCAGCGGGCGGGGGTGGGGGCGGGCGCGCTCATTTAGCCGAGTTTCCCGATGGGCAGCGGACGGTTCTGCCGGATGGAATCCTCGGCGATGAGGCACAGGGCGGTGGACCAGAGCCCGTCGCGGCCGGTCGCGGCCGGGGCGGCTTCACCGCGCACCATTTGGATGCAGCGGGCAATCTCCGCGCGCAGCTCGAAGACCTCGCCGCTGTGTTTTGCAAACGACACCTCCTCGACGGTCGTGCCGTCGAAGACCTTGAGGAAATAACTCGGCTCCAGCGTGCGATCCAGCGCGCCGCTCCAGCCGGCCCAGATGGCGCCCTTGGTGCCGGTCACCTTCACGGTCTGGTGGTGTTCGAAGGCGGCGAGGGTCTGCGACACGACGGCGTAGGCGCCGTTGGCGTACTTGAACATCGAGCTGAAGTTGTCGTAGAGCCCGGGCCGGGCCGGATCGCGCGAGTTGCCGTAGGCGTGGAGTTCCACGGGATCGCCGGCGGACGAGAGGTACCAGCGGGCGAGGTCGAAAAAGTGGATCGGCTCCTCCAGCACCCAGCTGCCGACGCGCGACGGGTCGTAACGCCAGCCCGAGGCGCCGAGGCGGTAGGGTTTGCGCAGCAGCTCCACCAAAACGTAAAGCGGTTCGCCGATCACACCGGCGTCGATCCGGCGCTTGATTTCACCCCATTGCGTGGAAAGGCGCAGCTCGTGACCCACGGCGAGGTGCAGGCCCCGCGCCTCGGCGAGATGCACGATTTTGGCGCAGTCGGCGACGCTGAGAGCCATCGGCTTTTCCAGGAGCAGGTGACATCCGGCGTTGAGCGCGTCGACGGCGATATCCAAGTGCGTGCTGCTCGGGGTGACGACGTCGACCAGGTCTAACTTGGTCGCGGCGAGCATCTCACGGTGGTCACCGAAAATCCGCGCGCGCGGGTAAGCCTTCGCGGCGGCCGCGCGAGAGGCGGACGACGGCGCGGTGATGGCGGTGAGTTCGGCGTCGGGATTACCGGCGATCGACTGGGCGTGGAACTGGCCCCAGGCGCCGAAGCCGACGAGACCGAAACGAACGGGAGGATGGGACATGTGGGGAGGTAAAAGTGAGAGTGAAAGGGAAAGGGGCGGAAAATCCGCAGACAGGGTGAACCGCTAAGGTGCGCTGAGCATCGCTAAGGAGTCCGGCTCGGGTGCTTGGCCTTGGATGAGCGGACATGAGCGCAGATTAGCGGTTGTTCCCGGGTCATTTCCGCTCGGCGGTGGTGAGCGGGGTGACGGGGTTGGTCACGCGCCGGTTTTGCACGTCGTTCAGGCGGCACGTGGGCAGTTTGGGCAGCACGTAACGGGCGAACAGGTCGCATTCGTCGGCGTGCGGGTAGCCGCTGAAAATGAACGCACGGATGCCCATATCCATGTAACGGTTCAGCTTCGCCAGCACCTGGTCGGGGTCGCCGACGATCGCGCTGCCGCAGCCGCTGCGGGCGAGGCCGATGCCGGACCAGATGTGCTCTTCGATGAAGAGATCGCTGTCGGCCTGCGCGCGGAGTTCATCCTGGCGCGTGACCCCGAAACTCTGGGCGTCGAGGGAGCGCGCCTTGATTTCCTGCCCTTTCTGGCGGTCGAGTTTGGAAATCAGTCGATTCGAGGCGGCGCGGGCGGCGGCTTCGGTTTCGCGGACGATGACGTGGATGCGCAGGCCGAAATCCACCTTGCGTTCGTGCTTTGCGGCGAGCGCGGCCATGCCCGCCATCGTGGCGGCGAGCCGCGGCTCGGTCTCGGGCCACATGAGGAACACGTCGCAAAACTCCGCGCACAGTTCCTGGGCCGGCGGGGAGATGCCGCCGAAGTAGAGCAGCGGACCGCCGTTCTGTTGATACGGCTTGGCCGGCTCGCAGTTGGGCAGGCTGAAATTGTAGAAGCGGCCGCGCCACTCGAGCGGGCCGTCGGTCGTCCACAGTTTGCGCAGGATCTGGATGATCTCGCGGCTGCGCGCGTAGCGGTCCTCGTTCGATTCCTTCTGGCCGGGCAGGTCGGACGAAATGATGTTCAGCACCAGGCGGCCTTGGGCGATGTGATCGACGGTGGCGATGGCGCGCGCGAGCATCGGCGGCCAGACCTCGCCCATGCGCAGGGCGACGAGTTGGTTGATCTGTTTCGTCTGGCCCGCCATCGCGGCGGCAAACGTCAGCGGATCTTGGCCGGGAATCCAACCGGAGGGCAGGAGGATGTTTTGGAACCCCAGGGCGTCGGCTTTTTTCACCAGCCCGCCGCAGTGCTCGAAGCTGCTGCGCAACCGGCCGTCGGGCACGCCGAGGTACTCAAAGTCGTCGCTGCAGAGGGCGGAGAACCAAGCGATTTCGGCCCGGCGCTCGGGCGTGCGGATGGGGAGGGCGGTCATGCGGAGAAGAGGAAGCGAGCCGGTGCCTCGATTATTTGCCGTTCCACCAGGCGTCGAGTTTTGTCTGTAGACGGTAGACGCGCTCCTTTTCCCCGGCGGCGAGGTTCTTCATCTCGGTCGGGTCGGCGTCGAGTTGGTAGAGTTCGACGGTGGCGGTCGGCTCGTTGCGGGTGGCGGGCACGATGAGTTTCCAATCCCCTTCGATCAGCCAGCGGTAGCGCAGGCTCGCGGCGGGGCGGTTCAGGTCCATGGAATTGTGCGTGAAGCACTCACCGTAGATCGTGTCGCGGCCGTTGACCGCGGCGGAGTCGAACAGGTCGAGGCCGGACATCGACGCCGGCACTGGGACACCCGCGGCCTTGAGCAACGTGGGCGCGAGGTCGATGGAGCTGGCCAGTCGGGCGGAGCGTTGCGGGGTGATTCTTGCCGGCCAGCGCAGCATGATCGGCGTGCGCAGGCCGCCGTCGTATTGGGACTGCTTGGACTTGTCGGCGTAGGCGCCGGTCTGGGGGTTGGTGATCCAGCCGTTGTCGGAGAGATAAACGATGATCGTGTCGTTGCTCAGGCCCTTTTGGTCGAGGTGGTCGAGCAGTTGGCCGCAGGTTTCGTCGAACCACTCGACCATCGCCCAGTATTTGGCGACCGGCAGCGAGGGGGTCTTGGCGCGGTATTTTTCCAGCAGGCGCTCGGGCGGATTGTGCGGCTGGTGCGGCAGCATGGGGGCGTACCAGACGAAGAACGGCTTTTGTTCCTTTTGGGCCAAGGCGATGAAATCGTAGATCGGCTGCATCGTCTTGCGGCCGATATCGAGACCCTCGTCACCGTGGCGTTCGCCCCTGGTCATCCCGTGGGTGAAGCCGCCGCGGCTGAAATTTCCCTGCCACCATTTGCCGGTCTGCAGACTGAGGTAGCCCTTCTGCGCGAGCATCCGGGGCAGGCTCGGGGCGGCGTCCATGTAGCGGTTCATCACTTCGCGGCCGTCGCCGAAGCCCTTGGACTTGTTGAACTGCTTCTTCGGCGTGCCGTCGGTCGGAAATGGCGGGTCGTTGCTCGTCACCTTGTGCTGGTGCGGGTACTGCCCCGTGATCATGGAGGCGAGGCTCGGGCAGCACAGGCTCGAGGGCACATAACCGCGGGTGTAGGTGAGACTTTGGGCCGCGAGCCGGTCGAGGTTCGGGGTACGGACGTCCTTCGAACCCATGAAGGAATAGTCCGACCAGAGTTGGTCGTCGGAGACGATGAAGACGATATTGGGCGGGGCGGCGCGGAGGAGTCCGGTACCGGCAAGGACCAGCAGGACGAGGAGCGGGGTGCGTTTCATGGCGGAAACAAGGTGGGCGGGATAACGGGAGTCGCGGGGGGCGGCGCAGCGTTCGCAACGTTCGCAACTCCGCTCGCAGATTGACAGGGGATTTTCGGGGAAAATCATTAGGCCATGCCCCGCCCCGCTGTCCGTCGTCTCTTCGTGTTCTGGTGTATGGTCGGAGCGCTCGGGCCGGTGGTGAGCCCGGCGGCCGAGGTCGTCCGGTCAGCGGTCGAGCCGATGACGTACCGAGGTTGGTCGGGCGCGCTACGGTTGCGCAACGCCCGGGCTGAGGCCGTGGTTGTGCCCGAAGTGGGTCGCGTAATGAGCTTCCGGTTGTGCGACGGGGAAAACGTCCTGTGGGAAGACGCGGCGCTGGCGGGCGGGCAGGGCGATGCCGGCGGTCAGACCTGGGTTAATTTCGGCGGGGACAAGACCTGGCCTTCTCCGGAGGCCGAGTGGAAACTCCAGACGAAGCGCTCCGGCTGGATGCCGCCGCCGGCGTTTGACGGCATGGCGGCGACGGCGCGGGAGGAAGCCGGAGCGGTGGTGCTCACCTCCGTGGTCGATCCCTTTTACGGTGTGCGCTGGGAGCGGCGGATTGCGCTGCAGCCCGACGCCGCGGTGCTGGTGATTGCGACCACGTACGAGCGCGTGGCGGGGCCGGCCGCCCGGCTGGGAATCTGGGTGATCACGCAATTGCGCGCGCCGGTGGCGGTGATCGTGCCGGTGCGGGCCGCATCGTTGTTTCCCGCCGGATATTTTGTTTTCGGGGACAAGCCGTGGCCCGAGGTGAGTGCGGCGGACGGATGGATCCGGTTGACCCGCGAACCCTCAGCGCCGCACAAGCTCGGGGCCGACGCCGGCCGAATGCTGTGGGTTGGAGAAAAAGAACTCTGTCTGATCGAGTCGCCGCGCGTGGCCGGCGGGGAGTATCCCGATCGCGGAGCGAGTGCCGAAGTCTACACCAATCCCGATCCGAAGTCTTACGTGGAGTTGGAAACGCTCGGACCGCTGGTCACGCTGCGCGCGGGTGAGCGCATCACGCAGACGAATACGTACACGCTGATGCGCCGCATGAGTGCGGACCCGGCGGTGGATGCGCGGCGGTTGCTGGCGGGAAGGTAGCCTGCGCAACCGCTGGGCGGGCGGCGGCCCCGCAGCTCGTCCACCCGAGGCGAGGAAAGACGAACGGCAGGTGGATGGCCGTCGGGCCAAACAGCCTCACGCCAATCCGCGAAGGGGCGCGAAACCGGTCGCTCGCGATTCACGATCTTCGCGGTTTCGCGTGCCACGTTTGATGTCTTTATGGCGGGTGTGGTCGGGTGGTGGCGGTGCAGGCACAAAAAAAGGCAGGCCCGGAGGCCTGCCTTGGCGTGAGAGGCGGTGGATCGCCTTAGAACTGACCGGTCACGCCGAAGCGGACGGCGCGGGCGACGACCCATTGCGAGCGGCTGCGGGTCTCGAGGTAAGTGTACTGCTCGGGGCCTTGCTCGGCGATGTTGTTCACGTTGAGGAACAGCGTCGCCTCCGGGCGAACCTTGTAGGTGACACCGGCGTTCATGACCGTCCAGGACTTGCGGTAGATGTTGCCGTTGCCCGGGGAGGTGAGGCTATAGCCGACCGGGTAGCGCCCGGTGTAGTTCACGTCGAACGAGGCGCCGAATTTATTGTAGTTGTACAGCAGGCCGGCGTTGTAGGCGCGCGGCACGAACCCGGCGACCTGGCCGTTCTTGAGGTCGGTGGTGCCGGCGAATTTACCCTCGGTTTGGAGGTAGGTGTAATTGGCGCGGGCGGTCAGGCCGCGGAGGATGCCGGGCAGGAAGGTCAGGCGCTGGCGGGCGTCGGCCTCGAAGCCGAGCAGCTTGGCGTCGCCGAGGTTGCCGGCCTGGATGATTTCGTAGCCGCCGTAGAGGCCGTCGAAACCGTTGTCGGCGCCTTCGGTGACGAGCTGACCGGAGCGGGCGGCGGAGCCGATGTAGTCGGTGATCCGCTTCTGATAGCCGGTGACCGAGATCGAGCCGGTGCTGCTGTAATAGTACTCCAGCTTGAGGTCGATGTTCTTGGCCATTTGCGGCTTCAATGCCGGATTGCCCATCGTGACGGTGCGGGCGGTGTCGTTGGCGGCCGGGGCCGACACGAGGTTGGCCAGCGCGGGTCGGCCGTAGCTCGTGGACCAGCTGCCGCGTAGCTTCAGGTCCTTGGTGATGTCGTAGCCCAGATGTACGCTCGGGAAGAACTTGTGGTAGCCGCCGTCGCGGGAGAGTTTGGCGAAGTCGAGCGCGGCGCGCTTGAAGTGGTCGGGCTCGGTGGCGATCGGGGTCGTGCGGGCGCGGAAGTAGGTGAAGGTGTCGGTCGTGACCCATTCGCCGCGGAGGCCGGCGAGGGCGCTGAAGCGGCCGAGCTTGGTGCTACCCTGCAGGAAGGCGGCGTCGACGCCTTCCTCCATGATGCGGCGGTTGGTGTACTGCTGCGTCGCGGTGAAGTTGACGTCCTCGTACCACAGTGCGGCGTTGCCGAGCGTGGTGCTAACGGCGGCGGGATCCACCACCGGGAGGCGCGGACCGCCGTTGAGGTGCTCGAATTCGGTCAGCGGCATGAGGCCGGGCGTCGGGACGACGGTGCCCGCGAGGCCGTACCAGCGGCGCGGGAAGACCGGGCGGTTGTTGACGCGGCGGTTTACGGTGTCGAGGCCGGTCTTGAGCGTGATCGGGACCGACGTCGCGAGCGTGTAGGCAAGATTTACGTTGGCGCTGACCTCGTTGGTGTCGGTCACGGTGTCGCGTTTGTTAAACACCGTTGAGGTGACCGGCACCGGTTGGGTGGTGGTGTTGGCGGCGGTGATGACGAAGGACTCGTAGCTGGCCGCGTCGTACGGGCTCACGCCGCCGGTCCAGTTGAACACGCGGCCCTGGGGGTTTGCGTAGTCGAGGGTAAAGCCGATCGGGCCCTTGGTGCGGAGGGAGACGGTACCGTCTTCACGCTGGCGGCCGGCGCCGGAGTCCCAGTGGGTGTTGCTCCAGCGGTAGGCGTGGTCGACCTTCAGGCGACCCCAGTTGTTTTCGAAGGCGAGGGTGCCGGTCGGGTTCTTGCTCGTGAACGAATAGCGCTGCGGGTTGAGGCGCATCTGCGCCGCGCCGACGGCGACGCCGCCCGGCTGCAGCGCGGTGTTGTTCACCGGCAGGATCTCGATGCGGTTCGCGGTGTAGCCGTCCTTGATCGCGCCGGTCGGGTTGGTCGCGGAATTGATCGTAAGGTTGGTCGAGACCCACGGATTCACCGCGGTGTAATTGAAGAAGGGCTCGGAGCCGGCGTTGTAGAGAAAGCGCAGCGAAACGCGGGTCGCTTGTGAAAGCCGATAGTCGGCGCGCACACTGACGGCGGAGATGAAGCGATCGTTCGAACCGCTGGTGCGGGTGTAATCGCGCAGCTGGGCCGCCGGGTTGATGGTGTTCTCGTACAGCAGGGTGTCCCAGTCGTGGCCGTTCAGGATTTCCTGGTACGAGGCGCTGATGGCGATACCGAGGTTGCGGACGCCGCCGGCGACGTCGTAGACGCCGTTATAGTTCATGCTGAAGTCGGGCCGGTAAGGACGCTCGCCCACCGCCACGTTGCGGTTGGACCAACTCGGGAACCAGCGGCCGCTGAGGTTGTAGCCGGCGCGGCTGCGCTCGGACATCGCGAGGGGCGAACGGGTCTTCAGGTTGAGCTGGCCGCCGAGGGAGTCGGCGCGCTTGTCCGGCGTCTGGCCCGCGATGATTTCGACCTGCTCGTACATCGAGCCGGAGAACGAATGGAGGGTGGCGGTGCGGCCGTCGCCGCCGACGCCCGTCGACGACATGCCGTCGATGTTCAGGCGGGTGTAGCCGGCGGGCATGCCGCGGATGCTGACGTTATTGATAAGGTTGTCCTCGTCGGTGGTGAACGTGATGCCGGGGAGGCGGGAGATCAGCTCACCGACGTTCTGCGTCGGCAAAATGCCCCACTCGTCGAAGGCGGTGACGTTTTTGATGTTAGCGGCGTTGCGCTGCTCGGTGATCGAGAGGGCGGAGCCTTCGCGCTGGGTGGCAACGGTGAAGGCGTCCATCATCAGGGTCTGCGTCGACTTCATTGCGGCATCCACGCGGGTGGTCTCGCGGGCGCGCACCGAGGCGCCGATCTTGCGGTCTTCAAAGCCGGCGTAGCTGACGACGAGCTCGACCTGGCCGGGTGGCAGGCCTTGGATCAAGAAGGATCCCGTGCTGTCGGTCAGTTCCGTACGATTGAGGGCGGGGATTGTGACCGTGGCGCCCTGCAGGCCGTTGCGGGTGGCGGTACTCACGACGGAGCCGGAAACATTGCCGGAGCCGGCGTCGGCGGCGCGGAGCGCCGGAACGACGGCGGCCAACGCGAACAATAGGCATGCGGCGAACTGCAGCAGCCGGACTGACGGAGACGATCCCTTATGGGTAGTGTGGTAGTTCATAGTAGTATTGGGTCGATGGCCCTAGGTTGGGGCCCGCGGGTCTGACCACCGCAGAATGAAGGGGGCGGAGCCTGAGGTCAGGGGCGGGGCAAGTCGAACCCGTTTTCGGACGAGCCGCGGGAGCGTGGATCGTTGTAGCCCGTACACCGGGCTACTCTCCACGTGAGCTTCTTCCGCTCGGCGGCGTCGGTGCTGACCGTGCGGCTCGGGCGGTTGCCCGCGAATGCGCGAAGTGGCGCGAATCAAGCACTCCTCTTCGCGTGAGCCCAGTTTGCCCCGCGTCCTAATCTCCCCACCGAGCTCAGGGCTCCACGTTCACCGGCAGGCCGACCCAGGCGAGCGAGAGCAGGAGTTGGGCGTCCCAGTTCGCGAGGCGAAAGCAGCCGTGCGATTCCGTGCGGCCGACCTTCTCCGGGTCGGGCGTGCCGTGCAGGCCGTAGCCCGGCAAGTCGAGGCCGATCCACGCGACGCCCACGGGATTGTTCGGACCCGGCGGGATGATGAGTTTGCGGCCGAGTTCCTTCGCCTCGGGCACCTCGGGGAATACCTCCGGGTCGAAGGTGTAGTTCGGGTTCTTTACCACGACGGTGACGTGCAATTCGCCGAGCGGGCGTTTCTCGGCTTTGCGCGCGATGCTCACCGGGCAATGGGCGATCACGCGACCGCCGGCATCGACGACGTCGAGTGAGCGCTCCTCCAGCCGGACGACGAGGTGGGCCGCGGTGCCCGGGCGCTCGACGCGCTGCACCGCCGGTGCGAGAAACGTCGTCTCGGGCGTAACAGCGTCCCAGTTCACCTTCGGATTCAGCCGGCGCAGAAAACTCGTGCCCGCGTGATGGCGCTCCGCGGCGAGTTCGAGCGCGGTGGCGTGGGGCAGGTCGGGCTGGCGGGATTTTTCCAGCCACGTGGCCGGCACCGGACGCAACGCTTCAAGGTCGCCGGCCGCGAGCGAGACGGGCGCAAGGGCGGGTTCCTGGAGTACGAGAATTTCGCGGGTTGCAGAGTCGAGCTCCCCGCTCGGAGGCAGGCCTTCACGGTTTTGAAAGGCCTGCAACGCCGCGGCTGACTGCGGTCCGCGGATGCCGTCGATCGCGCCGCCGGAAAAGCCGCGGCGAGCGAGTTCCACCTGGACCTCAATCCAGGTCTTGGCCGGCCGCGGATAGGCTTCCTCCTCGGTGGGATTGAGCGGAGCCTTTGCTTGCGCCGGCGCGGGCGTTTGGGCCGTGCCGGTATCGGCGCTGAAAAATAAACCGCCCGTCGCCGCCAGAAGACGCGCGCCGCCAAATAAAATCCGGCGGGCGAAGGTGGATGTGGGAGACGGCATGGCGGGGCGGACGCAGATGCGACTGCCCTGTTAGTATGCCTCAACCGGCGGCGCGGCGCGGCAAAAATCTGCGCCGCGACTCCCGCGTGGTCTACGGTCGTTGTCGTGCTTTTGTGGTCGAACGGGAGCGCAGTGACCACGTGGTCTCGCCGGCGCACCATGCTTTCGTCTTGGGCTCAAACGCGGCTACGGGAATTATTCAGCCGCTTGAAAACGGAAAAGGCCCGGCCGGGGCCGGGCCTACCTCAAGCCGCGTCCGGCTTACTTAACCTTGGAGAAATCGGTCGGGTTCAGGTAAACTCCCACGACCTTGGTGGTGAGTTTGCCGTTCTTCTCCGAAGCTTCCCGGGCCTTGTTCCAATCGGCGTCGTCGCGGAAGCCCTTCCAAGCGGCGGCGGCGGCTTCACGATTCGGATACGCGAGGAAATAGACCAGGGTGTTGGCCGCGCCCTTGTCGGCGTCGGTCGGATGGAAGTAGCCGAGGTTGGTGATGCCGTGTTTCTTGAAGAGCGCCACGGTGTGGTCGCGGAAGCGCGCGTCGAGGCCGGCGAGTTTGCCCTCGGCGGCGGTGTAGGTGCGGAGTTCGAAAACGCGGTTCGCGCCCTGGCTGTTGCCGGCATGCATCGCCCCGGCGAAATCCGTCGCCGCGAGGAACACCGACTCGGCCTTGGCGACAATCTTGCCGTTGATCTCGCTGGCCTTGCGCACGGTCTGCCACTCCGGATCGGCGCTGAACGCTTTCCACGAAGCCGCGGCGCCCTCGCGGCTCTTGTGCTCAAGCAGGTAGATCAGCGTCGTGGCGGAACCGTCCTTCTCGTCGGCCGGCACCCAGTAGGCGACGTTCACCATACCGTGCTTCTCGAAGAGCTTGGTGGTGTGGTTGCGGAAACGGGCGAGCACCGCCGGCAGGTTGCCGGGGGTGGCGGTGTAGGTGCGCAGTTCGTAGACGCGTGACGAATCAGCGGCCGAGACGCCGGTGAGCGAAGCGAGCCAGAAGCAGAGGAGGGCAAGGCTAAGACGGGGAAGTTTCATGGGGAGAAGGCGTCGACTGTTAGCGGGCGGAGAGCCGAGTCAACGCGGCGGTGGACGGTCGGATGGCTCGCGCGGGCGGCGCGTGTGGAGTTGCGCGAGCAGTTCGGGCAGCGCGGTTTTGATGATCGAGCTCTCGAGAAACTCCTCGGCGACGTCGATGCGGCCGCGGGAGCGGAGTCCGGCGTAAACGTGCAGTTCAAACTGCACGCGCAGCGTGTCGCGGGCGGCGGGCAGCCCGAACGCATCCAGGAGGAAAAGCAGCGCTTCGACGGTGGAGAAGCGTCCGCCCTCTTGTTGCGCGCGCAGCCAGTAGCGACTCTCGCCGGTCATCGGTAGGCTGACGAGCCGTCCCCACGGCAGGACTTCGCGGGCCATGGCGGAGGTTTCGCTCCACGAGCCGTCGAGCAAAAGCACTTGGACGCCGGCGGGATCAACGCCTTCCGGCGCGGGCCGGCCATGCGGGTGGAGAATCCAGAGGTCGCGACCCGGCGCGGCGACCTGCTCGCGCGTGGGCAGGCGCTCGCGGTCCCAGATGTGTTGGCGCGAATTGGGGAAGAGCCGGCCGATGAGGCTGCCTGTGCTGCTCGGCCGGAAGCGTTCGCGCAACGACACGAGCAGGTCGACTTGCAGCGGGCAGCGGATGTCCTGGTGTCCGCCGCACACGCACCACCGCGGCGGCAGCTGGCAGCGGGCGCAGCGGGGCGAGGGCTTGAGGACGACGCTGCGCATGTGCGGCTTACGGGCGCTCCCGGCGGTTGCGCTCGATCTCGGCGCGCAGGGCGCGGATTTCCTCGAGCACCGCGGGATCGGTTTGCGGGCTGCCGAGGAAGAGTGACGCGATCACACCGCTCAGCGTGCCGAACATGCCGACGCCGGAAAACATCAGGAAGATCGCGATGATCCGGCCGCCGGTGGTGATGGGGAAGCGGTCGCCGTAGCCGACGGTGGTGACGGTGGTGACACTCCACCAGACGGCATCGCCCGCGGTCCTGATGTTCGACTCGCGGGCGGTTTCACAGAGCAGGATTCCGATCGAGGCGAACACCACCAGCAGGAACATGATCATGACGACCGTCGCCAGGCCGCCGCGCCCCCGGCTCCGGTACATGATCGAGAACAGGTGGTGGAGTGAGCGTACGCTCCGCAGGAGTCGCAGCACGCGCAGAATGCGGACGAAACGGCCCAGCCGGAACAAATCGACGCTCGGGATGCTGGCGAGTAGGTCGATCCAGCCGAACTTCATGAACGCGAGCTTTGACTCGGCGGCGCGGAATCTGACCAGGAAATCGAGGAAGAAGACGCCGCAGGCGATGAGGTCGACGGCGGCCAAAATACGGCTGACTTCGCGCGGCACGGGCAGGATGGCCTCGACGGCGATCACCCCGAGTGCGAGCACCGAGAGAACGAGCAGTGCGAGTTGAAACGGGCCGACCTCTTCGGTCGCCGGCCCGGACGGCATGGGAGATGACATGGCGAAGGGGCGGCAGGGCGTGAACGGGATCGCCGCGGCGCGGGCTCAGGCTTGGCGTTACGGTTTCGCCTGCCGTGTGAACTCGATGTCGAACGTCTGCTGCATCGCCGGCTGGTTGTATTGACCGACGAGGCGGTCCGTCGTGGCGTCATGGGACAGCACATACGTTGCACCCGGGTAACCGACGTCGTTCAGCTCCACCATCACCTGCAGGCCCGCGCCACCCTGCATCCAGATCGCGCGGGAAACATTGATCGGCTTCGGGTTGAAATAACCGGCTTCGACCACGCCACTGAGGTCGGCCTTGCGGAGCTCAAGGACGTAGCCGCCGTCGGCGCGCAGCCACCGGCCCATGAGTTTTTGCACGGCATCCGGCACGGTCGCCTTGGCGGGCGCGGCGGCGGTCGCCGCAGTCGTGGGTGGAGCGGCCGGGGCGGGCGCGGCGGACGCAAGGTCCGATGACTTGCTGCAGGCGCCGAGGCCGAGGGCGAGCAGGCCGGAGGCGATCATGGCGCGAAGGAGGGAGGCGGGGGGCATGGCGGACTGTGGCCGGACGGTTGCGGCGGAGGCAAGCCGCAGGATGCAGCGCCCCGCTCGCGTGCGGCGCACCTGCGCCGCAGCGTCTGAGGTGAGAAAGAAGGCAAGGGTGATGGCCGGAAGTTGGCCAGACTGGGCTCACGCGAAACCGCGAAGTCCGCGAACCCAGACCCGCCGATTCGCGGTCTTCGCGGTTTCGCGTGAGGCGGTTTGCGGGCGAGCCGTCGGGCGATTCACGCCGTTTCCCAGTCTCACTGACCGGCGCATCGCGACCAAGCCGGCAGCGGCTAAGACGGCGCGCGGACGCCTCAGGGCACGATCCGGCAGGGGAGCAAGGCGGCGTCCTGCATGCCGTGGATGATTTTTTTATCCGGCGGACAAAACGTTGCGAGGGCGCCCGAGAGGCGCGGGCGGCCGTTCACCGTAAAGTAATACGGACACAGCCGCAGGCGGCCGGCCTTGGTGACGACGGCGGGCGGAGTTCCGGTGGTTTCAAAAACCGGATGCTCGAGGCGCCGCGGCTTCTTGTAGGCCTGCAGTACGTGCAGGTGGGTTGGGGCGAGGTCGATGGCGCCCTGCACCCCCCGCTGCCATTCCTCGCGCGAGCAGTCGCTGCCGAGCACGACGCTGCGGGCGCCCCATGCGGTCTCGTGGTAACCGCTGATCTTGATGATGAGTTCGCGTTCCTTCTGCGACGCGTTCGTCAGGTCGCGCCAGTCGCTCAGCCCGCGGTTGGCGACCCGCGGGCCGTCGAGCACGGCGCCGGGCGGCAGCGGGGCGGGATCCATGACCCACGAGGGCGGAATCAGGGCGCGCAACTGTTTTAATGCGGAACCACTCAACGCCTCCGACCAGTAATCCTGCAGCAGGTGGTGGTGAAATAATGCGAGCGCGAGTTTCTCTTCCTGAAAGTGCCGCATCGGCGGCGCGATGGCGACTTCACCTGCGGCCCACGACTCGAAGATAAACTTCTGCGTGCGGATGTTTTCCAAGTCGAAGAGTTCGAAGAAACGGTAGAGGACGTCGATCTTCTCCGGGTTGCCGTCCGCGTCGAAATAGAGCGAGTTTTCCAGCGGAAAGATGGCCTCGGGTTTCAGGCAGAACACGCGCTTGCCCTGCAGCTGGAGTTGGTGCGCGAGCCATTCCATTTCGGGCCGGTAGGTCGCAGCCTCGTCGCTGACCACGAGGGCGATGAGGGGGTTGCGCACCTGGGGGCTCAGCGTGGCGAGCGCGGCGTGGAAGTTCGCGATCATGGCGTCTGCGGTGCCGAGCACCGACGGATCGCGGGCCGGGGCCACGCCGCCATACATGCGGTTCAGAAACGCCGTGAGACCGATGCCGCCGGGCACCGAATCCAACTCGGTGAGCACGAAGCCTTCCTCGGTGAGGAGTAGGTCGGGCCGGAGCACGGGTGGCAACTGGCCGCGGTTGCGGGGATCTCGGGCGTGGGCGACCAGCGCCGCGGGTTTGCCGCGGTCGAGGTAATCGGCAACCCAGGGGGCGAGCAGCGGTTTGTTGCGCAGCAGATTCTTGCCGGCGACGGAGCGCAGATAAAGCGCCTCCAGCGCCTGGTGGAATTCGAAACACGCCTGACCGATGGTCTCGAGCTGCGCGACCTGGGCGGCGGTCAGGGGCCACGCTTCCGGGGACAACTGCCATGTCTTGGCTTCGAACAACGGCTGCGCGGCCAGGGCGGAGCGGATGGACTCGTAGTCAAGCGACATGGGAATGGTCTCACTCGTCCATCTGGATGTCCTTGTTGCGGTGCCGCGGACAGCCGGCGCGGAGCCAAGCGTTGACGAAGCGGTCGAGATCGCCGTCGAGGACGCCCTGCGTATCGCTGGTGCTCACGCCGGTGCGGAGGTCCTTTACCATCTGGTAGGGCTGGAGCACGTAGCTGCGGATCTGACTGCCCCAGCCAATTTCGCCTTTTTCGCCGTAGAATTTATCCATTTCGGCGCGCTGTTCGTCCTGCTTCTTTTCGTACAAGCGGGACTTCAGCACGTTCAGCGCGGTCGCACGGTTCTTGATCTGGGAACGTTCGTTTTGGCAGACGACGACGATGCCCGACGGGATGTGCGTGAGGCGCACGGCGGAGTCGGTGGTGTTGACGCCCTGGCCGCCTTTGCCGGAGGAGCGGTAAACGTCGGTACGGATTTCGGTCTCGGGGATCTCGATGTTAATCTCCTCGTTGACCTCGGCGATCACGTCGATCGCGCAGAACGAGGTATGCCTTCGTTTGTTCGAGTCGAAGGGGCTGATGCGCACCAGCCGGTGCACGCCGCGCTCGGCCTTGGCGTAGCCGTAGGCGTTCTCGCCCCGGATGATCATGGTGGCCTTGCTGATGCCGGCTTGATCGCCGACCTGCACGTCCTGCAACTCGACGGTGAAACCGCGCCGTTCGGCCCAGCGGTTGTACATGCGGAAGAGCAGGTCGGCCCAGTCGTTCGACTCGGTGCCGCCGGCGCCGGACTGGATCGAGAAGATGGCGTTGCTCTTGTCGAACTGGCCGGTGAGGAACGAGGCAATCTCGAGGGCGTCGAGTTCCTTCACCATGCCGCTCACCTGCTGGTCGAGCTCCTTGGCGTACGAATCCTTCTCCGCTCCTTCCGCGGCCTCCACGAGTTCGATCATCACCCCGACGTCTTCGACCTTTTTTTGGTAGGCGACGACCGGGAGGATGGCCTTCTTCATCCCGTTCAGCTTGGCGATGTGCTTCTGCGCGCGATCGTTGTTATCCCAAAACGTTGGGGAGCCCATCTCGGCATCCATGGCCTCGATTTCGCGCTGTTTTTGATCGCAGTCAAAGAAACCTCCAGAGATGCCCGGCGCGCTTCTTGATGTTCTCGATGTGGTTGAAAGTCTCGGGTGCGATCATGGTGAGGGTTCATGGCCGCAAAGGGCGGCGACCGGCGCAAGAAGGAAAAGGGCTCAGGACGAGGTTGCTGGGCCTTGGCTGGCGAAAACCTGAGCCCTGATGCGACTCAGTGTCGGTGGCGGCGAGTCTCCCGCGATCGGGATCAACGCAGGGCAGGGGCCCCGCGCCTCAGGCCCGCAGCGTGTCTTCCGCCATTTCGTCGAGGTACGAGCGGTAGGTCTTCTCGATGCCCTCCGCCAAGGGGATTTTTGCCTTCCACCCGAGGGCGGTGAGTCGTGAAACA
>CAIJFT010000323.1 GCA_903820035.1 uncultured Opitutia bacterium
GATTATCGACTTGCCGACCGCGTTGCGTTTGGCCGGGGCCAACAACCTCGATGTGCAGATGGCGCGGGAGAAGGTGTATGAGGCGCAGGCGGCCGAAGCTGGTACGCGGGCTAAGCTCCTGCCTTGGATTACCCCGTCGCTCGTGATTCGGAGGCATGAGAATAACATTCAGGCGGTGAACGGCCCGATCCTCGACGCGAATAAGCAATCGCTGGCCGCGGGAGTGACGCTCAATGCGCAGGTTGATCTCGGTGAAATCCACTTTCAACAGCTCGCCGCTAGGCAGGTCGTGCGGGCCAACGAAGCCTTGCTCGCGGGCCGGCAACGTGACGCCACGCTGAGGGCGGCGACTGCTTATTTTGAGTTGGCCCGGGCTCGGGCATGTGTCGCTGCCGCCATGGAAGCGGCGCAGGTGACGCGCCGGCATGCCGAGCAGATTGCCGCGACCGCCGATGCCGGTCTGGCATTTCAAGGCGATGTGGCGCGGGTGCGCGGGGCGCGGGAGCGGGCGGACCTGACGGTTGAGCGATTGAGGACGGAGCAGCGCATCGCGGCCGCGCGTTTGGCCGAGGTGCTGCGCCTTGATCCGGCGCTGGAGCTGACTCCGGTCGACGGCGAGGTCACTCCGATCGGGTTGATCTCGAGTGGAACCGAGTTGGGCGCCCTTGTTGCCTCGGCGTTGGCGAAGCGCCCGGAACTCGACGAGGCGGCGGCGCGGCGGGAGATCGCGCGAGTCGCGCGTCGGGGCGCGAGTGTGGCTCCCCTGCTACCGACGATCGGTGCCCAGGCTTCGTTTGGCGGGTTGGGTGGAGGTCCAAGCGGCTCCTCCGTGTCGCGTGATTTTGATTCCAGTAGCGACTACGCCTTCGGGCTGAGCTGGCGGGTCGGCCCCGGCGGTATCTTCGATCGCAACCGGCAGCGTGAAACGGCGGCCCGGGAGCGGCAGATCGAATTTGAGTTGGAAAAGACGCGCGATGTGGTGCGTCGGCAGGTGGTTGAGTACCACGCGCGGTGGCTTTCCCTCGGTGCCCAGATCGAGTTGGCGCGCCGGGCGCTGGAGGAGGCGGATAAGACGGCCCGCCTGTCGCGGCAGCGTCGGGAAACTGGGGTAAGCGGGGTGTTGGAGGACCTGCAGGCGGAGGAGGAATTGTCGCGGGCCCGCCGCGACTACGTCGCCACCGTGGTCGACTACAATCAGTCGCAGTATGCGCTGCGGTTCGTGTCGGGCCAATAGCAGGGCAGTTCGGCGTTCATATCCCGTTCATCCGGTTCGGGCGGCTAGTCACCGAAGGATGGCGGAATTGGTTTTTCCGGCTCAAATAGTTTTGTTTTCGGCGCGTTTATGCCACATTTCGGAACCGTTTTTTAAGTGATCTCCTGCTGTAGTCGGCCCCAACTCATTCCATCCCATGTCCAAAATATTCAACGACATCACCGAGACCATCGGTAACACGCCCCTCGTTCGCCTCAATCGCACCGCTGCGGCGCATGGCGCCCAAGCGGAAGTCCTGTTGAAACTCGAGTTCTTCAATCCGCTTTCGAGCGTCAAGGACCGGATTGGTTTCGCGATGATCGACGAGGCCCTGAAGTCGGGGAAAATCAACGCCAAGACGGTGCTGATCGAGCCGACCTCGGGTAATACCGGCATCGCGCTGGCGTTCGTCGCCGCGGCCAAGGGCTTGAAGCTGATCCTGACAATGCCGGAGACGATGACGATGGAGCGCCGCAAGCTCCTCAAGGTGCTGGGGGCCCGACTCGTGCTGACGGAAGGGACGAAGGGGATGAAGGGCGCGATCGCCAAGGCGGAGGAACTGGCCGCGAAGATTCCCAACAGTGTTATCCTGCAGCAATTCTCCAATCCCGCGAATCCGGCGGTGCACCGCCGGACGACCGCGGAGGAAATTTGGCGCGACACGGACGGCAAGGTAGACTTCTTGGTCTCGGGGGTCGGCACCGGTGGCACGATTACCGGGATCGGAGAGGTGCTAAAGGCCCGCAAGGCCGGCGTGAAGATTATCGCGGTGGAGCCGGATTCCTCACCCGTGCTCTCCGGTGGGGCGCCGGGACCGCACAAGCTGCAGGGGATCGGCGCCGGATTTGTTCCGGCCGTCCTTAATACCAAAATCTACGACGAGGTGATCCGCGTGAAGGAAGCCGACTCGGGTCCGGTTTCGAAGCAGGTGAACCAACTCGACGGTATTCCGGTGGGGATCTCGTCCGGCGCAA
>CAIJFT010000324.1 GCA_903820035.1 uncultured Opitutia bacterium
GTTGACCCGACGAAGGTCACCCGTACCGCGCTCCAGAACGCGGCTTCGATCGCCGGTCTCCTCCTGACGACCGAGTGCATGATCACCGAGATCCCGGAGAAGAAGGAAGCTCCCTCCGGCGGTCACGGGCATCCCCCGGGCGGCGGCATGGACTACTAAGCCGACCCGTATTCCAGACTAAGCGCTCCGGCACTTGGTCCTGTTGCAAAAAGAGCGCGCCGCATTTGCGGCGCGCTCTTTTCATTTTCGAATGCGCGCTCCGGCTTGCGCGCGCGTTTTCGTTTCTCGCCATTCGTCGCTCCGCTCCAACAAACTGCCGGAATGCGCCGTATTCGTTCCGTGTTCTTGGCTCTCACCGTACTGGTGTGCGCCGGGCGCACCTGGGCCGCCGACGGGGTGAACGCGTCCAATCTGTTTTCGCCTCCCACCCACGTTCGTCCGCTCAAGATTGCGATCTACGACGGTCCCGGCTCCGGGGCGAAAGGCATCGCCGCGGTTTCGGCCCGGGCGCGGCAACTGGCGGGTGCCCTCGTCACAGCACTGAAACCCGACGCGTTGGGCACCGCCGATCTCTCCGGTTACGACCTGATCATTTTTTCCGGTGGCAGCGGGAGCGCCCAAGCCAAGGCGCTGGGCGAGGCCGGACGTCAAAATGTACGACGCTTTGTCGAGGGCGGTGGCGGTTATCTCGGAGTTTGCGCCGGGGCGTATTTGGCCTGTGCCGGTTTTGACTGGGGCCTGGGCATCCTCAACGCGAAGACGGTTTCCAACACGTGGCAGCGGGGACGCGGGACCATGGAAATCGAATTGGCCGACGCCGGCCGACCGTTGCTGGGGGAGGTGAAGGGGCGGTTTTTCATTCGCTACGCCAACGGTCCGATCATCCAGCCGCTCGGCCGGGCCGGCTTGGAGCCCTATGCGGTCGCGGCGTATTTCCGTACCGAAATTGCGAACAACGGTAGCCCGGTTGGGGTGATGAAAGACTCGCCTGCGATCGTGTTCGCGCCCTTCGGCAAGGGGAAGGTCATGGCAATCAGCCCTCACGCTGAGGATACCCCGGGACTCGAAAATTTGATTACCCAGGCTCTCGTCTGGCTTGGTCGCAACTGATCCCCGCATGGAGGTCATTTTTCTCGGAACCGGAACTTCGCAGGGCGTGCCGATGATCGCCTGCCCTTGCGCCGTTTGTCGGTCCACGGATCCGCGCAACCGGCGGACGCGGACGTCGATTCACGTCGTGATGGACGGCTTTCACGTGCAGGTCGATGCGACGCCGGAGTTTCGTCTGCAGTGCCTGCGCGAGGAGATCAGGCAGTTGGATTTGTTCATCCTGACCCACGGGCACGCTGACCATATTACGGGAATGGACGACCTGCGGCGTTTCTGTGATTTGCGCGATGGGACGGCGCTACCGGTTTATACGACGGAGGAGGGGATGCGGCGGGTGCGGGCGATTTATCCGTATGCCATGGCGGAGCGACCGATTGCGAAAGGCTACGCGGCGTTCACGCTGGTGGACATGCCGTCGGTCTTGGAGTTACCGCAGGGCACGATCCAATCCACCCGGCTGCCGCACGGTTCACTCGATACCTTGGGTTTGGTTTTTACCGAGCGCAGCAGCGGCAAACGCTTCGTTTATTACACAGACTGCAAAGCGGTGCCGCCCGCGGCCGTCGAACTGGCGCGCGGGGCCGAGATCGTCGTGCTGGACGGACTTCGGCCGCTGCCACACCCGACGCACATGTCGATCGCGGAGGCCGTCGCGGTCGCCCATGAAATCGCGGCGCCCTCCACTTGGTTGACGCATTTGACGCATGTGACCGACCACGCCGAGCTGGCGGCATCTTTGCCGGCGGGAATTGCTCCGGCCTATGACGGTTTGCGGCTGGTCATTTGAGAGCGGGCGTGGCTGGGCCGATTCAGGTGGGGCGGTCGAGCGGCGCCGGCCTTCGTTCGGCCGGGGATGGAAGAAAATATGCACTCCAATCTTGTAGCCAATCCCGTGCGGCACTCGTCTAGCCGACGGCAACCCCATTTGCCCCGCCTGCCGCATGAATTTTCTCCAGCTCTCCCTGCGTCGCCCCCTGACCATTGTCGTGCTCGTCCTCGGCGTCGTCCTTGCGGCCGGTTTCGCCTTACAGCGGATGCCGCGGGATATTTTTCCGCCGCTGGGTATTCCGACGATCTACGTCGCGCAGCCGTACGGCGGCATGGATCCGGCGCAGATGGAGGGTTACCTCACCTATCGGTACGAGTATCACTTTCTTTATATCACCGGTATTGAGCATGTGGAGTCGAAGTCGATCCAGGGCGCTTCGATCATGAAGCTGCAGTTTCACCCCGGGACCGACATGTCGCAGGCAATGTCTGAGACCATCGGTATGGTGAATCGCTCGCGCGCGTTCATGCCGCCTGGTACCGTTGCGCCGTTCGTGATGCGTTTTGACGCCGGCAGCGTGGCGGTGGGCTATCTGGTTTTTTCAACCGACAACCCCAACCGTACCCTCGGGGAAATGCAGGATCAGGCGCTCAATCGCGTGCGTCCCGCGTTCGCCACGCTACCCGGGGTTTCCGCGCCACCGCCGTTTGGCGGTAGTTCGCGCGGGATCATTGTTAACGTGAACCCGGATCGGATGCGGGCGTATGGGCTTTCCCCGGACGACATCGTCAAGTCGCTGTCCGAGGCCAACCCCATCAGCCCTTCGGGCAACATCAACCTGGGGGACAAGTACCCGATCGTGGAAATGAACGCGATCGTGAAGAACATCAAAGACCTCGAGGCGGTCCCGCTGCGTCGGACCGACCAGGGTGCGGTATACGTGCGTGATGTTGCGACGATCGACGATGCCGCCGATGTCACGACGTCCTTTGCTTTGGCGAACGGGCGGCGGACCGTCTACCTGCCCGTGACGAAGCGGAGCGACGCCTCGACGCTGGAGGTCGTCGATTTGGTGAAAAAGAACATCCCGGAGTTTCAGAAAATTCTACCGGACGACATCAAGGTCAGCTATGTCTTTGACCAGTCGCCGGTGGTCAACCGCTCCATCCGGGATGTCCTGAAGGAGGGTGGGTTGGGTGCGATCCTTACCGCTCTGATGGTGCTGCTCTTCCTCCGTGACTGGCGCAGCGCGTTTGTCGTGGTGATTAACATTCCCCTCTCGCTCCTCGCCGCATTGGTGGCGCTTTGGCTCACGGGGCAGTCGATCCATCTCATGACTTTGGGCGGCCTTGCGTTGGCCGTGGGTATTCTCGTGGACGAAGCGACGGTGGCGGTGGAAAATATCCATCTTCATCTCGCCCGCGGGGCCTCGCCGTCGCGGGCCGCGCTCGACGGCACGCGCGAAACCGCTTTGCCACGCTTGCTGGCGATGCTGTGTGTACTCGCAGTTTTTATTCCGGCCTTCTTTATGGTGGGCGCCGCCAAGGCGCTCTTTGTGCCGCTGGCGCTGGCGGTCGGTTTTGCGATGATCGCGTCATACCTGCTCTCCAGCACGCTGGTGCCGATCCTATCGGTCTGGTTGCTCCGCGGTCACGGCGCTGACGTCCGCGAGGCGTCCTACTTTGTCCGGATGCAGCAGACGTACGCCGGACTCATGCGTGGCGTGGTGGCAGCCCGCTGGCCGCTGGCTGTGGTATATCTAGCCGTTTGCGCTGGGGTGGTTTGGTCGCTGGGCGGGCGCATCGGCACGGAGATTTTCCCCAAGACTGACAACGGCCAATTTGCCCTGCGCCTGCGCGCGCCGAGCGGCACCCAGGTGGCGATCGCCGAGGGGATCGCGCAAAAAATTCTAAAGACGATCGAGCGCGAGGCCGGCGGGCCGGATAAGATCGAAATGACGATCGGCATGGTGGGCGTGCACAACTCGAGCTTCCCGGTTAATCTGGTCCATCTTTGGAACGGCGGGCCCGAGGAAGGGTGGCTCGCGGTGCAGCTCAAGCCAGGTACGGGCATCAAGGTCGAGGATTTCAAGGAGCGTTTGCGCGGTGTGCTCGCGCGGGACCTGCCGGATGTGCGGATTTCCTTCGAACCCCAGGATATTGTGACGCGCGTAATGAGCTTCGGTTCACCCACGCCGATCGAGATCGCAATCAGCGGTTCGGCCTTGCCGGTGAGCA
>CAIJFT010000325.1 GCA_903820035.1 uncultured Opitutia bacterium
GCCCCCGATGCCTCTTGGGCGCGGACGAACCGCGGCGTGTTTGAGTTGAACCCGGACTATTACGCGCAAAGCGGCGGTGTGTTCGCGGAGTCGCCGCACTACGCGGCGATGTTCGCGCCGCTCGCAACCTGAACGACGGCAGCGCAGCCGATGGATCGACGTCGGCGCGTTTGAGGCCCTCGGCCGAAAACGTGGTCAACATTCCGTCGTTCGCGATAGCTTCCCGCGTGGTCGCGGCGCTCCCACGCGGCGACGGCAAGGCGGCGCGCGGTTTCGCCGGCGAATTCCCTTTTGCCATTCCCCGATTGCGCCTAGTCGTTGCGGGATGATCCGTCTCCTGTCCGCCGAACTCTTCCGGCTTGAGCTCCATGCGCGCATGCCGTTCCGGTACGGAATCGCGACGATGACCGACGTCCCGCAGATCATCGCGCGGCTCACGTTCGAACTCGATGGCGTGACGGAGACGGGCCTCGCCGCCGACCTGCTGCCACCGAAGTGGTTCACCAAGGATCCGACGCGGGCCCTCGGCGAGGAGATTGATGAAATGCTCCGCGTGATCGACGCCGCCGTGACCTCGGCGCGCACGTTGCGGGCCGCGACCCCGTTTGCCTTCTGGCGCGAACTCTACGCGGCGCAGGCGGCCTGGGCGGCAAAGGAAAAACTGCCGCCGTTGCTCTCGAATTTCGGCACGTCGTTCGTTGAGCGCGCACTGATCCACGCCGTGTGCCGCCGCCATCGCGCGACGCTGGCCGGCGCGTTGCAGTCGAACCTCCTCGGCATCGAACTCGGCGCGTTGCATCCCGCGCTGGCCGGCGTGGCGCCGGGTGATTTTCTCCCCGCGGTGCCGCCCGCGGAAATCTTCGCGCGGCATACGGTGGGCCTTTCCGATCCGATTACCGCCGGCGATCTCCCGGCGGGTGAACGCGTGGCCGACGGATTGCCGCAGACGCTCGACGAAGTCATCCGCTTCTACGGGCAGCGGCATTTCAAAATCAAAATCAACGGCGAGGCTGCGCGGGACCGCGACCGGCTCGAACGGATGGCGGCGGTGCTCACGCGCGAATGCCGCGGCGACTTTGCGTTCTCGCTCGACGGCAACGAGAGCTTCCACGACGTGCCCTCGTTCCGGGATTATTTCCGCGGGCTGCAGGGGTCGCCGTCGCTCGCGCCGCTCTGGCCGCACCTCCTTTACGTCGAGCAGCCGTGGCACCGGCAGGTGGCGCTGAGCCCGGCGATCGGCGAGTTGGCGCGGGCGTGGCCGGAGCGGCCGCCGGTGATCATCGACGAGAGTGACGCGGACCTGGCGAGCCTGCCCGCGGCGTTGGCGTTGGGTTACGCCGGGACGAGCCACAAGAACTGCAAGGGTGTCTTCAAGAGCATCGCCAACGCGGGACTGCTCGCGCAGCGACGCGCGGCCGGATTGCCCGCCGTCTTGAGCGGGGAGGATCTCGGGAACGTCGGTCCGCTTTCGACGCTCCAGGACTTCGCGGCGCACGCGGCGTTGGGCGTGACGAGTGTCGAGCGCAACGGCCACCATTACTTCACCGGCCTCGCGCAGTTCCCGCGGGCGTTGCAGGAACACGCGCTGCGGCACCACGCGGATTTGTATGTGCCGATGGCGGACGGTTGCCCGCGGCTGAATATCCGTGATGGCAAACTTGCGCTGGGCTCCGTCAACGCTGCGCCGTTCGGCATCCCCGGCGAAGTCGATCTTTCCGGGATCGCGGCGCGCTGAGACCGGACAGCCTGAGCACTCCGGCTATTCTGTTGTCGGCCCGGCCGGTGGCCGGGCCTGCCATCAAGCCGGCGCGGAACGGTTGGACGTTCACTTCACCGCGGAATCCGGTTCAGCGTGTAGTAGGCGTCCGGATGTTCGAGCGCTTCGCCGGCGGCGGAACGTACGCCGTTGGCCTGCAGTTCGTGGACGTAGAGCGGGCGCAGGTCGTCGACTTTCAACCGCACGCGCCTGCGGTCGGCCTCAACGGTCACGTGGGAAATTTTCAGTTCACGGTTTTCGATCTCCGGACTCCCGTACGCGCTCGAGTACAAAAACGTGTAGCTCTTGAGGGCGTAGGACTCGGGCCGGCCCGCGGTCGCCGGATCGATCTCGGTCGTGAACTCCAACTCGAAGCCGTCCGGTTGCGCCCGCATCGCGCGGATCTCGAACGGGGTGACGCCGTTCCAGCGGATCCGCTGTAGCCCGTAGGAATGCGTCCCGAGCGACGACCATCCCCGGCTCGTCAGGCCCGCGTACAGGTTGCCGTCGGGTCCGAATAGCACCCGCACCACGCCCGACGCCAAGCCGGAGACGAAAGGAAACGCCGCGCCCTGATAGTGGCCGTCGATTTTTTCCAAAAACACCCGGCTCACTTTGGCGTCGGTGAACTCGCCGACAAAAAACTGGCCGTCGAACGGTCCGAACTTCCCCGCTTGGGTGCAGACCGCGAGGTCGGTCCCGCTCCGGCCCATCTTATTGTACGGCAGCCAGACCGCGGGCGGCACCATCTCGGGCAGCGCTCGCACGGCGTCGGGGTAGGGCACCTTGTTGGGCACCGGCGCGGAGAGCTTCACGGGCGAGTCCGGCCGCGCCTGGGAGGCGATGCCCTCCGGGTTCAGGTAAAATGCACCGCGCTGCAGGTGGTAAATGGGTGTCGCGGGAACCCAGGTCCCTTGTTGGTCGACGCAAAACATGTCGCCCGCGGCGTTGGCCCCGAGCCCGCACGGTGAACGCATGCCCGCGGCGATGGGTTGAAACTCACCGTTTGGCCCGATTGTGCCCGCCCAACCCCGCCACGCGGCCTTGTTATCGGAGCGCTCGCCCATGTCGACGTTAAGAGCAATCCATAGCTTTCCTTGGCCATCCCGCTTCGGGCCGTACGCGTAGCCGTGGTAGGCTCCGGAAACGTTCCAGCCGCGGCCGGCGGTGAGGTACTCGTCCGCTACGCCGTCGTGGTTGGTGTCACGCAAGCGGGTGACCTCGGTTCGCTGGGTCACGAGCAAGCTATCGCTGTCCCACAGCAGCCCGAGTGGCTCATGTAAACCGGAGGCGAAGAGCTTGGTTTTTAGGGAGTTAAGCGATGGATCGCCAAGGCCATCAAAGATCCACACTTCTCCCTTGCGGATGGCGACCGCGAGCCGGCCGTCGGGCAGAAAATCCATGCCACCCACCTCCAAGATCAGGCCGTCACCGGGCTTCCAGGTGGTGCTCCGCGAGGCGGACGGGGAGCTCC
>CAIJFT010000326.1 GCA_903820035.1 uncultured Opitutia bacterium
CGATCAGGAACAACATGCGGAAAGCACTCATGGGGGTATTTTTGAGGGGTGGGTGGGTGGTTCAGGTATTCCTCGGTTCGCAGGAAGTCGGGCTCGGATTCTTGTGCAACGTCCAAACCCGTTCTGGGCCAAAGCCATTCGCGCGCCCGGGCGCAAGCCAAGCATGATGAACCACCTTGCGGCGCCGGGCCAGGTTGAGGCCACCACGAAGCTGGAGCAGCCATTGGCGGTGGCGCGGATGCAACGCCACGGCACGCGGCGAGGCGCGGCGACACGTATGCGCTTCAGCTGGAGACGATGTCACGCCGCCGACCTGGAACACGTTAATGTCCCGGCGTTATACCGCGCAGGTAGACCGGCAGAGCTTTAGCCCTGGAATATGACTCCGCGCCGAATGGCGCGGTGAAACCCCGGGTTAGCGGACGAAGACCGTCCGCCGAAACCGCTTAGCCCTTGGCTTTTGCGGCCTGCGCTAGCTTGGCGTCCTTGGCCGCCTGCAAGCGGTCGTTTTTGATCTGACGCGCTTTTCGTTTCTTAACGTTTTGGGTGCAGACGGGCATGGCGAGACCGTCGCTGGCAAAGTGGAGAAATGCCAGTAGAATCGAAAAAGAGCGCGGCGCACCGCCGGAAAGCAACCCCACCGCACCCTGCCATCGACCTTTCGCGGCGCCCGAGCGCTCAAGCTAAACTCATGCCGTTGCGCGTTGGTGGCTGAGCTTTGAGACTAAAACCAAAAGGTGGCGAAGCGGTTTGCTGGTCTGCGTCTCCAACGCCGCGCGGGGAGGAGTTTCACTTCGAGCCCGTTTCGTTCCGGGTATAAAACCGACCGTGCAAAAGCAATTTGAGCCGGTGCAAGGCCGTGCTCAAATCGGCAAACGTGGACTTCGCCGCTTCGTCCGCGTGGCCGGATTCGAGGCGCTCGGAGGTGCGATGGCAGCGCTCGCCCAAGGCGCGGTGTTCGTCGGCGTCGCCCAACGCGCGCAGTAGCCGGCGGACTTGGTCGGCCCGGCGCCGGGCTTGTTTGACCAGCGTCAGGGCGGCGGCGAACGTGACCCGGCCGGCCTTCGCGTCCTTGAAAAGTTTACACTCGAACGTGCGGCATTGCCACGGTCGCGCCGCGTACAGCCGGCAGGTGCGATCCGCGCACAAGGCGGAACACGGCTGGGGAAACCGGGCCACGGGCGTCTTGCCGCGGGAAATGACCACCGGCAGCCCGAGTGCTTTCAACTTCGCGGCGTCATCACCCGGCTCAAGTTTAACGAGATCGAAAAGCGTGCCGTCGCAACACAGTCCGCACGCGAGGCAAAGTTGTTCACCAGAGTTCACCGCCCCACCTTCCACCAGGAGGCAGACCGGAGGCAAGGCGGCGAGCGGCCAGCGCACGCGGAAACAGGGAGATGGACGCGCCGGGGAGGCCGACCGCTGCAGCCAAGTCCGAGTTCGGAAGGGGCGGCAAGGGGAGCCGGTCACCGGAAAGGTCCCGGCGCTCACGCGCCGGGCTACAGGCAAAGCCGGTCCGGCGGACGGATCACCGCGAGCGCGGGGTTCGGGTCAGCCGACGGAGTCGGGTCAGTTCCTTTTGGCGCGCGGCGCGAAAGCGGCGCTGCCGCTCCGCGTTGCTCCGGCGCTTTTCTTCCGCCGGTTTGCGCGGGCGGCCGGCCCGGACGGCGAGCGGCAAATCCACCGCAGGCGTGAAGAGATTGCGCCCACCCGCCGCTCGGCCCTGCGCTCGATGCCTCAGTGCGCTTTGGCCGCGGGCGCGGCGGCCGGCGGCGTGACCGCCGCGGGCTTCGCCGGAGCGTGGCTGCCCGTGCCATAGGCCAGGACCGCCAGGCCGATACCCACCACGGTCGCTGCGATGCCGGTGTGGAAGAAAATCCGCTGGTTGGTCAGCAGCACCAATGAGCATAGCACGATGGCGATGTGAAGCGCGATTTCGGCAAACTCGTACCAATGGTGCTTGTGCGCCGCGGTCTGGGCCGCATCCCGGTCGATCTCGGCGCCACTGAGGATCTCCTTGTTCTCCGTGTCGTACTCCGCGTTCTTCGCGATGAACTTGGCCCGGTTCGTCTCCAGCAGTTTGCGCTGGGCGTCGTTCACCTGGCCCGCGAGCTCGAAATCGATCCGCTTGACCTCAAGCTCGTTCACGTAGGCCCGCTGGCGCTTCGCCTGGTACCAGGCGAAGCCGTTGGAGGCCTTGACCTCCTTCATGATCATTTCGTTCGCCTGCTGCTTGGCGAAGGCACCTACGATCGCCATCACGACGGCGATGACGCCGATGAAGACGCCGATGCGTTTATGTTCCGGATTGTCCGAGTGGGAATGTGAGCCGTGGCCTGACATAGGGGGGAGACTGCATGACGACCGGCGGCACGACGTCAAATCGGGACTCAACCCCTTCAACGCCCCCTCTCGGCGAAGGGCCCGCCGCAATCGCGGCTTCCAACCCCGCGCATCCCGCCCACCCTGGAGGCATGTCGCTCTTCACCCAACTCGTCCGGTGGGCGGCGGGCCTGGCCCTCACGGGAATCGGCGCCGCCGGACAGGATTATGATCTGGTCGTCTACGGCGGCACACCGGGAGGCATCGCCACGGCCGTCAGTGCGGCCCGCGCCGGTGCCACCGTGCTGCTGATCGAGCCGTCGTCGCACCTCGGCGGGATGACCACCGGCGGACTCTCGCACACCGATGTCGGCCCGAAGCCCGATCTCCTCGGCGGTTTCGCCCGCGAGTTCTACACCCGGGCGGACGCAAAATATCCGGCCAGCACGCGCACCAAGGCCAATTTCTGGTATCACGAGCCGCACGTCGCCGAACAGGTCTTCACGGAGCTGCTGCGCGAAGCCCGCGTGACGATGGTCTTCGGCCGGCACGTCGCCACCGTGACCAAGACCGCGGCGCGGATCACGGCCCTCACGACCACCGACGGGACGACGCATCGCGCGCGCTACTTTGCCGACGCCACGTACGAGGGCGACCTGATGGCGCGTGCCGGAGTGGACTTTGTCATCGGGCGCGAAAGCGCCGCGACCTACGGGGAAAAGTTCGCGGGTTTCCGGCCCGCGCCGCTGCGGCCGCGGACGCCCGCCTACATGGCCGCTCCCGGCAGCGCGTACACGCACGGGACACCGGTCAAAATCTCCGCCTACCAGGACGGCCGGCTGCTGCCCGGCCTCAACACCGCGTGGCCGGCGCCTGGCTCGGGCGACCGCCGCTCCCAGTCCTACAACTACCGGGTCATCGTCACGGCCGATCCCGCCAACCGCGTGCCGTTCCCCAAGCCGGCGAACTACGACCCGCTGCGCTACGAGATCCTGGCGCGGATCATCGATGCGTATCCGGGAATCCGTTTCGAAAAGCTCGTCTACCTCGGACCGCTGCCGAACGGAAAGTTCGACGCCAACGCCAGCGGCCTGGTGCAGGGCACCGACCACGTGGGCGCCAACGTCGACTACGCCGACGGCGACCGGGCCACGCGCGAGCGCATCCGGCTGGATCACGTCGCCTACACCCAGGGCTTCTTCTGGTTTCTCGCCCACGATCCGCGCGTGCCCGCCGCACTCCGGGCGCAGGCCAGCCAGTGGGGACTCGCCAAGGATGAATTCACCGACAACGCCCACTGGCCGTACGCCCTGTACGTCCGCGAGGCCCGCCGCCTGCTCGGCGCCACGGTGCTGCGCGAGCAGGATTGCACGCGGCAAGTGACCAAACCCGACAGCATCGGCATGGGTGCGTTCATCCTCGATTCGCATGCCGTGCAGCGGCTGGTTGATCCCGACGGCAACGTCATCGACGAGGGCAATTTCGACCACGGCACGCGGCCCTACCAAATCCCGTACCGCTGCATCACTCCCCAAAAGGCGCAGTGCGAAAACCTGCTCGTACCCGTCGCGTTGTCGGCCTCGCACGTCGCCTACGGCTCGGTCCGCATGGAACCGCAGTTTATGATCATCGGCCACGCCGCGGGCCTCGCCGCGGTCATGGCGCTGCGGCAGGACGGCGCCGTGCAGGACGTGGATGTCCCGGCCTTGCAGGCGACGCTGCTCGGGCAGAAGCAGGTCCTCGCCCTGACGCCCACGGGGCCGACCCTCGCCGCCTTCGGCGGCACGGTCCTCGACGACGACGGTGCGACGTTCACCGGCGAATGGCCGCAGAGCAGTTTCGGCGATCCGCTGGAGGGCAGCAGCCACCACGACGCCAACGAGGGCAAGGGGACCAAGACCGCCCGCTTCGAACTTACGGTGCCGAAGGCGGGACGCTACGAAGTCCGGCTGGCCTACACGGCGGCCCCCAACCGCGCCGACCGCGTGCCGGTAACGGTTCGCGCCACCGACGGCACGACGGTCGTCATGGTCAACCAGAAGGTACCGCCGCCGCTGGGCGGACACTTTGTTGCCCTCGGGAATTTCCCGTTTACCGCGGACCAGCCGGCCCTCGTGATCGTCGCCAACACCGCCACCGATGGCTTCGTCTCCGTCGACGCGGTCCAGCTGGTGGAGGCGCCCCGGGGCTGATCCGGGATCAGGCCGTTGAAAGCTGAGCGTTGAGAGTTGCGCGACCAATCCCAGGCGGAGACTCCGGAGACGCGGACCTGCCAACGCGACGCCCCCCTTGGGTTGTGCGCGCAACGCCCAACGGCATGCGTTTGGCTGAGGCTCCGCCGAATTCATATTCCCATTGCGGAATATGGATTCCGACGTAGGGTGAAGGGATGGAGCTGGTTAAAATCTACGAGTGCCTCTGCGACCGGACCCGGCTGCGAATTCTCCACCTGCTCGGCCGGGGGCCGCTGTGCGTTTGCCACTTTCAGGATGTGCTGCGCGAGCCGCAGGTGAAAATCTCCAAGCACCTCGGCTACCTGCGCGCACGCGGCATGGTGCGATGCGAGCGGCAGGCGAACTGGATGGTCTACTCGCTGCCGGCCCGACCGCCGCGTGAACTGGCGGCCAACCTGGCCTGCCTGCAGGACTGCGCGCAGGAGGACCCGGCCTTCCAACGCGACCTCGCCCGTCTGAAGAAGCTCGCGCCCAAGCCCACGACCCCGAGCTCCTGCGGCTGCACGACCGCGGTCAAACGCTGATCCTTTTACCCATGGCCTCCGACAAACCCACCGTCCTCATTCTCTGCACCGGCAACTCGTGCCGCAGCCACCTCGCCGAGGGCCTGCTGCGCGCCGCCGGCGGCGACCTCTTCACGGTCGCCAGCGCCGGTTCGAAGCCGGTCGGCTACGTCCATCCGCTGGCGATTCAGGTGATGCGCGAAATCGGCATCGATCTCTCCGCCCACACCTCGAAACACATGAACGAGTTTCTGACCGGAAACGTCGAAACGGTGATCACGGTGTGCGGCAACGCAGACCAGGCGTGCCCGGTCTACCCCGGCCAGGTTAACCGCCACCACTGGCCGTTCGATGACCCCGCCCATGCCACGGGCACCGAAGAGGAGAAACTCGCCGTCTTCCGCCGCGTGCGGAACGAGATCCGCCAGACCTTCACCGCGTACGCCGACGGGCGGCGCGATGCCCTGAAAACGAACGCAAAATAAAATCCGTGAACACCACCGCCGCCGCTCCCCGCCAACTCCACGTCTACGATCCGGCGATGTGTTGCGCCACGGGCGTGTGCGGTCCGCAGGTGGATCCGGTGTTGGTCCGTTTCGCCAGCGACGCGCAGTGGCTGGAGGCCCAGGGCGTCGCCGTCCGCCGCTTCAGCCTCACCCAGAATCCGGCCGCCTTCGTGGAAAACGAACTCGTGCGCGCCGCCCTCACCGCCAAAGGCGAGTCGGCACTGCCCTGCGTGCTGGTCGATGGCCGGGCCGTATTGTTCGGGGAATATCCCACGCGCCCGCAGCTCACCACGTGGTTTAACGTGACCCCCTCCGCCTCCACGTGCGACGAGCCCAGCGGAGGATGTTGCTCGTGAGCGCGGCTCCCACCGTCTTACCGTCGAGCCTGGCGCCGGCCGCGTTGGCGGACTTTCTCACGGCGCCCACGCGCTTCCTTTTTTTCACCGGCAAGGGTGGCGTCGGCAAAACGTCGCTGGCCTGCGCCACGGCGGTGGCGTTGTCCGATCGGGGCAGACAGGTGCTGCTCGTGAGCACGGACCCGGCCTCGAATCTCGACGAAGTCCTCGGCACGCCGCTGGGCAACCAGCCCACGCCGATTCCGGCGGTGCCGGGCCTGGCGGCGTTGAACATCGACCCGGAGGGCGCGGCGCGCGCGTATCGGGAGAAATTGGTCGGCCCGTATCGCGACAAGCTGCCGGCCGCGGTGGTGCGCGGCATGGAGGAGCAGCTCTCCGGCGCCTGCACGATGGAGATTGCCGCGTTCGACGAATTTTCGCGGCTGCTCGGCCAACCGGAGGCGACGGCGGCGTTTGATCACGTCATTTTCGACACCGCGCCGACCGGCCACACCCTGCGGCTGATGAAGCTGCCGACGGCGTGGAAGGGATTCCTCGACGCCAGCACGACGGGCAACTCCTGTCTCGGCCCTCTGGCCGGACTCGCCCAGCAACGCGGCGTCTATGACCGCGCCGTGGCCGCGCTCGCCGACGGCGACCGCACTACTCTCGTGCTGGTCAGCCGCGCCCAAAAGGCCGCGTTGCACGAGGCCGAACGGACCAGCGGCGAACTCGCCGCCATCGGCATCCGCAACCAGCGGCTGATCGTGAACGGCGTCTTTCACGCCACGTCCGCCGACGACCCGGTGGCGGCGGCGCTGGAGCGGCGCGGCGCGGACGCCGTGCGCGCCGCGCAGAATTTTCTGCAACGGCTCCCGGTGACGGAGGTGCCGCTGCGACCGCACAACCTGCTGGGGATTCCGGCGCTGCGCCAACTTTGGTCCGGCGGCGAGGCCCGCGCCAGCGCAGCGACGACCGCCGCGCCGGCGCTGCCGCCCTTGGCAAGCCTCGCCACGCTCGTCGATGACCTCGCCCGCGCGGGCCACGGCGTGATCATGACCATGGGCAAAGGCGGCGTCGGCAAGACCACGGTCGCCGCGGCCATCGCGATCGAAATCGCGCGGCGCGGGCTGCCCGTGCACCTGAGTACCACCGACCCGGCGGCGCACGTCGCCGCGGCGGCGGGAGAAATCGAGGGCCTCGTCGTCGGCCGCATCGACCCGCAGGCGGAGACGAAGGCGTACGTCGACCAGGTCATGGCCACCGCCGGCCGCAACCTCGACGCCAACGGCCGCGCCATGCTCGAGGAAGACCTGCGGTCACCCTGCACGGAGGAGATCGCGGTCTTCCGCGCCTTCGCCCGCACGGTGGCGGAAGGGCGCGGCGCCTTCGTGGTGCTCGATACGGCACCGACCGGACACACCCTGCTGCTGCTCGACGCCACCGAGGCCTACCACCGAGAAGTCGCGAAGCGTGCGAGCGACATGCCGGACGAGGTCGTGCAACTTCTCCCGCGCCTGCGGGACCGGGCCTTCACGCACGTGCTGATCGTCACGCTCCCCGAAGCGACGCCGGTGCACGAGGCCGCCGCGTTGCAGCGCGACCTGCGCCGCGCGCAGATCGAACCCTATGCGTGGGTCATCAACCAGAGTTTCGCCGGCAGCGGGTCCCGCGATCCGCTACTCGTGGCGCGGGCCGCGAACGAGCTGCCGTACATCCGGGAGGTCGTGGAAAAATGCGCCACCCGCACGGTACGGATACCCTGGGTAACCGACGAGCCGGTCGGCCCGGAAAAGCTCCGACAGTTCTTCCCCTCCCCTCCACCTCCCTCGCCATGACCACCTACGTCTACGAAACCATTCCGGAAACCCCCGGCAAGAAACCGGTTAATTTCGAAATCAAGCAGAGCCTGCAGGACGCCGCGCTCACCCGGCATCCCGAAACCGGCGTGCCGATCCGACGCGTCGTGCTCGGCGGCTTCGGCGTGCTCAAGTCCGGGGTAAAGGCGAAACCGGTCGCCCCCGCGGGCGATTGCGGCTGCAGCCCGGGCGAGTGCTGTAATTGAAAATCCCCGACGATGAGTAATCCGACCAAACGTCTGAATTTTTTCGAACGCTACCTGTCCCTCTGGGTGCTCGTCTGCATGGTCGTCGGCCTGGCCTTGGGCAAGGGACTGCCGGCGGTCGTCACCGCCCTGAGCCGGCTTGAGTTTGGCGCCGGCTCGCAGGTGAACGTACCCATCGCGGTGCTGATCTGGCTGATGATCTACCCGATGATGCTGAAGATTGATTTCAGCTCGCTGGTCGGCGTCACCCAACGCCCGAAGGGTCTGCTCGTGACGCTCTTCGTCAACTGGCTGGTCAAACCCTTCAGCATGGCGTTTCTCGGCTGGCTGTTTTTCCGCCACGTCTTCGCGCCGTGGGTCGACCCACAAACCGCCGGTGACTACACGGCGGGGCTCATCATCCTCGCCGCGGCCCCCTGCACGGCGATGGTGTTTGTCTGGAGTTATCTCACTGACGGCGACCCGGCCTACACGCTGGTGCAGGTGGCGGTCAACGACCTCATCATGCTCGTGGCGTTCGCGCCCATCGTGATGTTCCTGTGCGGCGTCGCCCACGTGATCGTGCCGTCGAAGGTGCTCCTCACCTCCGTCGTAGTCTTCATCGTCATCCCGCTCGCGGCGGGCTGGCTGACCCGCGTACTGCTGTTGCAGTCGCGCGGCAAGGCGTGGGTCGAAGCGACGTTCCTGCCCAAGTTTCAGCCGGTAACCGTGGTCGCCCTCCTCGCCACGCTGGTGCTGATCTTCGCGTTTCAGGCGGAGAACCTCACCACCCGGTGGCCGGCGGTGCTGCTGCTGGCGGTGCCGATCACGCTGCAGGTGTATTTCAATTCCGGCCTCACGTACCTGCTGATGCGCCAGGCCAAGGTGCCGCACAACGTCGCCGCGCCGGGCGCGCTGATCGGCGCGAGTAATTTCTTCGAACTGGCCGTGGCGGTGGCCATCACGCTGTTCGGGCCGGGCTCCGGCGCGGCGCTCGCCTGCGTCGTCGGCGTGCTCGTGGAGGTGCCCGTGATGCTGTCGGTGTGTCGCGTCTGCAACGCCACGCGCCCGTGGTACGAGCGCCGCACCGGCACCGGGCAGACCTAGCGCGGATTAAATATTCTCGTCGCCGCGTTTGAGCCGAGGGCGAAAACGCGGTCGCGCGTCAGCATCACGTTGTCTCGGCGCGCCAACGCGGCGACCAAAGCCATGCAGCCGCTGGAGCGAACCAAGCAGGCGTCTGACTCCCCCAGCCACACTGGTGCGAAATCCGCACCACCTCATCGCCCTTCTGCTTCACGGCGGCCCGCCGATTGTTGTCCGTCGCATGAAGTCACGATCCCCCGCGCTCCCCCACAGCGAATTGCTCGAGTTGAAACGCTGGAACACGCCGACCATCTACAACGGCTGGGAACAAATCACGCGCCACAATCCGGCGGGTGACGCCTTCAACCTTGAGGAGACCCGCGACTTCATGCCCCAGATGGGGCCGATGGTGGGCTACGCGGTGACGGTGGTGATTCAGCCCAGCAACCCGGACCACCCGAAGGCAAAGCCCAAGGCGTGGAGCGCATACCGGCGCTATGTGGCGGCCGCGCCCGGACCGAAAATCGTCGTGGTCCAGGACCTCGACAAGCCGGCGGTCATCGGCGCCTTTTGGGGCGAGGTGAACAGCAACATTCATCGCACGCTGGGTTGCGTGGGCACGATCATCGACGGCGCGATCCGGGACGTCGATGAGATGGCCAACGCGGGTTTCAAGGCCCTCGCCCGGCGGCTCGCCGTGGGTCACGCCTACTCCTGCCCGGTCAGCTGGGGCGAAGCGGTGGAGGTCTTTGGCCGGAGGATCGAGCCCGGCCAGCTGATCCATGCCGATAAGCACGGCTTCCTGGCGGTGCCCCGCGGGGAGGAGAAACACCTGCTCGAAGCCGCCCGTTTCATGGATCGCAACGAGTGCCAAACCCTGATCCCGGCGGCCCGCGGCGGCGCCGGCAAGTCGCTCCGCCAGATCTGCACCGACATCGATGCGGCCGGAGCCCGCTTCGGCCAGAACGCCCGGAAGCGTTTCTCCCGCCGGGGCGAGTGGTAGGCCGGGCCGGCGGGGACGTGATCCCGCCCCTCACCCGGAACGCTCTGGCAGAATACCGTAGAACGCTGAGGGTTGAACGAACCATCCGCGACGAGACTCCGGAAAAAGGACCTGCCATCGCGAAGCCCCCGTTTGTTTTTTCTCAACTCTCAGCCCCGCACGCTCCACCGTCAGAGTCCGGCCAAATCCATCCCCCGCCACCCCCGTTCGCACCCTCGTTTCGCCATGAACCCCCTCCGCCTCTTACTCCTCGTCGGCCTGGTGGCCGGCGCGCTCCGCGCCGCGCCGCTCCTCGAAACCTCCACCGTGTTTCCCGTCAAGCTGGGCGGCATCGCCCGCTATCGCATCCCCGGCGTCGTCGTGACCCCCAAGGGCACGGTGCTCGCCTACAGCGAGGCACGCCGAAACAACAGCTCGGACTGGGGCGAGATTGAAATTCACCTGCGCCGCTCCCTCGACGGTGGCCGCACGTGGCAGGCACCGCAGCACATCGCGCACCGCGGCCCGCGGCTGGAGGGCAATCCCCACAAGAAGACCGGCGGCGAGCACGAACAGACGGTGAACAACCCCGTCGCCATCGTTGATCGCACCACCGGCGCGATCGAGTTTCTCTACTGCCTCAACTACGCACGGTGCTTCGCCATGCGCAGCACCGACGATGGCGTCACGTGGACCAAGCCCGCGGAAATTACCGCGACGTTTGAGCCGTTCCGCCGCCACTACGACTGGAAGGTGATCGCCACCGGCCCAGGCCACGGCATTCAGCTCGCGAGCGGCCGCCTGGTCGTTCCCGTCTGGATCGCGTTTGGCAAGGTCGGCGACCACGGGCCGTCCGCCGCCGCGACGATCTTCAGCGACGATCACGGCCAGACCTGGCAGGCCGGCGATCTGGCCGTACCGAACGCCGGCGAATTCAACAGCCCCAACGAGACCATGCTCGCCGAGCTTTCCGACGGCCGCGTGATGCTGGTGTCGCGCAACGTCGCCAAGGCCAACCGCAAGCTCGTGACCATCGGGCCTGACGGCGCCACCCGCTGGGAAAAATCGTTCTTCCACGACCAACTCCTGGAACCGCGCTGCATGGCGAGCCTCGTGGCCTATCCGTCGCAGCCCGGCACCCTGCTGTTTTCCAATCCCCACACCCTCCCCGCCACACCCGGCGGCAAGAGCGCCCGCGAGAATCTCAGCATCAAGCTCAGTCGCGACAACGGCCAAACCTGGCCCGTCAACCGCACGCTCGACGCCGGCCCAAGCGCTTACTCCGATCTCGTCGTTCTGGCCGACGGCACCGTCGTTTGCCTCTACGAAAAGGGCTCCGACATCGACGCCGCGCGCTTCAACCTCGCGTGGCTCACCGGCGCGCCGTGATTCGTCCCGTGACGACGCGGCGCCTTCCCGGCGTCCTACGCGCAACGGCAGTCGCCGCGCACCTGGGCGCCGCCGAGTCCGCCCGCCCGATCCTTGACCTCTCCCCGGAGACCCAGCGCCACGTGATCATCGCGCAGGGCACGGCGCGGGATTATCACGCGCATCCGACCACCGCGAGGTTGGCCGGGCCGGCCCCTACCGCGTGAGCCTCCGCTTCACCACCGAGGAAAGTCAGCCCGTCAACCCACTGGATGCCGGTGGTCGCCGGCCTCGGACTCGACTTGGTCTTGATCGACGCCGAGCACAGCCCGCTCGACCGGGAAAAACTCGCCTGGATGCGCCAAAGGTTTCGCGCCGTCGGCCTACCGCCCATCGGGCGGATCACGTCTCCCGACCCGTACGAGGTCCCCTCCCGTCGAAGTCACACCCGCCAGAAAACTTACCCGTCGCATGAAAATCACCCCCTCGCTCCTGCTTTCGCTCCTGTTCCTCACCGGCGCACGTTCCGCGCTGCCGGCAGCCGACTACACCGGTAACGTCACCGACGTGCGCGTCGTCCGCCACATGGACCAACATCCCGGCTCCTCCGAACTGTGGGAGCCCTACCTGGCGCAGTGGAAGGGCAAGCAGCTCGTGGCGGCGTTCGGGGTGAAGATCCCCGGCAAGACCGACATGGGCGACATCATGGCGAGCGTGTCGACCGACGACGGCAACACGTGGGGCGATCCGGTGTACCTCTTCAACCACCTCGAACGTCAGGGCACGATCCAGTTCGCATACGCCAACGCCATCCTCTACAAGGCCCCCGAGCAGGATGTCATGTGGGCCTTCGCGATGCGTTGCCCGATGAATTACCGGCACAGCGAAGACTCCCAACTCGTCGGCGCCTATAGCGCGGATGGCGGCCGCTCGTGGATTCCGGTCGAGATGTCGATGGGCTACACCGGACCGCTGATCATCGTCGCCGGCCCCTACCGCGTCATGGAGCAGGGCGCGCCCCGCTACCTCTTTCCCGTGCACCGCAACACGCGCCGCAACGACCCGCTCGGCGGACGCGACCATTTCGTCCTCAGCAGCACCACGCTCATGGAATGGAGTCTCGCCAACTTCATCCCGCAGCCGGTCACCGGCCCGAAGGTCTTCCTGCACGAGGGCAACCTCGCCCCGGGCGACGCGCCCGGCGAAATCAAGATGGTCATGCGCACGGCCGACTACGAGGACGAGCGCAAGATGACCGATCCACCGCGCGCGTTTTCCACCGTGAGCCGGGACGGCGGTCGCACGTGGAGCCCGGCCCAACCGGAACCCGACCTCTGGAACGCGAAATCCAAGGCGTTCTTCGGCCGCGCGGCAAACGGCACGCATCTCTACGTCTACAACGACGGCCCCGCCTCGCCCGCCCCCACCGGGCGCATGGCGCTCCGCTACAAGCTCAAGCCCGCGGGCGGCACCTGGAGCGCGGAAAAGACCTTTTACGATGCCGGGATCAAAAACTCCTATCCGACGCTCATCGAGGTCGCACCCGGCGATTTCCGCGCGGTGTGGGACAGCGGCACCAAGGACCGGTCCCGGACGCACATTCACTTCGGGAAATTCCGTCTCACCGACGTCAAGAAATAGCCCCGAAGGTGCGCCCGCCCCGCCCGGAAGCCCGGCCTCGACCCCCGGACCGGTCCACGCCAGCTTCGCCGGACTCGCCCATCTCCGCATGAAAATAGTCCCGCTCCTCCTCGGCCTGGCCTTCGCCTTGCCCGTATCCGGTCAGACCGCACCCAAGCCCGACGCCAAGGCTCCGACCAAGTCCGACGACGCCGTCGCCCTCTCCGTCTTCACCGTCACCGGCGAGAAGGACGTCGGCTACGAGTCGATGCACACCACGTCCGGCATGCGCACCGTGCAGGAGCTGAAGAACGTCGCGAATTCGATCTCGGTCATGAACTCGCAGCTGATCGAGGACCTCGGCGTGCTCAACATCGAGGAGATGTCGCGGTGGTTCGTCACCGGCGAGCAAAGCCCCGATCCCGCCCAGCCGAACCAGCTCATCTTCCGCGGCGTCCGCAACAGCTTCGCCCTGCGCAACGGCTGGATCTGGTACTCGCCGATGGACGCATTTTCCACGGAGCGCGTGGAACTGCTGCGCGGGCCCAACGCCTTCCTCTACGGGGAGGCCGACCTCGGCGGGGCCAACAACCTCGTCACCAAACACGGCCTCTTCACCCGCGATTTCAGCCGCGCCAAGCTCATGCTCGGCGCCGGCGCACAGGTCGACCAGGCCTCGGGGGAACGCCTCCGGCGCGTCGAACTCGACGTCAACCGCGTGCTGCTGCGCAACACGCTCGCGCTGCGCTTCGACGCCGTCATCGGCGACAGCGACGGCTGGGACAACAACCGCCGCCGCGACATCCGCGGCCTCTACGCGGCCCTCACCTACCGCCCCTTCCGGCAAACCTCGATCAGCGTGATGGGCGAACACGCGCGCACGACCTCCGTCAACTCGATGGGTCTCTTCCTCGAGAACTACACGTTCTCCAACGTCACCACGCTCGCCGCGGCCGGCGGCCTCATTTACCTGCCCGCGACCGGCGTCTACTACCGCGCCACCGGCCAGCGCCGTAGCAACGGCACGGGCTTCACCGCCGTCGACACCGCCGTCGTGCCGCGCGGCCTCCATGTCGCGGGTCCCAACAACACCTCGATCGACAACTACGATACCCTCACGCTCGAGGTGGAACAACACGTCGGCAAAAACCTCCACCTGCTGCTCTCGGGCAATCTGCTCAACCGCAACACCGACATCCGCGGCATCGCCGCCGCCCGCCAGGTCTTCCGCGATCTGTCCCCCACGCTGCCGAACGGCACGACGAACCCGAACTTCAACCAGCTCTACACGGAATATTTCCGCACGGATTTCCTGAGCGGCAACATCGTCCGCGATCTCCGGCTCTCCGTCATCTACGATCTCGAAACCAAGTGGATGAAGCAGCAGTTCGCGGTCAACGTGCAGCAGCACCAGGACAACCCGGGGCAGAAGAAGCCGAAGTACGGCGAGTATATCGACCCGGCCAATCCCGCGTGGCAGGGCACCATCAATCCCGCGGTCACCCAGGCCGCCTTCACCGCCAACCGCGCCGTGTTCACCAACAACCGTTTCATCCGGCGCTATTATTTGCGCGACGGCGACGACGGCCGCATCACCGGCGACCTCGGCCCCGTGCCCGGCGTGTCGGCGTGGTTCCCCGATATGTCCAACGGCGTACCCGCCACCGGCAATTTCATCCAGCGCCGTTTCTACATCCCGTCCTTCGGCGTCGGCGCCTCCGGGAGCTATTTCAACAACCACCTCTTCACCCTCGTCGGTTACCGTCAGGACCATTTCAACATGCGCACGACGGTCGGCCTCGTGCAGCCGGTGAAGAACGGGTGGGTCAACGCACTCGTGCCCGGCGCCTTCGCCCCCACGCCCAACCCGGCCTTCGTGCACTACAGCGTCGACGGCTCCAATGTCGGCCTCGTGCTGCGCGTGAACGACACCCTCGCGTTCTCGGTCAACCGCGCGCAGTCGTTCCGCATTTCCGCCGGCGAGGGCAGCGATCTTTTCACCCCGGGCCGGAAGCAGGAGATTCAGACCGGCGAAGGCCAGGATGCCTCGATCCGCCTCAGCCTTTTCGGCGGCAAGATGGAGATCAATACGACGTACTATAACAATTTTCAGCCAAACGCCCGCATCGCCCCGGCCCCGGCGGTCGCCATCCGCGACGAAGTCTCGGCGATCTTCCCGACGACGTTCAACGCCACCGGCCAGGACTATCAGCACCTCAAAACGAACGGCTACGAACTCGAACTCGTCGGCAACCTCACCCGCACCTGGCGCCTCATCCTGAACGCCGCGACCAACCAGCTCGTCACCGAGGAACGCCTCCCGCTCCTCAAGAGCTTCCAGGCCGAGGCCAAGACGCTCGGCAAACCCACCCCCTTGCTCGACGCGTTTCTGCTCACGTTCCCCGAGGGCGTGCCGAATGCCGGCTACACGAAGACGCGCGCGAATCTCTTCACCCGGTACGAGATTCCGACCGGCCGCCTGAAGGGCCTGTATTTCGGCGGCGGCGCCAACTGGCGGCAGCCGACGTTCCGCGGCAACGGCGCCCTGGTGCAGGGCGGCCCCGTCCTCTCGCTCTGGTCACCCGCCTACACCGTTGCCACCGCGCTCGCCGGCTTCCGCGCCAAGGTCTTCGACCGCCCGACGACGTTCGCGGTGAACGTCGATAACGTCTTCAACAAGGACTACTACCTGTCCGCCACCACCACGACCGGCTCCTGGGGCTCGCCGCGGAGCTTCCGGTTTACGCTGACCACGGAGTTCTGAGGGGGCGGGTGGCGGAGAAGTTGAGAGCTGAGGGTTGAGGGACCAATCCGGGAACCGATGGCCGCATCGAGTCGTTCCGCGGCGACGTCCTTTTTCGGGCCGGCCCGCCGGGGACATTGCGCCCACCTTGGGGTTTTTATCGAGCCCGGCTGGCCCGGGCAGCGCGACCACCTCCCCTGTCGCTGCGAGCGCCAGCGCGTGGCGGCTGGCTGGTTTACCCCCGAGACGTCGCCGGCGGAGCCGCTGGAGGTCGCGCAGACGGAGTGGGTGCCCCCGCGCCCTCCGCCCCTCCGCGCCCCCCGCGTGAACCCTGGCCTCGTTCCGCCCGACCACTCCCCGCCGCCGACGCGCTCAGCCCCCTCGATCTGCGCCACGCCGAGCGTCTCTCCGATTCGAGCATTTCCAGAAATAGGGTCGCCGCGTGGGAGCACAGCGCGCAGGTGGTCCTCAGGCGGGACCCCGTTTTCGCCTCCAGCTCAAACGCGGCGACCGCAATCGTGGACCCGCGCCAAGCCCGCGCGGGGATCGCTGGCGAAAACCGTTGAGGTGCCCCGCGGCGGCGGACACGGTCGCGCGGAGTGACCCCGCGCCGCATCCAACAGATATCCGTCGTCCTGCTCCTGCTGGGTTTCGGCGCAGCCCTCGGCCTCTACCTGACGGCGCGGCCGCCGGAGCTCGATCCCTTCGGCAATCCGCTGACCTCGAAAAAATACCTGCACGAGCTCCGCGTGATGGGCGGCAATGCCAACGTCGCCTTCGCGGAATTCGAAGCGTGGCTCCAAAGCCTCTGGCAGGGGAAAAACCGCGCCGTGAGCGTCGCCGTGATCACCGTCTTTCTCACCGTGGGGTTTCGCTTTGTCGCCCGCCACCCCGAGCTTTTCCGACCCGACCACCCCGTTGCCTCGGAACGCCCGCGCCCGGCAGATAAGGCGAGCTCCGGCCCCACTCGGGGCGGACCCGAGCGCAGCTAGAGCGTATTCCGTATTCCCGTCGCCGCGTTTGAGCCGGAGGCGACAACGTGGTCGCTGCGCTCCCACGCGGCTACCCTATTTCTGGAAACGCTTTAGCGCACGCTCGTTCCCACCGTAGACCGGGGGATGCCGCGACGGCGGAATCCCCACCGCTCACCGGCAGATCACCGAGCGTAAAATCGGTGCCGACCCTGACGGGGAATCTTACACTTTCAGGCCTCAGAACGATACGTCCCCATTGATTCCACTTATTACACCACATCGGTAATCGCTGCGCTTAGGCACTTACCATCTTTACCGAGGCCACTAATTGATCGACCAGAAAATGAGGCGCACTTGCTGCTAAATGCCACGGGTAAACAGAAATAGCAGAACCCCAACCGCGCTCTTATCACCATGAAATCGACTGCCATCACCCTCCTGCTCGCCGCCGCGGCGATCACCCTGCCGAACCAAGCTGGGGCCATCCCGATCGGGACCGTTTCGCTCACCGACTTCGGAGCGACCGCCACCCTGAACAGCGCCACCTTCGGCGACACCGGTAGCCACACCCTCGACGCCGGAGACCTCCACACCGCCTTCACCGGCACCTGGACCTTGAGCGCAACGCGCACCAGCAACGGAACCGATGGCTGGCTGACGGTCGGCGGCACCCCCAACGACTGGAACAGCCCGGTCACCGGCACCTGGGGAATCGACCCGACGTTTTGGAACACCTTCAGTTCCGCCGTGATTTCCATCCAAGTTGCCAACCAAGGAGATGAAAATAAAAAGTGGTTCGCTTGGGTGATCACGCCGACGTCGACCACCGGAAATTGGACCTACACCAAAAACGGCGGTGAAGGCGGCGGTGAAGGCGGCGGTGAAGGCGGCGACAGCAACGGCGGCGTCAACAAGATGCAACTGTGGGGCAGCGGTCAGGGCAGCAGCAACGCCCCGGGCGTGCCGGATGCCGGTTCGACCCTCGCGCTGATGGGGATTGCCTTGGCCGGCCTCGGCCTGATCTCCCGCAAGTCCTCGCGGCGCTGATCGGTTTCGACGTTTTTCAAAAAGGCAGGACCCTCGGGTCCTGCCTTTTTTGTGCCCGGACGATTCGCACGCCCCTCCTCCCGCAGACATCCGGGCAACGGCCGGGCGTCCCGTGACGCGGTCCGTCGGGCCTGCGCCGTTGGGATCAGCGGCCCGTTTCAAGCGGCCCGAACTTGGCTCAGCCGAGCCACCTCGAGGCCGGCTATTCGGCCACGACCACCCGGTCGATATCGAGCAGCATCTTCACCTGCCCCTTCACCTTGGCCATGCCGAGGATGTACTCGGTGCCGAAACGGGTGCCGAACTCGGGCTTCGGTTCGATCATGTCGGGCGTGAGCGTCACGACTTCTTCGACCATGTCGACGATGAGCCCCATCTGCACCACCTGATCGGCGGCGAGCTTCAGTTGCACGACGACGATGCAGGTCCGCTCGGTGAACTCGGCCGCGAGGTTGAACTTCACCCGCAGGTCGACGACCGGGATGACGCGGCCGCGGAGGTTGATGACACCCTTCACGTAGGCGGGCATCTGCGGCACCGGCGTGATTTTATGGATACTGATAATTTCGCGGACCTTCAGGACCGCGATGCCGTAGGCTTCATTCTCGAGCACGACGGTGAGATACTTGCCCGCGAGGACGGGAACGGTGGCGACGGTAGACATGGGTAAGGGTGGTGAAAGGTGAGGGATAAGGTGGTCCGGCGTTCGAAGGATCCGTCGCCGGGGCGGGCGGCGCCGCAGCACCGCGCGCCCGGCTCAAGGAGCCTGAACCCCGGTCAGTTTTCGAAGTGATCGGCGCCGCCGGCGGAATGACCGTGGGTGACCAACTTGGCCGGGCTATCGGCAAAACTCAGCGCTTCCTGCCCCCGGACCGGGGCGGCACCCCGAACCGGAACCGCCGGACGCATCAAGTTGCCCGCGGCCGGCCTGACCCCCTTGACGACCACGGCTTTCGCCGGGGCGGCGTGGACCACCCCCATCGCGGAGCCGCTCCGGGCGCCATCGACCAGCGCGAGCAATTCGGAGACCGACTCCTGGAGCACGACGGACTGGGCGGACAATTCCTCGGCGGCGGCGGCCGACTCCTCGGCGCCGGCGGCGTTGGACTGCGTGACCTTGTCCATCTGCGTGACGGCCGTATTCACTTGCTCGATGCCCTGAGTCTGCTCCCGGGACGCCTCGGCGATCTCGGCGACGAGGGTGTCGACCTGCCGGGCCTTGCCGACGATCTCGCTGAGGGACTGGGCCACCTTCCCGCAAATCTGGACGCCGTGTTCGCTCTTGCGGACGGAGTCCTCGATCTTGCCGGCGGTTTCCTTGGCGGACTGGGCGCTGCGTTGCGCGAGGTTGCGGACTTCCTCGGCCACGACGGCAAAGCCCATCCCCGCCTCGCCCGCGCGGGCGGCTTCGACCGCGGCGTTGAGCGCGAGGATGTTCGTCTGGAAGGCGATCTCGTCGATCGTCTTGATGATCTTCGAAATGTCGTCGGAGGAACCCTTGATCGCGTCCATCGCGCGTTTCATTTCCTCCATATCGGCGGCGCCGGCATCCGCGGCGGTGCGCGTTTGCCCCGCCAGATCCTTGGCCTGGGTGGCGCTCTCGGCGTTGCGCTTGGTCATGCCGGAAATCTCCTCCAGCGACGCGCTCGTTTCTTCCAAGGAGGCCGCTTGCTCGCTGGAGCCTTCGGCCAGCGACTGGCTGGAGGACGAAACTTGACGGGCGGCGGCCGCGGTCTGGTCGGCCCCGGCGGAGAGCGCATCGGCGACGGACTTGATCGGCTTGGTGATCGAGCGGGTGATGACGATGCCGAGGGAGAGACCGAGCACGACGCAGACGATGCAGCCGACGACGAGCACATTGGACGCGCTGGCCAGCGCGTCGGCCGCCCCGGCGGCGGCGGCGGCGGTGTTCTTCATGCCGTTCTTGGCGGTGTCTTCCGCGGCCGCGAGCACCTCGGTGGCCGTGGCCGTGCGTTTCTTGCTCAATTCTTCACTGGTTTTCCAGTTGGCGAGGAAACGCTCCAGCGCCCCGCGATAAGCATCGGCCGCGGAGCCGACCTCGGCGAGGTCTTTGAGATCGGCCTCGAGGTGGGTGATGGGTTTCAATTCGGCCAGCTTGGCCTCGATCTCCGGAAATTTCTTGGCGGCCGCCTCGACCCCCTTCGGCTCGCGCTCGGCGATCGACTTCCACGCCGCGATGCGCACGGCATTGCCGAGGTCGACGATCTCGTTGGCGATGACCGTCTTCTTCACGCGCTCCTTGATCTTGTCCTCGGTGATCTTCTCGCCAACGAGCAGGCTGAGGTCGGCGAGGAGCTTCTGGTCCTGGCTCTCGATAAAATCCTTCCCGGACTTCATAAAGGCCGCGGCCGCGGCATTCATCGAGGCCTTATCCTTATCCATCCCTGCAATAATGCTGACGGTCTCTTCGATCAGGTGCTCGTACGCGGTCGCTTTTTCCGTGGCCCGCTTCGTGTTGGTCCGCAGGGCGTCGAGTTGGTATTTTTCGGCGTGGTCGGTCGCGACCTTCAGGTTTTCCTTCACCTTGCCCAAATTGGCGCGCGCCTTGTCGAGGAACGGCGCTTCCTCCGTGAACGCGTAACCACGCATCTCGTACATGGTTTTGAGCGACCAGCGTTCGATTTCGTTGGCCACGGCAACCTCGGGGACAATTTCCACCGCCAAGTCGGTCGACGTGTGCTTAACCCTGAGCATGTTGAAAATCGCCAGGGAGCCGAGGATGAGGGTCAGGGCCGCGACGATGATGAATGAACCAATCAGCTTGGTTCCGAGTTTCTGGTGATGGAGCATGACAGACCTCACAGGTTAGGGGTTCGCGGACACGGGTTAATCAAGGGATGAATTCGACGAGGCCGGTGGTAAGCTCGTAGCGGGCGGCCACGACCTTGACCTTCCCGGCTTTCACCCACTCGCCGAGGATCGGCTCGTTACCGGCCAGGGCGGCGGCGGAAAGTTTGGCGGCGATTCGCACGGTGTTTTCAACCGGATCACCGGGCTTCTTCTGGGCCATGTTAACCGCCGGCGACAGGGCGGTGACGATGGCTTTGAGGTGACCGGGGGCTTCACCTCCCGCGACGGCGGCCGACACGGCGCCGCACTTGCTGTGCCCGAGGACGATGACGAGGGAGACGTGCAGGTGCTCGACGGCGTACTCGATGCTACCCAGCACGACGTCATCCAGCAGGTTGCCGGCGTTGCGAATGACAAAGAGATCGCCCAGGCCTTGGTCGAAAATGATCTCGGGCGAGAGTCGCGAGTCGGCGCAGGTCAGAATGACGGCAAACGGGTGTTGAGCTTGGGCCACCTCGGCGCGGCGCGCGGCCGACTGATCGGGATGGGTCGACGTATTGCCGACAAACCGGGAATTCCCCTGCTTGAGTTGGGCGAGCGCCGTCTCGGGGTCGACCGCGGAGGACTTTTCGTTGGCGGCAAGCCGCGGGGAAATCGCCAGGGAGGCGGCCAACAGCCAAGGAAACATTAAGGTCGAGATTTTCATGATGCGCATAGCGCCGGATCGCGCCCAATCGCGCCGCGCCTCCATCGGATTCCGCTCCAGCGGTATCCCGACGCGTCGTCGTTATGAGACACTTTTCCAGCACCCCTCTTAATCGGTCACCGCCCTGAAAACTTGATGGCGACGCGGCAATTTCTTGCGAGGGGTCTCAGGCCAGCGCTTTGCCGCTTTTTCTGTTCTCCACGGTAGGCCGGCCCACCGCACTGACCTTCCTTCCAAACCCTACGTATCATTCGGATCATCGGATCCGTCCCGAGTCGCCACAAGGAATTGGAGCGCGCTTCCGATCACACCCCGCCACTCATCCGTTTTGGGCCGACGCTTCCCACCGGCGGAACGCCGCGGCAACCCCGATGCCCACGATCGTCCCGAGGATATTCAGGATGACATCGGTCCCCGATGAGACCCGGGTCGGCAGCCAGACCTGCACCAACTCGATCGTCAGCGTCAGCGCCGATCCGGCAAGCAGCGCCAGCAGGGCGGCGCGAGCCGGACGCCGGGGCAGAAGAAATCCCAGGTAGCGGAACGCAAGAAAACCGAACGGCACAAAGCCGAGCAAATTGAGGATCGTGTCCTGTAGATAATGACTCCGCCAGAGCACGGCCGGGTCCCGCGGGAATTCGAGCACGGTCCGTTGCGGCACGACGTAGGTCTCCGCCAGATTGAGCCGGTGGTGGGCCGATGAGCTGTCGTCGACCCGATCCCCCCGCCCCTCGTCGAGGAGATAGAGGGCCGCCAGTCGCGGCTCCGCGGCGAGCGTGACGGCGTCGCGGGCATTCCAGGCCTTGGCCCGGGCAGCGACTGCGGCGGCATCGAGCGCCCGGTGGATCACCGCTACCCCGGCAAGCCGGCCGGTCCACGCATGTTTTCCGTCCGCTGAATCGCCGAGCAACAGACGACCGCGCAGCGAGTCCGGCGGCACGAGGAAGCGAGGATAACGCGTCACCGGCCGGCCGTCGGCGAAGAAGGTCGTGCCCGCGCGGCTGCACGTGACGGCGATCAGACAGGGTTTTCGCGGCAGAATATCCGCCGCCGCCTCGCGGTAGCCGAGGGGCTGGGTCGGATCCGGCACGCGCAGGATCAGCTGATCCTTCCACTGGCAAAGCACCAGCCGCGACGGGAGCTCTCCGTCGTGAACGGTGAGAAGGTGCGGGGTACCGCCGCGCGGGTACTCCTTCGGCTGGAGCTGGAGCTCAAGCGTGAAGCCGGCCTCCGCGCCCGCGGGCGACCAGGGCAGGAGCTGGTCGTCGACGACGACTCCGGGCGGCTGAAAGTCCAACCCCGGGGACCCACCCGCCCAGCGCACGCGATTGCGGGGGAAGGGGTCTAACGGCCACCAACCGATGACCAAAAACGACCCGGTGAGTGCCAGCCACAGCGCACCCGTGAGGGGGCGGTTTAAGAAAGCGAGGGCGCGCATCGCAGCCGCACGATTTGGCCGCGATTCGGAAAGCCGGCGAGCCGGAAGACGACGCCGCGCCGATATTCGCGCCGCGCCCCACCGTGCCCGTTGCCCTGCGCGTGAACGCAGGGAGTCATTCGTCATGGCCGCAGCTCCCAGCGTCACCAGACGGCGCAGCGGCGCGCGCCCGCGAGTTGGCGGCGGGCCGGGTTTCCCCACGATTGGCGGCACGCGGAGTCGCAGCAGACGCAGAGAAGGGCCGGGTACTCCCCCGCGCCCTCCGCTCCTCCGAGCCCCCCGCGTGAACCCTTGCAACGTTCCGCCGACCACTCCCCGCCGCAGACGCGGTCCTGCGCCCGCGCAACCGAGTTAAATGGCTTGGTGCGCGATCCAGCGGAGCCCATGGATTGCCCCATGATTTTTCCGGTGCGCTGCGGGTGAAGCGCACACGCCTTCAACCAGCGCCGAGCCGTCAAGGCGTGCAGGGAGACCGCACTCCTACAAGCCCCCCCGCCCAGTCTGGTCAGCGCAGGGAATAGAGGTTTCGCCCATGGTCCCTGCGTTCAACCGCAGGGCTACGGATCCGCCCGGGATAAGCGCGTCGCTCCACCCTCAGCAACCCACGCCCGACGGCCTGAGCCCGGATCAGGCCTTCAACTCCACCATTTCGAATTTCGGCGCGAGCACGTGCTGCAGGAAAAACGCGAGAAGGTAGGCCCCGGCGCAGCAGGCAAAGAGCACCGCGTAACCCCCGGCGATGTTGTTCTGCGCCTTGAAGCTGTCGAGCAGGCGGCCGGCGAGAATCGGGAAGAGGAAACCGACCGCCGAGCCCGCCATGCCACCGAGGCCGACGACCGACGCCACGGCGCGCTTCGGGAACATGTCGGACGCCGTCGTGAACAAGTTGGCCGACCACGCCTGGTGCGCGGCACAGGCCAGGCCGATGAGCACCACCGCGGTCCAGTCGCCGGCGCCCTTCACGAAAAGAATCGGAATCACGCAGCACGCGAAGACGAACATGCCGGTCTTGCGCGCGCGGGTCACGGTCCAGCCGGACTTCACCAAAGCGCCGACGAGCCAGCCGCCGAAAATACTGAGCACGGTCGCCATGCCGTAGATCGTCGCCAGCATGTATCCGCTCTGCTTGATATCGAGGTGCCGCGTCTGCTTGAAGAAGTCGGGCAGCCACGTGAGGAAGAACCACCACACCGGATCGGTGAGCGCCTTCGCCACCACAAACGCCCACGTCTGCCGGTAGCTGAGCAACCCGAGCCACGACACTTTTTCGCCGTCGCGGCTGGTGTCGTCGCGGTCGCTGCGGATGTGCTCCAGCTCGGCGGCGTTCGTCGCCTTGATTTTCTCCGGGACGTTGTAGAACGGGATCCAGAAGAACAGCCACACGAAGCCCGCGATGCCGGCGAAGATGAACGCCCAGTGCCAGCCGAGGTTGAGCGCAATGGCGGGCACCGCCAGCGGCGCGACGATGGCGCCGACATTGGTGCCGGAGTTGAAGATTGCGGTCGCAGTGGCGCGCTCCCGCTTCGGGAACCAGAGCGCAACGGCCTTGATCGCCGACGGGAAATTGCCGCCTTCACCGAGACCGAGCATCACCCGCGCGACGTAGAAGCCGCTGATCGTGTTCACCAGCGCGTGGCCGATGGCCGCCAGACTCCACGCCGCGATCGAAACGGCATAGCCGATCTTCGTGCCGAACTTATCCACCAGCCACCCGAAGATCAGCAGGCTGACCGCATACGACAGCTGGAAAAACGCGTTCGTCAGACCAAACTGCTCATTCGTCCAATGCAGCTGCTCGTCGAGGATGGGTTTGATCAGCGCGAGGATCTGCCGATCGATGTAGTTGATCGTCGTCGCGAAAAACAGCAGCGCACAGACGATCCAGCGATAGCTGGTCGAGGGAGCAGTGGACGCAGCGGGGGCGACGGGGCGGGGGGAGCTCATGAGAAGGGTTTTTAGGGGAGGACCGTCGGGTTGCGAAGCAGGGGGCCTGACCAGCGGGCGCGGTCAGTTAAAACGCGAACGTTGAAGGTTGAAAGTGCGAGCGTTGCCCGGTCCGAGTCTTTCAACCTTCAACGTGGAACTTTCAACGGCGCGTGGGCGCGCCCGTGCCTCAGCGCTTCGCGGCAAACTGCGGCGCGAGTTCGAGGCCGAAGTAGTCGCGGGCGTTGGCGAAGCACACGTTGCGCACGAGGCTGCCGACGAGCTTGTAATCGGACGGAATCTCCCCGCGGGCCATGTCATTGCCGAGCAGGTTGCAGAGCGTACGGCGGAAGTACTCGTGGCGCGGGTAGCTCACGAACGAACGCGAGTCGGTGATCATGCCGACGAAGCGCGACAGCAGACCAAGGTTGGAGAGCGCGTTGATCTGCCACTCCATGCCTTCCTTCTGGTCGAGGAACCACCAGCCGGAGCCGAACTGCACCTTGCCGGGAATCGAGCCGTCCTGGAAGTTACCGATCATCGTTCCGAGCACGTAATTGTCGTTCGGGTTGTTGTTGTAGAGAATCGTGCGCGGCAGCTGGTCCGTGGAGTCCAGCGTGTTGAGGTAGCGCGACAACGCGACCGCCTGCGGAAAATCACCGATGGAATCAAAGCCGGTGTCAGGGCCGAGCTTCGTGAGGAGGCGCTGGTTGTTGTTCCGGAGCGCGCCGAGGTGGAGCTGCTTGGTCCAGCCACGGGCCGCATCCCAGCGCCCGAATTCGAGCATCAAATACGAGCCGTAGCGGTTTGCCTCTTCGGTCGTGGCCGCGCGACCGCTGCGCACGGCGTCGAAGACCATCTTCGCCTGCGCGTGCGTGCAGGGCTCGGACAACGCGCTTTCCAATCCGTGGTCGGAGACGCGGCAGCCCGCGGCGTGAAAGTCTTCGTGGCGCTTCTTGAGCGCGCCGAGCAGGTCGTCGAAGGTCTTGATGCCGTTCGCCCAGTTCGCGGCGGTGGCGAGACGGTCGACCCACGGGTTGAAGCCGGCCGGGTTCGTCACGGCGAGGGCCTTGTCGGGCCGGAAGGCGGGATAAACCCGGGCCTTGAGCTTGCCCGGATTGTTACGGATCGCGCGGTGGTGGTCGAGCGTGTCGGCCGGATCGTCGGTCGTGCAGATGACCGCGACCTTGGAGTCGTTGATCAGGTCGTGCACCCGGACCTTCGCGAGCTTGGCGTTGGCTTTCTTCCAGATCTTTTCCGCGGACTTGCCATCGAGGAGCTCGGTGACGCCGAAGTAGGCCTTCAGCTCGAGCGCCGACCAGTGGTGGAGCGGGTTGCGCAGCGTGTGCGGAACGGTCTCGGCCCAGGCTTGGAACTTCTCCCGGGGCGTGGCGCCGCCGGTGATAAAGTGCTCCTTCACGCCGTTGGTGCGCATCGCGCGCCACTTGTAGTGATCGCCGCCCAGCCAGAGTTCGGTGAGATCCGCGAACTGGTGGTTCTGCGCGATCAGGTCGGGCGGCAGGTGGCAGTGGTAGTCGTAGATCGGCTCATCCTTCGCGAAACGGTGGTAGAGCTCGCGCGCCTGCTTGGTGCCGAGGAGAAAGTCGTCGTGGATGAAGGGTTTGGCCATGGGAAAAAAGGGCTAAGGCGGAATGATCGCGGAACCGGATTAGACGCTTACTTGGAGATATCGTTCAGCATTTCATCGAGCGTGAGGTAGCGCGCGAGCAGCGCCCGGGCCCCGGCACACGTCGCGGCGGTGGCCAGGCCGGTGTTCTCGGCGAGGAACACAATGTAACTGGCGATGTTGCGGGCGAAATTGAGCCGGCCCTCGTCGCTGATGCTGTAGAACCGGGCCCGCTGCACGTAACCGGCCGGGGTGTGGTCGCCGAGCGCGGCCTTCGCCGCCTTGCCGCCGCCGGCGAGGACGTAGAGGAAGTTGTACTCGAACCAGAACATGTGCTCCGGACTCGCTTCGAGCGACTCGAGCGCGGCGCGCGTGGCGGCCGGGTCCGCAAACACCTCGGTGCTGCGGCCCGTCTTCGCGAGCGCATCGGCGATGAACACGCGCGCCATCTTCTGCTCTGTAACGTCGGCGCTGTACGCGCCGGCAAGTGCGAGCTCGAGGGTGAACGTGTACCAGTCGCGCCACAGGGCTTGGTCGGCGGTGTGCTTCGACGCGAACAGCGCGCGGCCCATCTCGTAGGTGTAGCGTCCGCTCGTCTTAATTTCGAGACGGCCGCCGGTGACCTGGCCCATCACCTGGTAGTTCTCGGCGGATTTGCCGGAGCCGGAGTGGAAGCCGATGCTCGCGCCGAACGGGCGGCATACGCCCCACTGTTTCTCGATCAGGCCGCGCAACGCGGCGTTGTCGGGATAGGGCATGTTCTTCTGAAAGCCGAAAGCCGGGGCGACGAAATGGATCTTCATCCCAAGCGCCTCACAGAGGGACAGCATGATCGCGGTCGTCTCCGGCGTGGTCAGGCCGGGCAGCTCGTCGATCGACAACTCGCGGAGGTAGGCGCGACCGACGGCGGTGGTGAACAGCTTCGCGCGCGCCGCCGCGTACTTCTCGTCGCGGCGCTTCATCTTCTGCAACGAGGGCCAGACGTAGGCGAGGAGCTTGGCGAAGTCGGTCTCGTTGAGCGTGAGCCCCGCGGCGGCCACGCGGGCCTTCACCGTCGCGACGAGCGCCGCCGGGACATTCGCGACCACCCACGCGGCGGCGTCATCCGCCACCTTCGTTTGCGCCAGTTCCGGGGAGAGATCGAAGGTGATGTAGCTGGCGAACACACATCCGGCGACGAGCGCGTCCTCGCGGCCGTCGAACTTGCCGCCGATCGGCTGGTGGTCGGCGTTAAAGCTCCAGGCGATGCCACGGCGGTGGAAGCCGGTCTTCAGCTTCGCCAGCACGCAACCGTGGCTCATGCCCTCGACGCTTTGGCCCTGGTGCCCCTCGGGCACGTTGGTGCCGATGAACGGGAAGGGCACGGAGTCGAGCTTGCCCGCGAGCATCACGTCGACGTCGTAAACGAGTTCGCGCGGGATCGAATTCTGGTTCGCCGTCACGCCGAGGCTCAGCGCGCTCATCGCCCAATCGACCGCCGGCCAATGCAGCGTCGTAAACCGCGCGCCGATGCCGAGTGTGCTGCGCCCGAGCTGCTCCGCCGCCGTCGGGAAGATCGTCGACTCGGGATGGTGCTCCTGCACGAGGTTCTTCAGCCGGAGGAGATTCGCAAATGTCGCGGGAAACGCCTGCGTGCCGTCGGAGAGCTCGATGCCGTCGTGCAACGCCTCGGTCGTGCCCTGGAGCCGCCACGCGCAGTCGCCGTTGGTGCTCTCCAGCAGCGTAAACGCCCCGGCCTTCGTCTCAAAGCGGCTCTTGGCATAAACCTTGAGCCATTTGCCCGCGCGCAGCTGGTCGCCCAGCGCCTGCCAATCGAGGCAGAAGTCCGGGCTCACGCACGGATTCGTCGCGATGCGCAGGTTATTTTCCAGCAAGAAGCGGTTGATGGCGGACATGGACGGAGGGAGGGCTTGCGAAACGCGTAAGTGGCTCACAATCCCCCGCGCGAGACAAGGCTGCGTTCAAAACGCGGACACGAGTCCGCCACGCAGGACATTGCGCGCATACACGCGGTGCTACCGGACCATTGGACAGGAAGGCCGGAGAGAGCGGAGAGAATACGCGGACCCCCGACACCCTCTTCCGGTTCGGTGCGTTCCCTGTGTTCCGCCGGCCCCCTGCCCTGTCCGCTTCGATGTGTTTCGTGGTTACCGAGCTCTTCACCGGTCCCACGACTCGACCGCGTCCTCGACCAGTTGCTGCAAAATCGGAAACCGCACTTCGCCGTAATTCAGCGCGTAGCGCAGCTTGCCATCGCGATAAATCCACGTGGTCGGGACGTTCTGAGTTCCGTATAACGTATTTTAATCTACGTTCGGCAAATAGAAGTGCGGTCTTTCGATACGCCGTAAGAACCTGTTCATTAGGGTTTTGAATATGCCATTTTTCGCCTAAATACCGCACTCCGGAGGCGTCGGAATGCATAAATACTAGTGATTTACGCACGCCCATGCCTACCCTCGCACAAGACCCCGAAAAGACCCGAGAATCGCTTCGCGCGTTCGTGAGCGACTTCCCGTTGCTCGATTGCCTCGGCGTCACACTCACCCTCAAGCAGGGCGACAATGGCGGCAGACTCGACGCCATCGGTGCCGCACAGAACCTGCGGCAATTCCTGAATTGCCTGAATCGCGAGCGGTACGGCAAAGCATTCACGCGGTTCGGCACACGACTTCGAGTGATTCCGATGCTGGAATGCTCGTCCAGCGGGCGTCTCCACTACCACCTGGCACTTGAATCGCCCGTACCAAACAATTCCCTACAGGCAGAGTCTTTGATTCGCCGCGAATGGATCAAAACCCGCTTCGGTCACCGTGAGATTCATGTCTCGCACGAGATCGACGACGGCTGGATCCGCTACATCACCAAAATGCCCGACGCCGGCGACGGCATCGACTGGATGAACTTCAACAGAGACTGACGGGTAACCCCATCGAAGCGTGGTCGGAAACAAAAGGTCTCCGCCGCAAAGATCGGGTGAGAGTCAAGCAGTTCGACCTTTGGTCACAGGGCGAATGCCACGTCTCAATCGTTTCCAGAAATGGAAAGTGAACTGGGGGTTAACTCCAGTCCACTTCTTACGCTAGTTATTCACTAGCAGCTCATAACACGCCTCCAGTGAAGCACTTGAAATATGTTATACGGAACTTAAGCCGTCGGCACCGACTGGACCGGCTGACCGAGAAAGGTCGTCATCTTCTCCGCCTCCCGCCGCGAACCGTTGGGATGGTAGAGCAGCTGGAAATTCTTCTGCAGACCGACGCCGTTCTTCGCCAGCGCGGCGCGACCATCGCCG
>CAIJFT010000327.1 GCA_903820035.1 uncultured Opitutia bacterium
GACCAGGCGGTCCTGAAACTTCGGCGTGACCACGAGTCCCTCGACCTCAACCGCGGTGAGCCCCATCGCCGGCACGGTGACCGTGAGACGGCCGTCGCGGAGTTCGCCCGCCGCGCCGTCTTGCAATACCCGCGTGCGGTACGTCTTGCCCGCCAACTGCGGCAGGATCGCCGCGTTGAGCGTGATCTCGGTCGTCACGGGCTCGGGCGACTGGTTGGTGAACGCGAGGTAGAGCCGGTCGCGTCCGCGGGCGACGAGGGTGTTGAGTTCCACCGAGCCCGATTTCACGAACCGGCGCGGCAGCCAGAGGACGGCGTCCTCGCGCCCGAAGAATTTTCCCGGGCGATCGCCGTAGAATTTGTTCTGCAGATACGCGTAGCCCTCGATGAAGTGGGCGGGAAAATCGATCTTCCCGCCGGAGCGCGCCGCGGTGTCGGTGACCAGGAAGTCGAGCAGGATGCTCATGTGCGGCCAGATGTGGTTGTAGTGAAATGAATTCACGCTGAGCTCCTTGTGGTCGCGCAGCGGATAGTCGGCCCGCTCGTAGATCGTGGTGCGCGCGGTGTTGATGTGGTAACCCGGAAAATTCCGGTACCGGCCGACGACGGCGGAACGCGCAACATCGTGGAGGAGTTGGTCGCCGGTCAGCGCCGCGATCCGCAACATCCACGGCGCGTAGTTCGCCATGAAAATGCCGCGGTGGCCGGCCATCGTGCCCGACGACTCGGGCGTGAGGCCGATCTCGGAGAGCCGCCAGGCCGGGACTTTTTCCTCCGGGGCGAACATGGGCGCATGGCCCTTGCTCTTGAGATACCAGTAGACCGGCGCGCGGCCGCCGGGATTCACCGTCACGTCTTCGTCGGGAATCCGCGGGGCCATCCAGGTGAACATCGTGTACTGCCGGGCACCCTGCCGGGCGGCGTCGAGATAGCGGCGGTCGTTCGTCGACTCGTAGAGCTGAAACAGGTCGATCCACTTTGGCGCGTAGCCGATCCAGAAGAAGAGTCCGGGCGTGTTGAAGTCGGCGGCCGGCTTGGCCATGCGCTCGACCAAGTACGCGTCGGCGCCACGCCGCGCGGCGGCCAGGAACCGCGCCTCGCCCGTCTCACGGTAGAGCGCGAGCTGGTTGGGCCAGGTGCCGCCTTCGGCGACGTCGTCGAGGTTGAGCGTGCGCTTTTTTCCGAGCATGCGCTCGGCGAACTGCCGGAGAACCGGCGAGGCGCCGTGCGTAATGCCGTAAAGCGTGGCGAGTTCGCTGACCGGCGCGCAGGGGCCGAGCAGGGCGCGGGAAGGACTCTGGATTTTTTGCTTCGGATCGAGGGAGAAGAGAAATTTCTCACGGGACAGCATGAACTCGACGATCGGGTACGCGCGCTTCCGGAAGATTTCCTCGTCGTCGGTGACGAGCGCGAGGTTGAGCGGATTGAGCGAGGAGACGTTCTTCACCGCTCCAGGGACGTCGGTCGAATACGAGCAGCCCTTCAGTTCCTCGATGAACCAGCTGTAGCGGCTCATCCCGTAGTCGATCATGTTGTCGAGGGTCTCGTTGAGCGACGCGATGGCGTTGCGGCGGTGGTCGCGGAAACCGTAGAGCCGGCGGGCGAGCGTTTCGTACGCGGTGGTGACGTCGCCGGTGCCGGCGAAGAGGCGGACCTTGAACGTGAAGGCCTGCCCCGCCGCGCGCCGCGATTCAGCCCCGCCGAGCATCGGCGCAAACACCATCGGCTGGGCCGCGCCGGCCTGGTTGCGCAACGCGACGCCGAAGCGGCTGTTCTCCAGCAGCGGCAGTGGGGAAAAAGGAAGTTCATCGGCATCGGCGACGACACCGAGGGTGACGTTGCCCTTCCGGGCTAAGGTGGCGGGCAGCGAGCACTCGAAGGCAGGCGTGAGGTAGGACCGGTCGGGGAAACGTTTTTCCTGCCAGATAAACGGCTGCCAGTTCTCGGCGAGTTCCGCCGGGGCAAAGGCCGGCGCGCCGACGTAGCCGACCGAGAACCACGCCGGACGTTTCGGCGTGAGGGTAAACGTGAGCAGCGGCTCGGCCTCGCCCGCGGGCAGCGTCAGCGTGGCGCCGAGGGCGAAGTCGGACTGCTCGGCAAACGTGAAGCGGAGCGCGGTGCCTTCGCGCGTGACCGCGGTGGCCCGCACGCGGGTGAGCGGGGCGGCGGCAAACACGTCGGCCGTGCGCTGCTGCGTGTCACCGTCGAGGATCTTCTCGTCAAAGCCGTCGCCGCCCTGCGCCGCGGAACGCTTGACGGTCTTCAGCGCGGCCCCGCCCGGCGCCGCCGGCGTTTGCCAGGTGATGACGTTGTACGCCACATGCGGAATACCGCCCGGCCGCATCGCGGGCTTCGGATCGGCCGCGGTCTGGAGCACGACAAAGTCGCCGCGGAAGGTCCAGGTGCCGGCGTCCTTCGCGGTGAGTTGCACGGCACCGTCCGCCGCCGGCACTACGGTGTAACGGTCGTTGGCGATCGGCTGCGCGGAGAGGGGCGAAAGCAGTAGCGCCGCGAGCAACCAACCGAGGAGCGAAAACGGATGCGTGTTCATTTGGCAGAAAATACCGAGAGGTCCCATCGATTGCGCCAGCGGATGACCGGGCGGTCGCCCTCGAATTCAATCGGCAGCCAAATGTAACCCGACGTGATCGGATCCTGCGGCTGATTGATGTCGAACATCGCGATCCAGGCATCGCGGCGGCCCGGCACGGGATACACAAACGTGCTCTGCCCGCCGAAGGTCTTTTCGGGACCGAGCTGGTTGTGCGGATTTACGCCGCGGACGGGATTGCCGAGGTCCTGATACGGACCAGTGACCTTGTCGGCGACGAACATGCGGGCGGCGTTGGGCGCCCAGCCGCTGCTGCCGGAACCGAGGACGTAGATCTTGTCGCCGCGGCGAAACAGCGCCGGCGCTTCGGTCGCGTGGGTAATGCCAGGCAGCTCCACGTAATCACCGGCGGGCCGCAGCCCGTCTTCGGCCAGGCGACCGCAGACATGCGCTTTATCCGGCTTGCGCACGCCGAGGTGGTACACCGCCCCGTCGGTGTCGGCAAAAATCGTGAAATCACCCGTGCCAAACGGACTGCCGCCGCCGAGAAAACGTCCCTGATAAACAAACGGTCCCGTCGGCTGCGTCGCCGTCGCAACCCCGACGTAGGCGTAATCCGTCCCGGTCTTTCCGCCCTGCGCCTTGGGCGGGTAGAGTTTGAAGTAGAGGATGAATTTCTTCGTGGCGGCGTGGAAGATCACCTTGGGCCGGTCGAGAATGGAGGCGTCGGCCAGCTCGGCATGCGCACCCGGCGCGAAGACATCCAAGACAAGCCCCGCGTCCTGCCAGTTGAGCAAATCGTCACTGACGTAGCCGCGGACGCCGGCCTCGTTTTTCTCGGCCTCGGTTTTACCCGCGATCTTGTGCGCACCGTACCAGTAATGCCGGCCGCCAAAATCCAGAATGCAAAAACCGTGGGCGTTCAGGTGCACGCCCTGCGCATCGGGCCACGGTTGCCCGGGTTGGAATTGCCCGTTGCGGCGCGGCGCACCTTCGGCCCCGAAACCGGCGGCGACGAAAAATAGCCCCAACGCAACGGCGCCGACCGCGCGACGCAGGCGGGAGAACGGAGGGAAGCGCGGGACCGGGGGCACGGCGAGGGTGATGACGTTAGAAGCCGACCGACGCCGTGAACGACACCTTGCGCGGCGCGTACTGGTACGCGAAGTAGCGCGTGGCGCCGGTCGTGCTGCGCGGGAGCGCAACGACCTTCTGTGCGTCGAGAACGTTGGCCACGTTCGCCTGCAGCGAGACACGGTAACGCTGGGCGAGCTTGAAGCTGTAGACGGCGAAGACGTTGTTCAGAATCTGGTCGGGGTAATAGAAAATCTTCCGCTTCCCGCCGTCGGCGGCATCGGTGTAATTGTAGCCGCGGATGCCAGCCTGATAGATCGTCGCGAGACCGAAGACCGTGCCCCGCAGCCGGCCATCACGGACTTGGAAACGGTTGATGAGGCTGAACGCATCCTCGGGATAACCCGTGGTGCTTTCGCCGGCCTGACGCACGATGATGGTGTCGGTCGGCGGCACGAAGCCGAGCTGGTGGCTCGAGATCGGTAGGCCGGTGCGGCCGGTGCCGACGCCGGTGGTGAGCAGGCCGATCTGCTGGGCGTTGGTGATCAGGCCGGAGTCGGGATCCAGCGTGGCGTAATACGGACTGGCGCGGTCGCGCAACATCGCGACGGTCAGCGGCACCGGCGCGGACGTCGCGCTGGCCGGTACGCTGCGAACCGTGAGCGGCGTGAGCGTGCCGCCCGCGCCTTTGACGGCGACGACCTGGGCGCCGCCGACGGTCGTGGTGTTGAACTCGTCGTTGTAGAGCACGGGCAACTTCACGCTGCTGCGCTCGGAGCCGTTGGCCTGCGTGTAGCTGAGCGTCACCTGCCACCATGACAACAGCCGCGCGGAGAGCGCCGCGCTGAGGCCGTCGGACTTCTTATTGTAGGTGTAACCCTGGCCGCCGTTGCGGCCGTTGATGCCGGCGGGGTCAACGTCGTCGCGCACCGTGCCAAGCGTGCCGGTGAAGTTCTTCGCCTCGCTGATGTAGTAGGTGAAATTGCCGGAGAGCCGGTGATCCCAGAGCGAGAACTTGAGACCGGCCTCGCGGCTGACGCCTTTGCCAATCGGCAGCGGGTTGTTGTAGAGGTCGGTGTCGGTCCCGAAGTTGATCTTCGCGTTGGTCGCGTACGACGCGTAGCCGCGGATGCCCTTGACCGGCGTGTCGAAGACGGCGCCAAGCGTGGTGCTGTTGTAATCGATCGGGCCGCGGGCGACGTTGGTCGTCGTGCGCACGGTGTCGGCGGTCTCGAACCGGAAGCCGGCCATCGTGTCGATGCGGCCTTTCCACCACGAGCTGAACAGGCTGAAGCCGTAACTCTCCTCGTTGGTGTCGTCCTTGACGTAGTTGGCCGAGGTCTGGCCGGTCGCAGGATTGATCGGGCCGGAGAGACCGAGCGGGTTATTGGCGGTGGCGGGCACGGCGTGCTCGAGCACCTGGTTGACGAGGCGGTAACGCTTGCCGTTGGGATGAACAAGTTCGGTGGCGGGCCAGGGGATGTTGCCGACGAGCGATTCGGGGAAAACCGGCATCCAGATCGCGGGCATCACGGTGCGACCGGACTCGGTGTTGGTGATGAGAGCGGGGTTCTGGATCACGTTGCCAGTCGCATCGAGTTCGTAGAAGCGCACTGAAAACTGCGAATTCCAGGACTCCTGATTGGAGTAAAACCCATTGAACCGGTGGTCGCCCCAGCGGCCGAGGTCGCGATGGGCCACGCCGGTGAACTTGTAGCCGCGCGTGCCCTGCGAGGAGGGACCGACGTTGAGCGAGGTGTTCATCGCCCACACGTGCTTCAGCACGCCGTTCTCGTCACGGTAGAGATTGCCGGGGGCGTCCGGGTGAAACACCGACGTGCTAGACGGCGCGGTCGTGTTGTTCATGCGGTCGTCGTGACCGTAACGGAACTGCAGCGCGTAGTCGGGCGACGGCGTGAGCTCGACCGTGAGGCCCTTCGAGGTGTTGTCGTAATAGTGGCGCGTGTAGACGCCGGTGAGCGAGTCCTGGTTCTTCAGCGTGATGAAGTCGTTGATCAGCGCCGAGCCGCCGAGGCCGGTGATGTAGCGCGAGAGCTGCTGGTCCATGACCTCGCCGTTGCTCAGGCGGAACGACGTCGGGACGCGCACGGTGGCATTGCTCGGGCGGATGTGGTCGCGCTTGAAGTGCCGGTAGTCGCCAAAAATGCCGAGCCAGCGGACCGGCTGGATGCCACCGGCGAGCTGCAGGCCCTCGGGTTTGAGCGAGATGATCGGACGGTCGAAGCGGTCGCGGCCCTTCACGGCGTTGACGCGGACGCCGACGAGTTTCGTGCCGACGTTGAGATCGGCCGTGTAGCGTTCGGAACCCTCGGAGTCGAAGCGGCTCGTGAGCTTCGCGAAATTCTGGCGGAAGCGCGCGCGCTTGGAGTTGATGTTCACCACGCCGCCGGCGTCGCCGGAACCGAAGAGCAGCGAGTTCGAACCCTGCAGGGCCTCGGCGCTCTCGACATCGAAGGAGTCCATCAACGAGGTGTCGGAGCGGAGAAAGCCATCGCGGCGCGGGTTGCTGATCGTGAGCCCGCGGCTCGTCATGCTCTTGTAGTCAAGGGTATCACCCTCCTGCATGCCGCGCTGGTCCTCGGTGCCGGCGCTGAACATCGGCACGCCGAGGCCGCCGAAGGACGAGAGCATCGCGGCGACGTCGATGATGTCCATTTCGTCCATCATCGTGCGGTTGAAGACCCGCGCATCGAGCGGTGTCTTGTTCAACGAGGTCTTCGTGCCCGTGATGGAGTTCGTATTGGTGGCGTCGTAGGTATCGGTGGCGTCGGCCAGCACCTGAAACGGCGAGAGCACGACGGTCTCCTCCGGCTTGGGCACGGCCGGCACGGCGGCCTGGCCCAAAGCGAACAAAGCCCCGAACTGCGCCAACACGCAGGTCAAGAGGGCGGCGACGCGCGGGCGACGGCAGGGACGGGACAGGAGAACACCGGACAGGCTTTTCATACGTTGAGACCGAGGGAGAATGACCCTTGGGCAATACGCGCGCCCGGCGCGAGCGCCAACGCGGCGCTTGCTCAATCGTTGACGGTAGGGGGTCAACGATTGACCGCCTCGGGGCTTTCCCCGCGGCGGAATTACCACTGGACTGTTCCTACCCCATGAACCCCCGCCGCTTCGCTTCGGTCGGTCTCTTCGTCTGGTCAACGCTCGCGGCGCTCGGTGCCGACGCCGCCGCCAACCGCTGGTTGCTGTGGTATGATCGCCCCGCGCAGTACTGGGAGGAGGCGCTGCCCGTCGGCAATGGCCGGATCGGCGCCATGGTCTACGGCGGCGTCCACCGCGACCAGATCCAGCTGAACGAGGAGACGATTTGGTCGGGCCAGCCAACGCCCAAGGTGGCGGACCCCACGTTCCGCGAAAAACTCCGCCGCCAGAGCGAACTCATTTCCGCCGGGAAATTCCACGAGGCCGACGACCTGAAACTCACCGACGCCGAAAAACGCGCGCTCAAACTCGGCGAGCCGCAGGCGATTCCCGGCACGTCAACCGCGCGCCACGTCTACCAGCCGCTCGGCGATCTCTTTCTGCACTTCGAGCACGGCCCGGCCCGCGAGGAAAACTACCGGCGCGAACTCAACCTCGACACCGCCGTCGCCACCACCCGCTACACGGCGGGCGGCGCGACGTTTACGCGGGAGGTTTTCTCCAGTTTCCCAGCCAACGCCCTCGTCACCCGTCTCGCCGCCGACCGCGCCGGAGCGCTCTCGTTCACCGCCGCCCTCGACTACCGCCGCGACGTGAAGGACGACATGTACCGCTACGACGCCGAGCTCGGCGCCAAGATCGAAAGCGTCACCACGCCCCCGCGTCCGACCTGGACGCACCTCGGCGGCACCCGTTTCGCCTGGCGCGGACGCGGCCATCCCGACGGCGTAAAATTCGACGCGCGCTTCGAAGTCCGCCTCGACGGCGGCACCCTCACGCCGACGACCGACGGCTTCCGCGTCACCGGTGCCACCAGCGCGGTCATCCTCATGACCGTCGGCACGGACTTCCGCGGCGCGGATCCGGCGGTGCGGGCGGCGCAGGATCTCGACCGGGCCGCGGCGCTCGACTTCGCCACCCTCCGCTCCTCCCACCTCGCCGACCACCAGGCGCTCTTCCGCCGCGTCCAACTCGATCTCGGCCGCACGCGCTCGGCCGACATGCCGACCAACCGCCGCATCTGGTCCCAGATGTGGGGTGCACGGGACAACCGCGTCGACCAGGCCAAGGACCGCGACCCCGACCTCTTCGCGCTGCACTTCCAGTATGGCCGCTACCTGATGATCGCCTCGTCGCGCCCGGGCACGTTGCCGCCCGCACTGCAGGGACTGTGGAACGACAGCCTGTTCCCCGTGTGGTTCGGTCAACACACGTCGGACATCAACGTCGAGATGAACTACTGGCCCGTCGAGACCACCAACCTCGCCGAGTGCCACACCGCGCTGCTCGATCTCATCGCGTCCTTCGTGCCGGCCGGCCGCGACTCCGCCCGGGTGGCCTACGGCGCACGAGGGCTGGTGCTCCACGCGATGACCAACTGGGGGCCAAAAAACTCCGAGGGCGGCTGGCCGGACTTTTCCGCCTGGCTCGCCCGGCATTTCTGGGAGCACTATGAGTTCAGCGGCGACCGGGACTTCCTCGCGCAGCAAGCCTACCCGTTCATGAAGGAGTGTGCGCTCTTCTACCTCGACACCCTCGTCAAGGACCCGCGCACCGGCCAGCTCGTCACGGCCCCGAGCTATTCACCGGAAAACCGCTTCCGCGACCCCGCCGACGGCAAGCCGGCGCACCTCGAACTCGGCGTCACGATGAGCATGGCGATCTGCCGCGACGTCTTCCGCAACTGCCTCCGCGCCGCCGAGGCGCTCGGCACCGACGTGGCGTTCCGCGACGAGCTCAAAAGCAAACTGGCCGCGCTCGCGCCCTACCCGATCGGTTCCGACGGCCGCTTGCTGGAGTGGCGCACCGACTACGGCGAGACCGAGCCCGGCCACCGCCACCTCTCGCACCTTTACCCGCTCTATCCCGGCGACGAGCTCACGCCACGTGCGACGCCCGAGCTCGCCGCCGCAGCGAAAAAGGCGCTGCTCCGCCGGCTCGAACACAACGGCGGGTGGACCGGCTGGGCCCGCGGCTGGGCCATCAACCTCGCGGCCCGGCTCGGCGACGGCGCGCTCGCCCACGAACAACTCCGCCTCCAGCTCGAGCGCACGACGTTCACCAACCTGATGGACGCCCACCCGCGGCTCGGCGGCACGACGCAGTGTTTTCAAATCGACGGCAACTTCGCCACCACCGCCGCCATCGCCGAGATGCTCCTGCAGAGCCACGCGGCGTCGATCGCCCCGGGGCAGGCTTACGAAATTGATCTGCTGCCGGCGCTCCCTCCGGCGTGGAAACAGGGATCGGTGTCCGGTCTTCGCGCGCGCGGCGGTTTCACCGTCGGCCTCACGTGGCATGACGGTGCGCTAGCGACCGCAACGGTGCAGGCGCGGCAGAACGGCCCGTGCGTCATCCGCGCCCGTACGCCGTTCCAGATCGGCACCCAACACAGCCGCGCGGACGGCTCCGATCAGGTGCTCACGTTCACCGCGACCGCCGGGCAGACCTTCGCGGTGGCCGCCGCGCGCTGACCGATGACGGCGCGCTCCTCGAGTGCGGGCCGACGCCTCCGGGGCGGAATCGCGGCCTGCCTGCTCCTCGCCGCACCCGCGATGGCCAAGACGTGGTTCGTCGCCACCGCGGCTGCTCCCGACGGCGACGGCACAAGCTGGAGCCGCGCGCTGCCGGCGCTTGCGCCCGCGCTGGCCGCCGCCCGCGCGGGAGACGAAATCTGGGTCAGGGCCGGCACGATCGGGCTTGGGGGGACCGCGCGTATCCCCTCCGGCCTCACGCTCTACGGCGGTTTCGCCGGCACCGAGACCTCGCCCGACGAACGTCGCGCGATCAACTTCGCCCGCGAGACCGTGCTGCGGATCGCCCGCCCCGGCGCCAGCGTCGTCGAGGTGTCCGGCGCGCACGACGTGCGCCTCGACGGCTTCACCTTCACCGGTGCCGACGGCGCCCCCGGCGTCACCTTGCGCGGCTGTCCGGCGAGCGTGGTGCTCGCGAACTGCCGGATCGCCGGCAACGTCTCGCCCCGTCCCGGCGCCGGCCTGAGCCTGCTTGCCGGCAGCCGGCCGCAGCTGCGCAATGTGCAACTCGCCGACAATCACGCCACCGGCGGGGCGGGGGGCGGCGGACTCTTCATCGACGCCACGTCGGGCGTCGACTGGATCGACGGCATTCTCAACGGCAATATCGCCGACGGTCCGCGCGGGGGCGGCGCGCTGATCCTGAGTACCGCCGCGGGCGCGGCCCGGCTGGAGCGCTGCAATTTTTATTTCAACGCGTCCGGCGCCAGCGGCAGCGCGCTGGACGTCACGGGGCGGCTCGAACTGCGCGACAGCGTGATCTGCTCCAACCTCGCCCGCACCGCGGCGCCGGGTTTGCCGCTGTCGGTGCACGGCGACGACTCCCGCGTCGTGCTCAGCGGCAGCAGCTACGTCATCGGCAATCTCGCCGATCGCGCCGCCCCGCGCTATGCGTCCGCCCTCGAGGGCCGGGAGCGGTGCGAGCTGCGCGACGAGGCGTTGGTTTCGGACAAGGAGACCGGTCCGGCGGACCTCACGCTCTTCACCCAGCGCAAC
>CAIJFT010000328.1 GCA_903820035.1 uncultured Opitutia bacterium
GAAAGAGGGGATGGCTGCCGCGATAAATGACCGTTTACGCCGGGCGGCTGCCAAGGCGTAATTGCGCAAGATTCTCGCATCGGTCCCGACGTTTGCCCCGAGTAAATTGGCGGAGAGGGAGGGATTCGAACCCCCGGGACCTTTCGGCCCAGCGGTTTTCAAGACCGCCGCGATAGACCACTCTGCCACCTCTCCGTTAACTCCGACTCCCTGCGAAAAGTGCACCTGAAAAGCCAATACGCTCAGGTCTCCAATGATACCGGTGGCAAGTCGTGGCAGGCGAAGGGAGCTGGTGCAACTACGCTTCCTAAGCCCGCTTGAACTCACCCCAGTCCGGGAAAATTGAATGGCCGCCGAGAAGCCTGCAAGCCGATTGAAGCTTTCCTAAGGCTGCGGCCTGGTATTTCTAAGCCGGAGGCAGACGGTCGAGGTAAAGTTCGAAGAAAAGCGCACCCTTTGGCGCTTCAAGGGGCGAGACTCGAAGCAACGTTATTGCGAAAAACGGAGGCGCTCCAGACGTGGAGACGACTTTGGGCACTCAAAATGACGCGAAGTCGATGCGCAAGTGCTTCACGAATCACCGCCCTGACGGCGCGTTGGCCGGGGTGATTGCCCAGTTTAACGTAAGTAACAAAAAGATACGCCGTGCAAAATGCACAGGCGATACCCATTTTAAAGGGGACGATCACTTGGACTTGGCCAGAGCCTCGCCGCGATACAAACAAGAGCGAATGCAGTTGCGCACCCCTTGCTCCGATACCGTCGTTGCCGAAGTGCAGGGGCTCTATGGGGCCTATGTATTCCCAGAGAAACTGCTGCAAAAAATATGGTTGCGCGGTGAATTTGAAAGGTTGGGTGCCCGGACGGCAGAGGGCATGGCACTGCAATTGATACATCCGGGACGTTGGAATCGCCTTGGCGGACCGGATTTCTTAGGGGCACGGCTTAGATTCGACGGCGGCCTGGAGGTTGCGGGCGATATCGAGGTGCACCTCCGCATGAAGGATTGGGACTTACATGCTCATGCGGGGGACCGGGCTTACGATCGCGTGATGTTGCACGTAGTGCTGTTTCCCCCGGTTGCCGGGGAAGTTACCCGTGGCTCGGGTGGGCGCATCATTCCGGTGCTTTCTCTGTTACCTATCCTGCTGCGATCGCTGGAAGAGTATGCTGCGGAGGAGGCGGTTGAACGGCTGGCAAACCGGCCGATGGGTAGGATAGTTGGTGAACTTGGGGGTATGGCGGCGATCGAAGTCGATCGCCTGCTTGAGGAAAACGCGTGGCGCCGTTGGAAGGAGAAGGTCCATTTCGCTCAGCTGCGTTTACTTCGCCTCGGCTGGGACAGCGCCTGCCATCATGCGGCGCTAGAGATTCTGGGATACCGCGTCAACCGTGGGCCGATGTTGCGCATTGCAGGGCGTTGGCCCCTGGCGGATTGGGTCGCAGGGGCCGTTGGTGCCGACGTAGCATTTTCGGCCGAGGCTGGCAATTGGAGCCTGCACGGTTCTCGGCCGGCCAACCACCCACGGCTGCGGCTGCAGCAGTATTCGGATTGGATCAAGGCCCGTCCTGACTGGCCTAGTTTATGGCGCGCTATTTGCAGCGATTTCGCCCGCATTAACCCTGCAGAAAAAAATACCAGGGAGTCACGGAGGAATCATCGTATGGCGGACCTTCGGCGTAAAGTCGTGCAAGGGGTTTGCGCGGGCTTAATCGAGGGAACCCGTCTCGACAATTTGGTGTGCGACGGCTTGTTGCCGTTGTTGTCGACCGAAGGAGAGCGCGAGCTTTTCGGGACCTGGCGCCACTGGTACGCAGGGGACTTACCGCCTTTTCTGGCCGCCGGCCTTCGCCAGCTGGTAAGCCAGGACGGCGGTAGGCGGGTTATATGTCACGGAGAGTTACAGGGCCTGCTGGGCTGGTTTCTTTCTAGCGAAGGTAAGGCCGATTTTGAATCCAGTTGAATCTCTGGTCGTTGGCCGGTGACGCGTTTCCTACGGTATTTTGATTGGCATGAGCTGGTGAGGACACAGGGCCGACACGCTACTTTGGGTCCGTTTGGCCACCGGAGGGGGAGGGGGGCTTGACAAGTTTTTCGGGCACCGGCTACCATGTCCGACTCAATACAACTCACTTTCCAAAAAGTGGGCCCTGCGGCCCGCTTTTTTTTTCCCATCAAAACGACACTATGAGCAGCGAAATTCTATCCGTCCTGGAATACATGGAGAAGGAGAAGGGCATTCCGCGTGCCGACATGATCGCTACTATCGCGAACGCTCTGAAAACAGCGGCGCAGAAAGGTGTTAATTCCGGTCAGGAACTGAAGATCGATATCAATCCCAAGAATGGGCAGCTCCACGCCTGGGCCGTGATGAAGGTGGTTGATTCCGTCAGCAATCCCAAGACCGAGATTCATGTGGAAAAAGCTCAGGTCTTGAAGCCCGGCGCGGTGATTGGTGAGATGATTGAGCGTGAGGTTGATCCGTCCACTCTGGGCCGTATCGCCGCCCAGACCGCGCGCCAAGCGGTGATGCAACGGCTCCGGCAGTTCGAAAAGGATCGGATCTACGACGATTTCAAGGATCAGGTGGGCAATATCGTCACCGGCACGGTACGACGGCGCGAGCGCAACGACCTATTCGTTGATCTAGGCAAGGCCGAGGCGGTCATGCCCGGCAAGGAACAGGTGCCCGGTGAAGAATACCAACCCGGGGAGCGAATTCGCTGCCTGCTGATGGAAATCGAGAGCACCCCGCGAGGCCCCGAGATTATTCTCAGTCGCGCCAGCCCCAAATTTGTTCGCCGCTTGTTTGAACTCGAGGTCACGGAGGTCGCTGATGGCACCGTCAAGATCGAGGCCTTTGCGCGTGAGCCCGGTTATCGCACCAAGATCGCCGTTACAAGTATAGATCCCAAGGTCGATCCGGTCGGTGCCTGCGTCGGTGCTCGCGGTGCCCGCGTTAAGACGATCGTCCGTGAGCTGGGTGGCGAGAAAATCGACATCATCAAGTATCACGCGGAGCCGCGCGAGATGATCATCGAGGCTTTGAAGCCGGCGGTGCCACGTGAAATCATTCTCGACGAAAAAACCCATCGAATTCTCCTTAAGGTCGCCACCGATGACTTGGCGATTGCGATCGGCCGCAAGGGGCAAAATGCCCGGCTGACCTCGCGGCTGATCGGCTGGCGTCTCGATATCGAGGAGTTCAAGGCCGTAGGCGCCGATCCCGAGGGTGATGCCAAGCGCAAGCTGGTCACTGCCCTCGGTATTCCCGAGGTTCAGGCCCTCCGACTCGTCAAAGCCGGCTTTGTATCGCTAGAGCTTTTTGAAGGAGTTGAAGCGGGCGACCTTGAGGGCGCCGGCTTTACCCCTGAGGAAGCCTCTGACATCATCTCTCGCGTTTCCGCGCGATCCCAGTAAAAGTATTTCCGCCTGATCCCGACCACTGCTGCATGAGTATTCGCATCCACAAACTCGCCGAAGAGCTCGGCTTGGACAACAAGGAGATGATGGCGCTTTTGAAGGAGCGCAGGATCATCGCCTCGGATGTGAAATCGGTCTCGAGCACGGTTGACAACATCAGCGCCTCCGCGCTGCGCGAGGAGTTCGCGGCGAAGAAGCCTGCTAGCCCCTTGACGGTTCCGGTGGAGGCCCCTCCTGCACCGACTTTGGCCGACGCGGGCCCATCAAAGGTTCACGTTCCGGCCGGTGTTTTCGTTAAGTCGAAACAGGACATAGACCGCGAAAAGGAAGTTGCAGCTGCCGCCCGTGTCTCAGCCCAAAAGGCGGCGAGTGCGCCCGCGGTGTCGCCTGCACCTGCCCAATTGGTTCCTCCACCGGCTCAGCCCCGTCCAGTATCCTTGCCGCCACCGGTGGTACTTCCCCGCATCGTCTCGGCCCCGCCGCCGGTGGCTCGAATTCCGATCGCTCCAGTTGCGCCCAAGCCTGCAGCGAGTCCGGCTCCCGCGCCGTTGCCTGCCTTGGTTTCGCGGGCGCCCTTTGCGACACCTGGGGTTAAGCCGGCTGCCGCGGCTCCTGCTCCTGGGCCTACGGCCCCTCCGTTCGTCGCTCCTCCGGTCTTCAAAGCTCCGCCGGCTGCGGTCCCGATTCCAACGCGAGTTTCTGCGCCTGCGCCGGTCATGGCTCCGCGCCCGCCGCCGTTGCCCGGCACCATGCCTCCGATTACGCCTCCGATGCCGTCAGCGGCGTCGACCGGGGCTACCGTGAGCGTTACGGTGCAGGGTGATGTCAAGATTCTCCACCTCAAGCCACCGATCGTTGTACGAGATTTCGCGATCGCGCTTGGTCTGAAGCCTTTCAAGTTGATCTCGGAGTTAAATCAGCTCGTGGGATTCGCCGCGATGAACTCCAACATCGAGGAGTCCGTCGCCCAAAAGGTCGCCGACAAATACGGCTTTGTCCTCGATATCAAACATCGTGGAGACGCGGCTGCCCAGCAGGCGGCGGCAAAAGAAAAGAAAGAAAAGAAGCCGGAGGAGGACGAGTCCAAGTTTCTCGTCTCACGCCCGCCGGTAGTCTGTATTTTGGGTCATGTTGACCACGGTAAAACCTCGCTGCTCGACGCAATCCGTAAGGCCAATGTGGCCGCGGGCGAAGCCGGCGGTATTACGCAACATATCGGCGCGTACCAGATCGAATTCAACGGCCGCAAGCTCACCTTCCTCGACACTCCGGGCCACGCGGCGTTTACCAAGATGCGCGCCCGCGGCGCCAGCGTTACTGACGTCGCGATTTTGGTGGTGGCCGCCGACGACGGCTTTATGCCTCAAACCGACGAGGCACTGAAGATAGCCCTAAACGAGAAACAGCTGCATCCCGATCGCTTCGCCCTCATCGTCGCCGTCAACAAGATGGACGTGAAGGGTGCCAACCTTGACCAAGTCAAGGGTCAGATGCAGCAGCGTAATATCGCACCGGAGGACTGGGGTGGTGAAACCATTACCGTACCGGTGGCTGCCATCAAGGGGCAGGGCATCAACGAACTGCTGGAGATGATTCTGCTTCAGACCGATGTGCTTGAACTGAAGGCCAACCCGAAGGCCGAGGCCAGCGGGGTGATCATCGAATCAGAGATCGATTTCGGGCGTGGGCCGCTTGCCACCGTGATTGTTCAACGCGGTACGCTGCGCGTGGGCGACGCTGTCGTGAGCGGGGCCAACTTCGCCAAAGTCCGAGCGATGTTCGACGACCAGGGCAATAACGTCAAAGAGGCGACTCCGGGCACGCCGGTGCGCGTCATCGGCTGGACTGGCACGCCCGAGAGCGGTGCCTCGTTTAAGGTGGTCAAAAATTCCCGCGAAGCCGAGAAGCTCGCCGAGGTGGAGCAGTTGCGCCTCAAGAAGGTTGCGACGACCGCCGCCGCCGTTCCGAAGGAAGTTTCCGTCGAGCAACTCTTCGCAAACATCGCGGCCACGCAAGCCAAGGTGCTCAAGGTTATCGTCAAGACCGACGTGTTTGGCTCCTCCGAAGCGGTCCGTAATGTCCTTGAGGGCATCAAGAGCTCGAAGGTCTCGCTGGAGATCGTCTCGATCGAAGTTGGATTGGTGACGAAAAACGACATCGCGATGGCCGGTTCCACCGGTGCCGTGGTGATTGGTTTTCACACCAAGCTTGAGAACGGTGTCACTCCGCTCGCGAAGCATCACGGGGTGCGGATCGAGACCTACGACATCATTTACGAGATGGGCGATAAGGTCCGCGAGATGATGGCGGACATGCTCGATCCCGATCTTAAGGAAACGAAGACCGGTGCCACCGAGGTGCGCCAAGTCTTCCCGCTGGCCAAGGGTTTCGTCGCGGGCTGCCTCGTCACCGAGGGCAAGATCAACCGCAATGCCGCCGCCCGCCTACGCCGCGGCAAGGAAGTTATCTACGAGGGCAAGATCGCCACGCTCAAGCGCTTCAAGGACGACGCTAACGAAGTCCGCGCCGGCCTTGAGTGCGGTATCAAGCTCGATGATTTCAACGGCTACCAGACCGGCGATGTCGTCGAGTGCTTCGAGATCCAAAAGGTCCGAGCCTCGCTCTAGCGCTTGCGGCTGGCGGATCGCGGATTCCGGAAGGTTTCACAACTCGGGTGAGCTTAGCTTTCGCTCCGCGACTCCTTTCGATCCGCCCGCCAACCGTACTCTGCATTCGCCATGAGCAACCGCACCCTCCGCGTCAACGAACTGATCCAGCGTGAGCTCAACGACATCCTGCGCCGGCATTATCAGAGTGAAGCCGTGGCCGTGACGATCTCCGAGGTGCGCGTCTCCCCGGATTTGCGGGACGGGCGGGTCTTTGTGGCGGTGGTGGGAGGCGACGATGTGGCGGAAGAAAAGCTCCGCTGGCTGCGGAGCAAGTCGCAGGAGATTCGCCTAGAGCTGGGGCGCCGGATTGTGCTGAAGTTCCTGCCCAAATTTCAATATCAGCTGGATAATACCGCCATTCGGGGCGCGCGCATTCTTCAGGTGCTGGACGAGGTTTCACTTCCCCCGGCAAAGCCCACGGTGGAGTGATTGTTTCCGGAGCGGCCATGTACTATCCCGAACTTTCCGCCGAATTCGCCGTGCTGCTAAAGGGCCTTGCTGGCCGAAAGGTGGCCGTTATCGGGCACGCCCGGCCGGACGGCGATTGCATCGGCTCGCAAATTGCCATGGCCCGGGTTCTGACCGCTAGCGGGCTGGACGTGATCTGCGTGAATGCTGACCCGGTGCCGCGCCGGCTCCAGTTTCTCGTCGGGGGTATGCGTTTCTTTCGGACGGACGAAGTTCTGACTTCTGGCGAGGAGCGCGCGGCGATTCTCGTCGACTGTGCCGATAGCGCCCGGCCGGGGGAGCGGCTGAAGGCGCACTATCCGGCTCCGGTGGCGGTCATTGACCACCATCTTTCCAACACGGGCTTCGCGACCTTCAACCTCATCGATCGCGGTTCAGCTGCGACCTGCGAAATATTGACCGGTATTTTTCTCGATCTCGGACTCGCGATCGACGCGAGCTCAGCGCAAGCGTTGTTTGCGGGTATTCTCACCGACACGGGGCAATTTCGCTTCAGCGCGACGTCGCGGCGCTGCTTCACCCTGGCCGGAGAATTGGTCGACCGCGGGGCCAAGCCGGCCGAGGCTGGCTACGAACTTTATGAGCGCGAGTCGCCCGCGAAGCTCCGCCTCCTTCAGTACTTTCTAGCGTCATTGAAACTCGAATGCGGCGGCCGCGCCTGCATCGGGACCCTGCCGGCCGGAATATTCGAATCTACCGGGGCGACCGGTGAGGACACCGAGGGACTGGTCGACTACGCGCGTTGTATTGACGGCGTCGAAATTGGAGCCCTCGTCGAGCTACGCGCCGACGGCAGTGTGAAGACAAGTCTACGGGCCAAGGAGCCTGCGCTGCGCGTTGATCAGCTGGCCGCGCGCTTTGGCGGCGGCGGGCACGCCTGTGCCGCCGGCCTCAACCTCAAAACCGGGACGGAAAATTTTTACGCCCGCTTGGTTGCGGGGATGGCGGAGCGTCTTGCGGTGGCCGATGCCTCCCGCGGCACCTGATCTTCATGCTCGTTCAACCCAAGGAAATGGAGGGCATCCTCCTCGTCGACAAACCGGGTGACCATACTTCTCACGACGTTGTCGCGCGGCTGCGCGGCAAGTTGAAGATGAAGCGGATCGGCCACGCGGGCACGCTTGATCCGATGGCCACGGGTTTACTCATCATCCTCGTCGGCAAGGCTACGCGTGTGTCGCAGTACCTCGTGAGTTTGGACAAGGAGTACGAGGGCACGATCGAATTCGGTAAGGTTACCGATACGCAGGACGCCGACGGCGAGATGATGGAAACGCGGCCGGTGCCACCCTTTACCGAGGAGGAGCTGAAGGCCGGCATCCGGAGTTTTTTAGGCGACCAATACCAGACGCCGCCGATGTACTCGGCGATCAAGATTGACGGGGTGCCACTCTACAAGAGCGCCCGCAAAGGGGAGGAGATCGAGCGCGAACCTCGTTTTATCCGGGTCATGAGTTGGGAGATCACCCGCTTTGGCGTGCCGCGTTTCGATTTCCGGCTGCGCTGCACCAAGGGTACCTACATCCGCACGTTGGCGCACGATTTAGGACAAAAGCTCGGGTGCGGCGCGCATCTCGCCGCCCTCCGCCGCACTGCGACCGACAAGTTCAACGTCTCCCAGGCCCTCACGCTGGATCAGATTCAGGCGATGACCCTGCCCGAGATCGAGCGCCGCCTGATCGCACCGCGCGACGCGGTGCCTAGCCTCGTGCTTTGATTAACCCTTCGCAGGGTGCCGTCGTGCCGATGGAATTCCCCGTCCGACTCCAAGGTTTTGACCAGGCCGACTTGCCGGCCCGGCCGTTGCACCTTGCGATTGGAATGTTCGACGGCGTTCACCTCGGTCACCGCCGCGTAATCAACGCCGCCGTCCAGGCGGCCCGGGCCGATGCTGGACTCAGTGGAGTCCTGACCTTTTGGCCGCATCCGAGCGCCCTGTTCCGGCCGGATAATCCGACGAAACTTATCCTTTCAGCAGACTGCCGGGCGCGGTTATTGACCGACCTCGGCATCGATGTGGTGATCACGGAAGCGTTCACCGCCGAACTCGCCATGGTATCGGCTGAGCGCTTTGTGGTTTGGTTAAAACAGCGATTGCCGAGATTGGCGGGGATTTACGTGGGGGACAATTTCCGCTTTGGCCGGGGACGGGCCGGCGACGTTGCCCTCCTGAACGCAACGGGCAGCGCGGCGGGCGTCCGGGTCGGCAGCACGCCGCGCGTGCAGCACGACGGCGAACCCGTGAGCAGCACGCGGATTCGGGCTTTGCTGGAGGCGGGAGAAATCGCGACAGTGAACGCGCTCCTCGGCTATTCCTACTTTGCCGAGGGGGTGGTGACTTCGGGTAAGCAATTAGGGCGAACCTTGGGCTTTCCCACGCTCAACGTACCTTGGTCGCCCGAACTCCGGCCGCGTTTGGGGGTTTACGCCGTCCGGGTTTTCGGAGCCCAATCCGGGACCTCATTCGCCGGTGTCGCCAACTACGGATTGCGACCGACGGTCGAGCAGGCGACCACGCCGCGCCTGGAGGTGAATCTGTTGGACGAGTGTCCCTTCGGGACCGGCGATGCTCTGAGAGTGGAGTGGCTGAGCTTTATTCGGCCGGAACATAAGTTCTCCGATTTGGAGGCGCTCAGGATGCAAATCGGACGGGATCGTGCGGCGGCCGCCGTGGTTTTCGGGCGATGAAAACGATCGCGGATCGCCGAGGTTTTTCCTTGCGCTACCGGCACTCGGTGGCGTTACTCCCCGACCTCAGATTTTCGGACCTTTAGCTCAGTTGGTTAGAGCGTTTCCTTGACATGGAAAAGGTCACTGGTTCGAGTCCAGTAAGGTCCACCATCTGAAAAGCCGCATGCTCCAAAAAAGCTGCGGTTTTTTGTTTCTGGAGCGGATCAAGTATTCTCGCCGCCAAAGCCGGGCTGAAGGCGAGAGCGAGGTGCGCCTAAAGACCGGTTGTCGCCAGATTTCTACCCAGCTACGCTATTTATCAAACTCCGGTAGCGTCGTTTGGGGGCTTCGCGACAGGGATAAGCGGCGCCGTTATCCCTCAGCTTGGCCTAGGTGAAAAACCCTTGATGCAACGGGTGAAAAAATCCCGAAGCTGTCTCGGGTTGAGGGTTGCTGCGGCCGTTGATTTCAGACGACTTGGGGGGGCTTGGTTTCCTATGATCCCCATACGAAGCGAATTTTCCGGCTCAAGAGGCTTTTGAAGCTGCCGTTGACCCGAGAAAATGACTAACCGGCAGAAGCATTTACGCTGGGCGTTAGAGGCCGCGGCTGTTGCGGCAGGATTTTTCCTCTTGGCCCGGCTTGGCTCGATGGCCGGCTTGACCGGGAAGACCGCGACTCCCCTTTGGCCGGCCAGTGCACTGGGAATGGTGGCGGTGATTGGTGGGCGTTATTGGAATCTGGCGGGGGTCGCGGTCGGTTCCTTTTGCGGGGGGATCGTTGGCCTCAC
>CAIJFT010000329.1 GCA_903820035.1 uncultured Opitutia bacterium
ATGAGGCATGGGTTCACGCGGGGAGGCGGAGGGTGCGGGGCATCCCGCCTTCGCGACCTCCGCGGCGCCGCGGGCCACCTGTCTTTGGTGGTACCAAACCGCCGACACTCGCTGGCGCTCACCGTTGCCTTGGGAAGTGGTCGTGTTGCGCGGGCTCGGCGGGGTGAAAGCGATGTGCGCAATCAGGTCTCGCTCGCTTTTCGGAGCGCGGAAAAAAAGTCCCGCGGTTCACGGAGCTACGGACCGCCTTTGCTCGGGAATTCCGCAGCGTTCCGAGTTTCCCTCATCCGGACAAGTGCAGGGGGCGCTGAGTCCTTGCACACCCCCGCAGGGTGACTCGGTCGCGTCGGTTCGCTCATGGCTTCGGCGTGGCCTGTCGGCGGCGCAGGGCCCGATTGAAGGAGACGGCCACAATGAGCAGGGCCGTGCCGAGCACGAGGAACGTCAGCACCCGGTACACCGGGTCGAAGCCCCGCACGCCGGAAATCACGGCGTAGCACATCGCCAGGCCCAACGTGCCGTGGCCCATCCACCGGTATTTTTGCGAGTGGATGAAGAGGTTTAGCACGTAGTACAATGAGGCCAGACCGACCCACGCCACCGCGACGTACCGAATGGAAATCAGATGGTAGAGCGAATAGGGGAAGACCAGGAAAGCGCTCAGGAGATAGGCGTTCCGCATCAGCTCGGTCTTGAGTTTGAGGCGCTCTTTTTTCCAATTCAGAATCCGGGCGCTGAGGAGCGCCACGATGCCGAAGCCGACGCTGAAACCGGTTTCGCTTTCCGCCACGACAAGGTAGGCGAGCATGATGCCGACCAAGATCAGGAAATTGGCGACCACGATGAAGCGGGAGCGGAACCAGATCGCGGTCGCGACGACGAGTACGCTTTGCAATGAGAGCCAGACGAAGACCTCGGGCGCCATGGCGGCCTTCATGATCGCGACGCTGAGCGCCCCGTATCCGGTCATCGCGTAGAGGAAGGTCGCGATATGGCTGCGGCGCCGGACCCAGTAAAGGACGGCGAGGCCGAGGAATACCACTGACGCAATAGCCTGCAGGATTACGAGCGACGCGCCATGACCCACCGCCGTGTGCAGCAGGAAGAGACCGTAGCCGAGCGCGCAATTGAGGAAGGTCCCGACATTACTGAGAGTGTCCTCCTCGGCTTCGGCGGTCGCCGCAGTGCGGCGCAGTAAGCCGACGGCAAACCCCGTGGAGGTGAAAAGGAGCACGAGCGGGCCGGCGGTCGGTTCGGTGTTGAAGTGCAGGATTCCACCGCGCAGCGGATTGCCCAAGGCCCAGACGAGGTAGGTGGCATTCACCAGCACGGTGGTGGCGAGCGGCAGGATGGGCCACCCCGCGCGTTCTCCGGCGGCAACCCCAACAATGCTGAGGATTGCGACGGTCAACAGCACGAACCCGGCTTCTCCCACAAACAGCGCGGTCGCCGCGCCCAGAAGCAGAGCGAGGCCGAGCAACCACGCCGAGTTTCGGCGCCATGCCGAGGCCGTGTTGACCCCGGTGATAAAGAGCAGGAAGGCCTGGCCGCCGAGTGAGTCGGTCGGGAGCGAAGCGTGGGACGTTGGAAAAAACAGCCGCCAGGCCGCAAGACACATCAGCAGCATGCCGGCACCGCGGAGCGGATTGGCCACCAGGTCGATGGCTTTGCCGGCAAAGTGGATTAAGGCGAACAGCACCCCGACCACGGCGAACCCCACGAGGGAGGGCACCCATGGCGGCACGCCAGAGTAAGGCAACGAGAGCATGAAGCCGACCCCGATCGTGAGGGCGAAAATCCCAGCCTGGGCGAACCAACTCTGGCCGACTTGAAACTCAATTTCGTCGTCGGCTGCGCCGGGAGCCACTTCAGGCGGTATCGCGAGAACGGTTACACCCGAGTCCGCCGGCGCCGGCGCGGCGGTTTGAATCAACGGCGATGCGACCGCCGCCAGTTCCAACCGCGTCTCGAGGCGTGCGAGCCGTTGTTCGATCCGCGCGAGGCGATCGGTGAGGGACTCCGGTCCGGATGGGAGATTTTGGTCGTTCAAGGCCTGAAGGGGCGCGCCTGCTTTGGTCGGGCCGGCGCGATTTTTCGATGCGTGGCAGGGCGGGGTGGACCGGAAAGCGTTCCGACGGGGCTCATTATCGACAATTCGTGGGTGATGACTACCGGCCTCTTGGCCCAAGCTGCGCATCGGTTGTCTTGCCGCGCGCAACCGGGGCCGGCCGTAGGGCCCGAGGCACCACAAGCCCTGCGCCGGATTGGCCAATCGCTGCGAAGAGGGATGCCCGCCGCGGTGTTACCCTGAGGGTGCCATGAAGAGCGTCGCCCCAGCGTCGGAGGTGGACCAAGTGGTCAAACCGGTAAAGCTCGCGCAACAGGATGAAGCGGCCCTGCTCGAGTTGCTCCAGAGCCTCGAGGCCCGGCACGGCTTTGTGCCCCGCGATATCTCCGACGAGATTTCACGTGTGGTGGCGGTCAAGCTGGAGCGGCTCCAGCGGATCCAGGGCAAGCTCGACTCGACCATCCGGCGGGACGTGCAGCGGCACGTCGCCGACTGGCGGAACGAGGAGGGCAACTTGATCATGATTTTGCACGCCATCCAAAACCAGCACGGCTATGTGCCGCGCGAGGTGGCGATGGAACTCTCGCGCGAGCTTGGCGTGAAGTTGGCACGGATCTACGAGGTCATCACCTTCTACCACTATTTCAAATTGCAGCCGCCGGGGGTGCATGAGCTCAAGGTCTGCAACGGCACCGCGTGTTACCTCAAGGGTGCGGCTGAGGTCCTCGGCGAGTGCCGTAACCAATTGGGCGTGGCCGAGGGGCAGACCACCGCCGACCGGCAGTTTCATCTGGATACCGTCCGTTGCATCGGCTGCTGCGGGATGGCTCCGGCGCTGGTCCTCGACGGCAAGGTTCACGGTCATGTCCGGGCGGCGGAAATCGCCGGTTTTATTGCCGGTGCCAAAGTCCCGAAAGGAGCGGCCGCGTGAACCTCCTCACCCGACAGGAACTTGAGTCGTTGGCGGCGTCCCCGGGAGAGGACTCCGGGGATTGGCTCCGCGTGCAGCTGGATACCGGCGGTATCGCCGCCGGTGCGGAGGCGGTCTTCGCGGCGCTGGTCGAAGCCGGGCGTACCCGGGCTCCCGGGGTCGCGGTGCGGCGCGTCGGCTCGGTCGGATACTCTTTCGCCGATCCCGTGGTCGAGGTGCGGAGCGGAGGTTTGCCGCAACTTTGCTACGGGCATGTCACCCCCGAGGTGGCGGTGCAACTGGTCGAGCGGCATGTCGTGGGTCGTCAGTTGCTCGACGATCACATCATTGCGCCGCGTACCCGCGGACTCGTGCTCGAGGGGCCGGTTACGCACGTGCTGGTGCGGGAAACGAACGACGAGGCCGGCAAGACCGAATTCCTGCAGTTCTCACTCGTCGAAGAACTCAAGCGGCGTGGTTTGGCGGAGCGCGTCCAGGTCGTTCGCGCCCTCGACCTCGGGATTTACGACGAAGGTGCGGTGGTGCAATTGCTGCCCTCCGCAGTGACGTACGCGAACGTCCTGCCGGGCGATATCCCGCGACTCGTGGCGGAATCGATCGAGGGCGGGCGCGTGCTCGACGACCTGCTCTGGAAGGTCCCGGACCGGCAGGTCCGGATCGTCCTCCGGCATTGCGGGCGGATCGATCCCGATAGTGTGGAGGACTATCTCCAGCATGGTGAAGGCTATCAGGGTTTGCGGCGGGTGCTATTCGCTCTGACGCCGGAGGAGGTTATCGCCGAACTCAAGACGAGCGGCCTGCGCGGCAGAGGTGGCGCGGGATTTCCCACCTGGATGAAATGGCAGCTGACCCGGGGCCAACCCGCCGCCCAGCGCTATGTCATCTGCAACGCGGACGAAGGCGACCCTGGGGCCTTTATGGACCGCAGCGTCCTGGAAAGTGATCCGCACGCCGTGCTCGAAGGGATGATGATCGCGGCCTACGCGATGGGCGCCTCGAAGGGTTATTTCTACATCCGGGCCGAATATCCGCAGGCCGTCGCTCGGGTCGGTCGGGCCATCGAACAGGCGCGGGCGCGCGGCTTGTTGGGGGAAAAAATCCTGGGCAGCGACTTTGCCTTCGAGGCCAAGGTTCGCCTCGGCGCCGGGGCGTTCGTGTGTGGCGAAGAAACTGCGCTCATCGCCTCGATCGAAGGCCGGCGCGGCAGCCCGACCCCGCGACCGCCGTACCCCTCGGTCCGTGGCCTCTGGGGTATGCCCACCGCGATTAACAACGTGGAAACGCTCGCGAGCGTCCCCGTTATTCTCACCCGCGGCGGGGCCTGGTTCGCCGGTCACGGCACCGATACTTCGAAAGGGACCAAGGTCTTCGCCGTCACGGGGAAGGTTCGCAACGCCCAGCTGGTTGAGGTGCCGATGGGCACCACGCTAAGGCAGATCATCATGGAGGTGTGCGGCGGCGTCGCCAGCGGGCGGGAAATCAAGGCGGTGCAGACCGGCGGCCCGTCCGGTGGCGTCATTCCGGTGCAGCACCTCGACACCGCGGTCAGCTACGAGACGCTCCAGCAGCTCGGTTCGATCATGGGATCGGGGGGCATGCTCGTGATGGACCAGGCCGACTCCATGGTCGACGTCGCCAAATTCTATCTGAAATTCTGCGTCGACGAGTCGTGCGGGAAGTGTGCGCCGTGCCGGATCGGCGGATACCAACTCCTGCAAATTCTCGAACGCATCACGCGCGGTCGCGGTGGTCCGACCGACCTTGCGCTCATCCGTCGCATCTGCCTCGCGATGCAAAAAGCCTCGCTCTGCGGCCTCGGGCAGACCGCGCCGAACCCGGTGCTCTCCACCCTGCGCTACTTCGGCGAGGAGTACCAGGCGTTCATCGAGGGCGGGCCGAGCTACGCCCGGAAGGTTGCGGCGGCCGCGAGCCTGAAGACCTCGGCCCCGGCTGCGACTGCGTCCCGTGAACCCGTCAAATCCCCCGCGCCATGATCAAAGCCCGGATCAACGAAATTGAGGTCGAGGTCCCGGCCGGCACCAGCATCCTCGACGCCGCCCGCCACGTTCAGGTGAAGATTCCGACGCTATGCAAGCACCGGGACCTCCTGCCGACGGCGGCCTGCGGGATTTGCGTCGTGCGGAATAAAGGCGGGAACAAGCTGATCCGCGCCTGCTGCACGCCGCTCGAAGAAGGCATGCAGGTAACCACGCACGACCGCGAGATTGTCGACGTGCGCCGTTCCACGCTTGAGCTCATCCTCTCCAACCACCCGCAGGCCTGTTTGACCTGTGGACGCAACGGCGAGTGTGAACTGCAGTCGCTCGCCGCGGACTTCAACATCCCGATGGAGTCGATCAAGCGGTACGTGAAGGACGTGCCGCCCGACTGCTCGACCGGATCGATCATCATCGATTTTCAGAAGTGCATCAAATGCGGCCGTTGCATCCAGGTGTGTCAGGACATGCAAAACGTCTGGGCGCTCTCCTTCCTCGAGCGCGGCATCAACACCCGCATGGCCCCGGCCGGTGACATCACGCTCGCCGAGTCGCCGTGCGTGAAGTGCGGCCAGTGCTCCGCGCACTGTCCGACCGGCGCCATCGTGGAAAACGACGAGACGCCCGCGGTCTGGGAGGCATTGCACGATCCCGCGAAGATCTGCGTCGTGCAGATTGCCCCCTCGGTGCGCGTCACCGTCGGCGAGGCCTTCGGCCTGCCCCCGGGTACCAACCTCACGAAGAAGCTTTATGCCGCGCTCCGCCGGCTCGGCTTCAAGGCGGTGTTCGACACGAACTTCTCGGCCGACCTTACGATCGTCGAAGAGGCCAGTGAGTTTATCGAACGCTTCGTTCACCACCGCGGGGCGCTGCCGCTCATCACGTCGTGTTGTCCGTCCTGGACGGACTTCATGGAGAAAAACCATTACGACTTCATTGATAATTTCTCCACCGCGAAGTCGCCGCAGCAGATGCTCGGGGTGCTGGCCAAGACCTATTACGCGCAAAAGCTCGGCCTTGATCCCGCCAAAATGGTCGTGGTCTCAATCATGCCGTGCACGGCGAAGAAGTATGAACTGTCGCGGACCGAGGAGATGTACGCGTCGGGTTACAAGGACGTGGATATCGCACTCACCACCCGGGAGCTCGCCCGCATGCTCAAGCAGTCGGGCATCGACTTCCTGAATCTCGCCGACGGCAAGGCGGACTCGCTGCTCGGAGACTATTCGGGCGCCGGCACGATTTTCGGCGCGACGGGCGGCGTGATGGAGGCGGCCCTCCGCACCGCATACTTCTATGCGACCGGGCAGAAGCTGCCGAAGCTCGAACTGGAGTCCGTGCGCGGCCTGCAGGGCGTGAAGGAGGGTACCGTGAGGGTGGGCGGTGCCCCGGTTCGGGTGGCGGTGGCTCACGGGTTGGCCAATGTCGAGGCGGTGCTGGAACGCGTGCGGGCGGCGCGTAAGGCGGGCGGGGAGGCCCCGTACCACTTCATTGAGGTCATGGCCTGTCCCGGGGGCTGCATTGGCGGCGGCGGCCAGCCGTACGGCGTCGACAACGACCGGCGCAAGCTGCGGATCGCCGGGTTGTATCAGGATGACCGTGACTCGACGGTGCGCTGCTCCCATGAAAACCCCGAGGTGGCTCGCGTGTACGCGGACTTTCTGGGCGAGCCGCTGGGTCCGCGGGCGCACCAGCTCCTGCACACGCGCTATACGGCCCGTCCGTTGTACAAACGCTGAGCCTCGCCATGCCGTCGACCGTACGCCAGTTCGGTGGGATCCGATGTCCTCATCGGTTCGGGGCCCGAACGGATCCTCTTCAGCCGGCTGCGGACACCGGGTCCCGCCGTATCGCGATTCGTTCCGGCCTCGCGTCGCGGCATGACCGAAAAGAACGGTGCAGGGTATGAGATTCCTCCCCTCTTGGCGTTTGGGACCCTTCCCCGCCTGGAGCGGCGGGTGGCGGCGCTGGGTTGGATTTACGGGGCTGCTCGTGGCGCGGGCAGGTTGGGCGGCGGAGCCCGCGGAAGAGTCGCTCGTGGTGTTGCCGCCCTGGGTCATCACCGAGGTGACCGCCCGCCCGCTGCAGACGGCGCGCAGCGACTGGTTTGCCGCCACGTTGGGGCCGACCGCGGTGATCACGGCCGACGCGTGGTCCGGACGGAGCGTGGCGACGCTGGCCGAGGCGCTCCGCTTGACGCCCGGGTTGATGCTGCAGGAGAGCTTCGGCGGCTTTGAACCGCCGCGGCTGTCGATCCGCGGTTCGGGTCTCGACAGCGCGCCGACCAGCCGAGGGGTGGCGCTGCTGGTGGACGGACTGCCACTGGCGCGGGCGGACGGCTCGTTTCACGCGGGGCTGTTCGATCCGCGGTTGTTTTCCCGGTTGGAGATTTTTCGGGGCACCCTGCACATGGCCCTGACGCCGGCGGCGCTCGGGGGCGTGCTCCACGCGGGATCGCGCGGCGACGCGGGGGCCGCCGGAACCACGATTCGTGCGGAGGCCGGTGAGTTCGGCGCCCGGCGCGTGGCGGCTTCGTACGCGGGGGCCGGCGGGTGGCTGGCGGCCGCACGGGCGGAGTCGAAAGGCTGGCGCGAACACAGCGCCCAGACGCGCTCGGCGCTGGATGTGGCGTGGGTGCAACCCCTCGCAACTCAGCTCAAGGTGGAGTTTACGCTTTACGCCGCGGCGGTCGACTATGAGGTGCCCGGACCGCTGACGTTGGCCGACGCGTTGGCCCGGCCGCGGGCGGCCACCGCGGCGGTGTGGCGGGACTTGCCGCGACGTCGCTCTGACGTCGTGCGTCCGGCACTCCAGCTGCAACACACCGTTCCGGCCGGCAGCCTTGGGTTCGGTCTTGGGGTGCAGCGACTGCGGGATGATTTCTATCAGCTGCAGGCGAACGGTGAAGCCGAGTCCGTGAGTGACGATTTTACGGCCCACGCCACGTGGACCCGGCGCGTGCCGGCGGGCCTGCGTGAGCATCGCTGGTTGGCGCGTGCCACGTATTCCGCGGGCACGAACCGCATCGACCGTTATCGCAACGACCGTTCCCAGCGGGGGCCTCGGTTTGCGGCGTACGATGCTCGGGCGGGCACGGCGGCGTTGAGTGTTGAAGACATGATGTGGGTCAGCCCGATGGTGGCGATCGGGGCGGGGGCCAGCGTGCTGCGCGCCGAGCGCGACCTGGTGGACCGCGCGCCGAACACCTCGATCGCGCGTCGTCTCCGGTTTTATGATGTGTCGCCACGGGCCGGCGTCACGTGGCGGGCCTCGGACGCGGTGTCGTGGCAGGCCGCCTTGTCCCGCGGCGTGGAGCCGCCGACGTTCGACGACCTCGTGGCCGTGACGGGAACGTATCCGAGTTTCAGTGTGCGCAGTCGCGATCTCCGGGCCCAGCGGTCAACGACGGTCGAAGCGGGCGGGCGGGGGCGGGTGGGCCGCCTGAGTTGGAGCGTGACGGCTTATCGCGGCATTTGGAGCGACGAGGTTTTGCGCCTCGCCGATGCCAACGGTCTGCCGCGCGGGGCCGTGAATGCCGGACGGACCCGGCATGAAGGCGTGGAGTCTGAGCTGCGCTGGACGACGTCCGCCGGTCCGCACCGGTGGAGTGTGGCGGCGGTTTCGAACGCCGGTCGCTTCCGTTTTGACGGCGATCCGGTGTACGGGGACAACCGGATGGCCGGCGCGCCGCCGCATACGGGCGGCGCGGAAGCCAGTTATGCGCATGTGCGGGGTGGTTTCGTCGCGGCTGAGATCACGTGGGTCGCGGGCAGGACGCCGGTCGATCATGCCGGTCTCCTCGGATACGGCGGACAAGGCGTGTTAAACGCACGGATCGGTTGGCGCTGGGACCGCCGCCTCACGGTATTTTTCAGCGGCCGCAATCTACTCGATCGGGTATTTCCCGCGAGTACCGCGGGCGTGCTCGATCAGGCGCGGTCGCCGGCGACGACGGTGATTTTCCTGCCCGCCGCGGGCCGGGCGGCTAGTTTCGGACTCGAATGGAAACCGTGACCCGCATTCTCAATTTGGCCGGACCGACGTTTCACGTCAGACGTGAAACCAGGGCGGGAGTGGCGGGGCGGTGGGAGGGTGGACTATGACGGGCGCGCTCGGCACGCTGCTGCTGTTTGCTTTGACGCCGGTGTTCGCCAATCGCGCGGCGCAACGGCTCGGGAGTTTGCCGGCTAATTTCTGGCGCCTGCTGGTCGCGGCAGTCGGGCTCGGGGCGTGGGCGCACTCCTTCGGCCGCGGCTGGGGGGGCGGGGCGTTCGGGTGGTTCTTTGCGGGCGGCGTGGTGGGTTTCGGGATCGGCGGCGTGGCGATGTTTCAATCGTTGCCGCGGCTCGGTTCGGCGTTGTCGACCCTCATTGTGCAGTGCGCGGCGGCGGTGGTCGCGGCCGGCACCGAGTGGCTGTGGCTGGGAACAAGCCTCAGCGGGCCGCAATTACTTTGTGCGACAGCCACGCTCGCCGGGGTGGTCATCGGCTTGCTCCCGCAGAGCCTGCCGCGGGTATCGCCCTTGGCGTGGCGGGCCGGGTTGGCGTGGGCGTTGCTGTCCGCGGTGGGGCAGGGCGTCGGAGCCGTGATGAGCCGGAGGGCGTTTCTCGCGGCGGCGGGTCAGCAGGAGCGGATCGATCCGGGCAGCGCCGCGTATCAGCGCGCCTTGGGCGGATTGCTGATTGCCGCGTTGGCGTGGTGGCTGGCGGCGAAGCGGGGTGACGGCGGCATCGCGCGCCGACCTGGCCGGGCCTGGCCGTGGGTCGGGGCCAATGCGTTGACCGGACCCGTGTTGGGTGTGACGTGTTATCAGTGGGCCCTGCGTACGATGTCCGCGGGCGTCGTGCAGCCGATGGTAGCAGCGGCGCCGCTCCTCACGATTCCGTTTGCCGCGTGGCTCGAGGGAACGCGGCCGCGGGCGACGTATTATGTCGGGGCGGTGCTCGCCGTGGCCGGCGTCGGCGGGTTGATGGTGTGGAGGTGAGGGCTGCGCCCGTTGAAAGTTGAAAGAACGGAACCGTGTCGCCGTGCGGGTGAGTGTGCGGACGGGCGGGGGAACGGGATGTCCCTGCGCTCACGCGCGGAGCGGTGAAAACTCAGTGCGGTACAATACCCGCGGAGCATTGATCAACGGATGCGCCGACGTTGCTTCCCGGCGGGCGCATACTCCCGCCGGCTCAGGCCACGGATATGTACACATCACGGCGAGGGGGCGTCACGGGTGGTCGCGGTCGCGCGGGCAAAGTGACTGAGTGGTTGTTTCCGACAGTGCTGGCGTTAATCGCACTGACGGTGGCCCGCGGAGCGGAGCCCGCGGCTCCGGTCCCCAAAGCCGCGGTGGCGGAGGTGAAGCCGAACGCGACGGCGTCCTGCCTGGAGTGCCATACCGATCCTGATCTTTTCGTTCGCCGCGGTGGAAAGAAAATCTCGCTCTTCATCGACGAAAAGGTGCCGGCCCGGTCGGCGCACAAATCGCTGGAGTGCGTCGACTGCCACGAGGGCCTGGACGGCGAGAAAACGCCGCACCGGAAGACGTTGGTGCCGGTGGATTGCGTCGGCTGCCACGAGGGCACGGGCAAAAAAAAGCACGGATTTCACCCGCGGCTCGCTTTGGCGGAGGTTCCGGCGGCAGATGACACGTCGTGTGTCGGGTGCCACGGCACGCACGACGTCGCGGCGGTGAAGTCGGCGGTGTTTCCCTTCGCCAACGGCCCGCAACCGGCGGCGTGCGGCAAGTGTCACGAGACGGCGCGGGATCACTTCACGGCGTCGGCGCACGGCCGGGCGTTTGCGGCAAAGGAGAAGAATGCGCCGGATTGCCTGACCTGCCACCGCCGGCCGGTTGCGCCGCATGCACCGGCGAAGGCGACGCTGGCCCAGAAGTTGGCGCAGACCGAGCAGTGCGAGGCGTGCCATGTCGGGAAGGAGAATGTCGCGGGTCAGGCGCTGCGCGGGGTGAAGTTTGTGAAGTCCTTCGATCAAAGCGTGCACGGGGCGGCGCTGCAGAAGGGAAAGGCGGGGGCGGCGAACTGCGTCGATTGTCATGGCGCCCACGAGATGAACCGCGCGATGTCGCCCGGTGCGAAGATGAACAAGCGGCACGTCGCGGAGACGTGCGTGAAGTGCCATGAGGAGGTGGGGCGCGAGTATCGGGACAGCGCGCACGCCGCGTCGCTGCTCAAGGGCAACGCCGATTCGGCCACGTGCACCGATTGCCACGGGGAACACGATATTCTGGCGCGGAAGGACCCGGCTTCGCGGGTGCACGCGACGCATGTCGCCCGCGAGGTGTGCGCGAACTGCCACGCGTCGCTCAAACTCACGCAGAAGTACGGCATCGCCTCGCACACGTTTCAGACGTTCTCCGACAGTTTTCACGGACTCGCGGTGCGGGGCGGCTCGGTCGAGGTGGTGAACTGCGCCAGTTGCCACAATTCGCACGGAATCAAGTCCCAGAACGATCCGACGTCGACGATCCACAAGGCTAACCTCGCGAAGACGTGCGGGCAGTGCCACCCCGGCGCCAACACGCGTTTTACCGTGGGCAAGGTGCACGTCAGCCCCGAGGCGGCCGAGGGGGCGGCGGGCAACAACCCGGTGCTTTATCTGATCTCGACGTTCTATGTCGCCCTGATTGTCGCCGTGATCGGTGGCATGGTGGTGCACAACGCGCTCGATTTCACGAAGAAGATCCGGCGCAAGCTGGCCCTACAAAAGGGCCTCATCGCGGAGGAGCCGGTGGCACACCGGCTCTACGTGCGGATGACCGGTCACGAGCGCCTGCAGCATGCGACGCTGGTGCTGAGTTTCGGCCTGCTGGTTGTTACGGGATTCATGTTGCGGTATCCGGAGGCGTGGTGGGTGGCGGGCATCCGCCAGTACAGTTCGGGAGCCTTCGAGTGGCGCGGCCTCATTCACCGGATCGCCGGCGTGGTCATGCTGGCGGCGGGCGGGTGGCATGGGTGGTACTTGGCGTTCACCGCGCGCGGACGGCGTTTGTTCCTCGATCTGCTCCCACGCGGCCGCGACCTGGTCGATCCGTTCCGCGTTCTGCGTTATAATGTCGGCCTCGCGCCGACGAAGCCGGCGTTCGGCCGCTTCTCGTACATCGAGAAAGCGGAGTATTGGGCGATGATGTGGGGTTCGCTCCTGATGGGCATCACCGGCGTCGTGCTCTGGTTCGACAATACGTCGATGGGCCTTTTTACCAAGCTGGGCTTCGATATCTCGCGCACGGTCCACTTCTACGAGGCGATTCTGGCGACGCTGGCGATCATCGTCTGGCATTTCTACTTCGTGATCTTCAATCCGGACGTCTATCCGATGAATCTCTCCTGGCTTACGGGCCGGATGTCGGAGCGCGAGATGCTGGAGGAGCACCCGGCGCAGTTGGCCGCAATGAAGGCGAAAGAAGCGGGAACGGAACCGACGGACGAGTCGCCGAACTCGCAGACGCCGAAGGAATAGGCGCCGGGGCGGAGGTTGGGCCAGGGCGGTGGCCGACGCGGTAGCGCAGGCGGGGCGGTGGAGGTTGCCAGTTGGTTCCGCTATCCAGGGTGACCACGCTGTCGCTGCGCGCCAACGCGGCTACGGCAGTGGTGAAACCGCGGTCGTGGAGCGGTAGGTCGGATCCGGATGCAGGCTGGAAGCCTGCGCCACCAAACGCCGGATATGAAAATCCCGGTTCCCGGCCCCCGCGGGGCCGGTGGAACCGGGATTGCGCCTCAATGCAGCAGGCGGGACACCATCGCGTACACGATTAGTGCGAGGAGGACCAGACCGGTGCCGAAGAACAGGAAGCCGAAGGCCTTTGCGATGTTCTTCCGGCCCTCCCAGTCGTCGGACTTGATGCGGTAGGTTTCGAGTTTGCCGGCGGCGAGGAGCCGGTCGTACCAGCGCTTCCGTTCGTGCAGCATCTCGGTCTGGGAAATGCGGCCGGAGAAGATCACGGTGTCCATCGGGAACTTCTCGATCCGGAAGTGCGTGTTGAAGAAGTGAAATGAGAAGATGAAGCCGGCGGCCAGCAGGGCCTCATCGGAGTGGACGACCAACGCGATGTTGATGATCCAGCCGGGCATGAAGAGGGTGAAAAACTTCGGGAACCACATGATCAGCCCCGAGAAGCCGATGATCGCGACGCCCCAGAACACCGCGAAGTAGTCGAAGCGCTCCCAGTACGTCCAGCGATCGAACTGCGGCCGCGGGCCTTTGCCGAAGAACCATTTTTGGTGGGCGATGAAGTCGCGCCAATCCTGGGGTGACGGCACCATCGAGTCGGGATGGAAGACGATGCCGAGCAAACGGCGCACGGTGATTTTACCGGAGACCGGATCGCGCAACGAGGCGCGGTCACGCCAGAGGTTCACCGCCAGACTGCCGACGTGGAGGACGAAGTAGGCGAAGGTTACGACGGCCGCGTAATGATGCAGGGTGCGGGCCACCTCGGCGTTGCCGAGCAGGTGAAACATCGTCTTGGCCCAGTCGGTGTAGTAGAACTTGAGCGGCATGCCCGTGATGACGAGGGCGAGGAAGCTCGTGACCATCATCATGTGGAGGAAGCGCTCGAACGGCGTGAAACGGGTGAAGACGGAGTCGTCGACGTGGGTCTGGATGACCGCGGCCCGGAACGACTTCGTGTCGTGCAGGTACAGGTAGATTGACCGGAAGAGCCAGAAGGCCGTGTGCAGTCCGAAGAAACCGAATACGCTGACGAGCAGCGTCGTCATGAACCAGAAGACCTTGTTCAGGATCGGGTAGTTGGCTTTGTCGAGCGGGTTGGCGTGCGGCTGGTACTCGGTGAACTTGGCGTTCACGCCCGGGTGGCATTGCTGGCAGGTGCCGATGATCCTGTCCTGGTGCAGGCGCGAGCGCTTATCGGAGACCGGAAAGACGTCGTGGTGGCCGTGGCAGTCGAAACAGGCGGCGACGTCGGAGGCGACGTTCGGTTGGCCGAGCGCCATGGCCTTGCCGTGGTAGGTTTCGCGGTAGTGCTCCAGGCGGTCCGCGTGGCACTTGCCGCAACTCAGGTCGCTCAGGCCCTTGAAGTGGGCGGTCGCGGGTTTCTCGATGTCGTGGGCGCTGTGGCAATCGGTGCAGACCGGCCCTTTTTGGTCACCCTTGACCAGCAGCTGGCCGTGGACGCTTGCCTTGTAGGTGTCCTCGATGCCGATATGGCAGGTGCCGCAGGACTTCGCGATGTTGGCGTGGTTCGAGCGGGAGTCCTTGTCGACGCTGCGCTTGATGTCGTGCACGCCGTGGCAGTCGTTGCAGGACGGGGCGACGACGAGGCCCATCTTGACGAGGGCGCGGCCGTGGATGCTGTCGAGGTAGTGGCCCGCGGCCTTCTCCTTGCCCATCCGGTATTCCTTGGTGATTTTCGCGTCGTCGTGGCAGGTGCTGCACGTCTTCGGCAGGTTGAATTTGAAAACGGGTGAATCGGCCTGTTTGACCGGCACCATTTCATGCGAGCCGTGGCAGCTCTTGCAGGAGGCGGCCTGAGACGCGCCCATCTGGTGGCTCATCCCGTGGATGCTTGTGGCGAACTGGGCGTTCGCCCTCTCGTGGCAGTTGCCGCACTGGGCGGGCTTCACCTTGCTCCCGTGTTCCGCCTCCTTGAGGTCGGCGTGGCAATCCACGCAGTTGACCTTGGCGTGAACGGATTTGGCGAAAGGCTCCGGCCGCACGCCGACCCACTCCGGGGCGAGGCCTTTCTTGCGCGGTTTAAACTCCGCCTCGTGGCATTCCATGCACGCTTTGTTCGCCACGACGGGCGGGGCGGCGGGCTTGAGCGGCTGCTCCGCCGCTGCGGCACTGAGCGTCGTTGCAATCCACCAGACCACGATGCGCGCTCTCATTGGAGCAGTATGCGTTTTAATGGACTGAACAAGCTACGCACAGGTTGACCGTTGTTGCGCGGCGATTGGCCGCAAGTGGCCACCGGGTCGGTGGAATCAAGAAGCGCGGAGGATTGGTCAAGCGATGCGGCGCGGCCGCGGAGCGACGGGGGTACGTTGCCGGCAACCAAAACGGAGGTCATCATGCCCACCATCAAAATCCATCTGGAGCAGGCTGAGTACGACGCGGTTGAACGGTTCGCCGCCTTGATTAAGGTCAAACCCGAGGCCGTGGTCTACGGTGCCTTGAACCGCCTGATGCTCGAGGCGCGGCGCCCCGAGGTGCGCGGCGAGATTGTCGAGACCTGGACCTGGCACCGGGATAATTTGCCGCTCTGGGCCGACTCCGCCTGCTCGGTGCATGCCTACGAGGGCAAGGGCGACGACGAGCCGGCGCCGAGCAAGTACATGTGAGGCGGGCCGAGGGGCGGAGCGGTGACGGTCCCTGCGCTCACGCGCGGGGCTACGGCGACGGGTTTCCGGTGTAGGCCCGGCCGGTGGTCGGGTGATTCGTGCCGGCTTCGTTGCGGGAAAGGCCGGCCGGGCCTACCTCGGGGCTGGACTGCCGGAGAACAAAAAGGGCCGGCGCGAAGGCCGGCCCCGTGTCCGCCTCGTCGGGGCCGGTGCAGACGAAGAGTAGGCTACTTTTGGATACCGCCGTTGTGGCAGTCGGAGCAGGACAGTTCCGCGTCGGGGTCGCCGTCGGGATGCTTGAACTTCATGCCCTTCGCGTTGAGGAGCTCGAGGTCCGCGCCTTTGCCCTGGGTGAGGAGGGTGTGGCACGAGTTGCAGTCGCTGGAGCGCACCGTTTGGCCGAGGGCGGTCTTGTGTTTGTCGTCATGGCACCGGAAGCAACCGGGCCAGTCCTTGTGCCCGATGTTGTTCGGGTAGACACGCCAATCGGCCTTCCGTTCGGGGAAGATGGTGCCGGCGAAGACCTGCTGTACGGCCGCGATGGCAGCGGGCAGTTCCGCGGCAAGTGCGGGGTCGTTGTACTTGGCGCGCAGGTAGTCGGAGATCTTCTGGGCGGCGTTGGCGTCGTTCGTGATCTCCTTCTGGGTCATCGCCTGCACGGCCACCCGTTTGATGTTCGGGAGCTTGGGGCTGAGGCTGCCGTTATACATGGCCTTTTCCACCGCTTCATTCGCGGTCGGGAATACGTGGGCGGGGCGATTGTGGCAGTCCATGCAATCCATGACGCGAATTTTGTCGGCAGGAGGTTCGCCCTTGAACGTCTCAATCCGGAAGACCCGGGAGGTGTGGTCCTTGAGGTTGGTGACGCGCATCCAGGGGATGTCCTGGCGTTTTTCATCGGCGGCGTAGTATTCCACGCGTTCGGTGGTGCTGACGTGCCAGTGGATGCCCCCGAGCGGGCTGCCCGCTGCGCTTTTGTTCACGTGCAGCAGCATGCGGGCGGAATAGGGGGTGTTCTTCTTATCGGAGAGGAAATGCTCGAAGTTCATTTCGACGTTGCCGTGGAACTTCTCCGGCCAATGGCACTTTTCGCAGGTGTCCTGGGCCGGGCGGAGGTTCTTGAGCGGCGTGTCGATCGGGCGTTTGTAGTTGTCCAGGGTGTACGCGATCAGCTGGTGCGTGCCGTTGATCTTGGCCTTGACGAACCACTGGGCGCCGGAGCCGACGTGGCATTCGACGCAGTCGACCCGGGCGTGGGCACCGCGTTTGTAGGTGACGAATTCCGGATTCATGGCTCCGTGGCACACCTGGCCGCAGAAGAGATTGGACTCCGAGTAATGGTAGGTTTGGTAGCTGCCGAAAGCGCTCAGCATGACGAAGACCACGGCCCCGAGGCCGAACAACACCAACTGGACGCGATGGCGGCGGTCGGAGAAATCGAGCCGCCACTTGTCCGGCTGTGCCGCGTGCTTGATCGCCCAGCGCCTTTGGGCCCAGGCGCCGAAAAACACCAGAATCAGACCCGCGATCAAGAAACCGGGGGCGACGATGTAGGTGAAGATGCCGAGGTAGGGATTCTTATCCCCTTGCGTGAAGTTGATCCAGACGAGCAGGGCGAAGGAGAAAAGGGCGCCCACGGCGAGCACGCCGCCGATCGCGCTGATCCAGTTATTGAAATTCGAGCGCGGTTTCAGGACCGGGTTCGATTCGGAAGAGGGAGTCGTCATGAAGGAAGTTGGGGTCGGGAGGGAAGCCGTATCCGGTGGACGGCGGAAGCGGAAGCGGCGCGGCGGAGGTCCACCGGTCGGTTGGAGGGGCCCCGCCGGTGCGGCGCGAGTGCGGCTAAAAAAACCGCGCGTTGGTCGAGAGACGCGCGCGGGTCGGGAGGAAGAACCCGCTTACTTCTTAAACTTACGGATGTAGCCGGCCATCTCCTTGATTTCGGCTTCACTCAACTCGTCCTTGTAGGCCTTCATCTTTTCCTTGCCGGCCTTGTCGCTGATTCCGCTCGTCGTGGCCTTGACGATGTCGGCGTCGGAGAATTCGGACTGCACCTTGGCGTCGGTGTAATCCTTTACGTTGAGTTTCTTGCCGGCCTTGGTCTGGCCCTTGCCGTCGGCGCCGTGGCACTTGGCGCAGTGATTTTCCCAATTGTCGGCCGCGGGGGCGGCAATGGCGAGGGCGGCGATCGCGGCGAGGGCGCCGCCGGCAATGATGGTTTTAAGGCTAATTTTCATGGCGAAGGTAAGCGTTGGCTCTTGAGACCCCCGAATTATGCAAAATTCTCGCACGACTGGCTGCGCATCGATTGCGGACTGCGGCGCAAACCTTGTCACAATTCGGTCGGTACACGCGGTTCAGGCCAAGCGGTTCCGCAAGTCCCGCCCAACGCTTCGCAAAAAACGCGCAGCCGCGGCCGTCCGCCGTCTGGCACACTGGGCGTTCGCGCGCCGCGCTCCCACCTATGTCGACCACCACCCGCCCGCTCCCGCCACGTTTGGTCCAGGAGACCCTGCTCGATCTGCGCGACTTCGTCGTTTCGATGAAGCTCACATTGGTGCTGCTCGGGTTTTCCATGGTCCTGGTCTTCGCCGCCACGCTGGACCAGGTTAAGCTGGGGATTTGGGCGGTGCAGGAAAAATACTTCCGCTCGTTCCTCGTCTCGACCCAGGTGGGGTCGGTGGTGGCGCCGGTCTTCCCCGGGGGCTACCTCGTGGGCGGCCTGCTCCTGATCAACCTGGTTGCGGCCCATTTCTACCGGTTTGCCCTCAAGTGGCGGAAGGCGGGGATCCAGCTCGTGCACTTCGGACTGATCATTCTTCTGGTCGGTGAGTTGTTGACGGGACTGTGGCAGGAGGACGCCCACCTGCGGCTGAACCAGGGGGAAACCAAGAATTACGCGGAGAGTTTTCGGGAATTCGAGGTGGTGCTCAGCGACGTCACCGACCCCGCTTACGACGAAGTGGTTGCCATTCCGATCGACCTGATCGCCCGGAAGGCGACGATCCAGCACCCGAAGTTGCCCTTCAAGGTCGACCCGAAGAGCTATTATCCGAACTCTACGCTGATGTCGCGACGGGGCGGTTCGACCGGCGTTGCGGCACCGGGCGGGAATGCCGGGGAGCAGCTTACCGCCGTGCCGCAGGCGGTCACGTATCGGCCCAACGAGGACAACATCCCCGCCGCCATCATCGAGTTGACCGGGCCGGAGGGTTCTCTGGGGAAGTGGCTCGTGTCGGCGGAGCTGCCGGTGCCACAGGAATTCTCCCATGCCGGTCGTTCCTGGCGGATCGCCCTCCGGCTCAAGCGGGCGTACCTGCCGGTCGCGTTGACGCTCCTGAAATTCAGTCACGATCGCTACGCCGGAACGGAAATCCCGAAGAATTTCTCGAGCCGCCTGCGCCTCGCCACGCCCGACGGGCGCGATGACCGCGAGGTGCTGATCTACATGAACAATCCACTGCGTTACGGTGGGCGGACATTTTATCAGGCGGGCTTTCAGAATAACGACCGGACCACGGTCCTTCAGGTGGTGCGCAATCCGTCGTGGGCGGTGCCCTACGTGGCCTGTACCCTTATGACGATCGGTCTCACGCTGCAGTTTTGTCTGCATTTGTTCGGCTTTATCCGGAAACGCCGAACCCCCGCCACTTCCACTCGCCCGGTGGGCCGGCCCAACCTCGCATGAAGCAATACTTCCCCACCGCCCTCGCGCTCTGCGCGGTCGCCGCGATCCTGTTGACGCTGCGTGCCCCGCAGCACTCCGGCGAGTACGACATCACCGGCTTCGGCGGGCTGCCGACCCTGGTCAACGGGCGCGTCAAACCGCTCGACACCGTTGCGCGGACCACGCTGCTGATGCTGCAGGGCCGCCAACGCGTGACCATGCCTGACGGCGGCAGTCTGACTCCGGCCGAGTGGCTCCTTGAGGTCTTCTTTCGCCCGGACCTGGCCGACACCTATCAGGTCTTCGAGATCGTTCAACCCGACCTGCTCGGGCTGCTCAGCCTCGGCCCCACCGAGGGGGCGGGCGGAAAGCGCTTCTCGCTCCGGCAGATGAGTCCGAAGTTGGGGGAGCTGGAGCGGCAGGCGCGTCTGGCCGACGGCGTCGAGACGGCGTTGCGCACGACTTTCCAGCGGGCCGCGATCCAGCTGCGCAGCAGCATTCTGCTCTATCAGGAACTGCAGGTTAGCCTGCTGCCCCCGGGTAACCACGCGTTCTTCACCGAGATGGGCCGGCTGGAGCAAATGTTGCCGGCAATCGCCGCCGGAAGGGCGCCAAAGCCGGGCGACGGCACGACTGACGCCACACTGCTGCTCGAGCTGGCGACGACCTTCGCCACGATGGAGCGCGCGGTCTACCTGCATCCCGTTACGCTGGAGGGCTCGGGCGGGCCGACCGACTGGAAGACCTTCGGTGGCGCATGGAGCCAGGCCGTCGCGACGGGTCGGATCGCCCCGGCGGCCCAGGCCTTCGTGGCCCTTGGTCGGGCCTGGCACGGGCGTGACCCGGAAAGCTTTAACCGCACGGTTGGGGCGCAACGCGCGTCGCTCGTGCGCAGTATGCCGGCGGTGATGAACCGTTGCGGCGTCGAGTTTCGCTTCAATTCCGCCCAGCCCTTCTACAGCGCGGCGACCGTCTACGTGATCGCCCTGTTGTTTGGCGTCGTTTCGTGGCTGCGCTGGGGTGACGTGCTCGGTCGCAGCGCGATGGGCCTGATGCTGGTCGCCTTCGGCGTCAGCACGGCCGGCATCCTCACCCGGATGTGGCTCGAGTCGCGTCCGCCGGTCACCAACCTGTATTCGTCCGCCTTGTTCGTGGGTTGGGCCGCGGTCCTGCTCTGCCTGATTCTCGAGCGGCTTTACCGCAACGGCATTGGCAGCGTGGCGGGCGGCGTGATTGGTTTTGCGACGCTCGTGATCGCGCATCACCTCGCCCTCGGTGGCGACACCATGGAGATGATGCGCGCGGTGCTGGACTCGAATTTCTGGCTCGCGACGCACGTGGTGACGATCGCGATCGGCTACTCGGCGACGTTCCTCGCCGGTTTTCTGGCGTTGATCTACGTGTTGCGCGGGGTCCTGACCCGGTCGCTCGACGCGGCCACGGCTTCCTCGCTTGCGCGCATGATCTACGGCATTGTGTGCTTCGCGACGCTCTTCAGCTTTGTCGGCACGATCCTCGGCGGTATTTGGGCCGATCAATCGTGGGGCCGCTTCTGGGGCTGGGATCCGAAGGAAAACGGTGCGCTGCTCATTGTGCTGTGGAATGCGATCCTCCTCCACGCCCGCTGGGGTGGCTACGTGCAGGCGAGGGGCCTCGCGGTGCTCGCGCTCTTTGGCAACATCGTGACGGCGTGGAGCTGGTTCGGGGTGAATATGCTCGGCGTCGGCCTCCACAGCTACGGGTTCATGGATGCCGCGTTCTGGGCGCTCGTGATCTTCGTGGCCAGCCAGTTGGCCGTGATTTTGATCGCGGCCTTACCGGTGGCCCGCTGGCGCAGTTTTCGCGGGCAGCGCGCCTCGCGCGGTGCCCAGATCCCTTAGCTGCGTTTGGCCGAAGGTGAACGCGTGGCTGCGAATGAGGACTGCGCGGCCGCTCCGCTTCAGGTGCGTGAGCAAATTGACCAACGCGGCGGCTCGGGCGCGTCCGCGCTGGTTCAGCTCCGAACCTGTGTCCGGTTTCTCGGCATGGCGCAGGAAAGTAAGCTGTGCTGGAGTGGCGCAGGCTGGCCCGCAGTTGCCCAGCACCACTCCGGTTGCGAATCCCGCCAGCAGTGTGCGTCATGGCTTAATGGTCGGACTCAACCCGCCCCGGCCTGCGCCGCAAGATTCCCGTCCCGGGCCGTCGTTCAAAACCGCCCGCTCACTCCGAACGTGACGGTGACGAAATTATAAATGATGTCCTGGGCCCGCCCGGGAACTCCCTGATAGAGCTTTTGCGGTGCGTTGAAGATATTGGCCACGTCGCAGGTGAGCGTCACCGAGGAACGCAATTGATACGCCACTCCCACGTTGGTGGTCTTGAAGGCCTCGCGATACAGATTTGCACCCACGCTCGTGGCACTGAAACTCGAAATGTAGTCGCTAGTATAATTCTGCAGCACCCGGGCGCTGAATCCACGATAGCGCCAGCTCAGACTGACATTGCCGGCCTTCGGAATGAAGCCGGGTACTTGGCCCCTCGAGCGAGAGGTCGTGGTGCCAAAATTCCCCTCGGTATCGATGATCGTATAGTTGGCGGAGCCGCTCAATCCCCGGAGGATCCCCGGGAGGAAAGTGAACTGCTGCTGATAACTGAACTCCCAGCCCGTGACCTCGGCGGTGCCGGCGTTCGCGGAGGTGAGGCGGGTGAATCCGCCGTATTCTCCGTTATAGCCGTTATCGCTGCCGGCGAGGATGATGCCGGAATTGATGCCCGACACGATATAGTCCTTGATCTTTTTCTTGAACCAGCCGGCGGAGAAATTGCCCACCGGTTCGAAATAGTAATCAAGGGTGAAGTCCCAGTTGGTCGCCGTTTGCGGCAGGAGGGCGGGGTTGCTAATCGTGAGGGTCTGGGCGGCTTCGTTGGCCGATTCGCTGGGCAGGAGATTCCCGATGGGTGGGCGGCCGAAGCTCGTGGACCAGCTGAGGCGGGCCTTGAGGTCCCGGGTGAGCTCGTGGGTGAGGTGGGCGCTCGGGAACGATTTCGTGTAGCTGCCCTCGGTCTCGCGCCGGGTACGGTCGTAGTCGCGCTTGGCCGCACCGGCCGGATCGGCGATCTGCTGGGCGGTCGTGCTGCGGAGGTTGGCGCGGGCCAGCACGTAGCCCCAGGCCTCGGTGTCGGTCTTCTCGGTGCGCACACCGGTGAGATAGCCCGTGCGGCCGAGCCACCCGTCCTGTCCTAATCTCCCCTGGGCCATGATATAGCCGGCGGTCACGGTCTCGGAAAGACCCCGGCTGCCGTTATATTGGTTCGCCTCGTAAAAATAAATATCCTCCTGCCACAGCGCCGAGTTGGCCGGAGTCTTGCCGGCGGAGCCGCCGGTGAAGAAATCCGAAATCTTCCAACGCGGCAGATTCACTCCCGTCTTCAGATTGTTGTACGGGCGCGCGAGGGGATCGGCCGGCAGTCCGGTCGTGCCGAGGTAGCTCCAGCGGCGCGAGTAATTCCAGAAATCCACCTTTTGCTCGCGCCAGGCGAAACCGGTCTTGAGGAAGGTCGGCACGGCCGTCGGCAGCTTGTACTTCACATTGCCACGCGCCTGGGGAACGTTCATCGGATTTTCCGTGCTGGTCTTGACCAGACCGTTCGTGATGGGCCGGTAGTTGGCCGCATTCGTGATATCGGGACCGGCCGTCTGGACAAAGCGCGGGAATTCATCCGAGTACGTGCGGTCGACGATCCATCCGATGTTGCTGATGCGATTGGTCAGCGCGGTCTGACCGCCCTGGGGGAGGAGCCCGGAAGACTGGTTATTTCGGCTGAAGCCGAGATTGTAGTCGATCTGGAGTGGGCCAAATTCGTGCTCGGTGCCAAAATCGAACAAGAAGGTTTTTACCGCATAGGCGTTGGGTCCGTTGTTCACGATGTCGATCATCGCCCCGGGAATCGCCCGCACTTCCGTGGTCTTGTCGGTATATCCCGCAATGACCCCGGAGGCGGCGTTCACCACCGTGGTCGCGTTGCCGGTAAACGCCGTCGCATTGTTGGACCGGCGGAATCGCTCCACGTTGTTGTTGACCGTCAGGTTGAGCGAAAACTTGGTGTTGAACGAATAACGGTAATCCGTCTTTACGTTCACGCTAGCCTGTTTGCGATTGTTGTAATTTTCCCGGGTCTGGTAACTCCAAAGGTAGGCCGGGTCAGTGAGGTTGTTCGTATTCTGGTATTGGTTCGTCACGCGAAACCCGCCCACCCCGTTTTCGCTGTAGAAGATGTTGGCCGCGATGCCCAGGTTGCGATCGCCGCCGAGGACGCTGAACACCTCCTGATAAGCCAGGGTGATCAAAGGGTGGGAGCGGTGCTCCTCGCGGGGAGGGACCTGTTCGGTGAACGAAGGCGCGGTGCGGATCGTCGCACTATAGGAAACCCGCCGCTTTTCCTTCATGTTCAGCGGCGAACGGGTTTTCATGTTAATCGTGCCGCCAAGCGAATCGGCGGTCTTGTCCGGGGTGTGCCCCTTGATCAACTCCAGCTGCTCGAACATTGTGCCGGAAATGCTCTGCAATTCGAAGGCGCGATTCGTGCCGTTGCTCGCCATGAGGCCCCCGTCCACGGTCACCGTGTTGAGCGCGGGCGCCATGCCGCGGACATTGAACCCGTAAGCCAGCCCCTCCTCGCTGGGACTGCCGGCGATGCCCGGCAGCCGCATGACCACCTCGCCCGCACTCATGTTGGGCAGGTTGCCGAATGAATCCATCGCGACGATGTTCTTCACGTTGCTGGCATTGCGCTGCGCCGTAATGGCGAGCGCGTCACCCTCGCGTTCACCGGTGACCTTGAACGCATCCAACCGGTAAATATTCGAAGTGAGCTCGAGATTGCGCACGGCCCGCTGACCGGCGGCGACCGTGACCTGACCGGTCGAGGCATCAAGGCCAATATAGGATACGGAGATCTCGTGGGTGCCGGCGGGCACTCCGGTGAGCACGTAGCGTCCGGTGTTGTCGGTGAGCGCCGTGAGGCCCAGGGCGGGCACCTCGACCCGCGCGCCCTCGAGGAGATTGCGGGTGGCGGAATTGCTGATCGAGCCCGTGATGATGCCGGTGGACTGACCTGCGGCGGCGGAAGCGCCATCCGCCGCGGCGGCTGGGTGAGCGAGGGCGAGGGCGAGGGCGATTGATCCAATCAGGCGGCCCACGAGGGGTTTTCTTTTCATGGTGTGCGGGAGTTTCCCGAGACCCCGGCTGGGCGGTTCGGAGTTTGGTTTGCGGTCTGAGGCGAGAGTGCGAATTGCGGAGGGCGTGCGACCGACAAGCTTTGGGCCATGAACCCTCGGGGAATGTTTTTAAACCAGTATGTCATTCTGAGCGTAGCGGAGAATCCAACGGCGCGATCGCCCGCGCACTCGGATCGGAGTCTTCGCTGGCGCTCAAAATGACAAACCAGAAATGGTGGGACTGATTCGAGACCGTCTCGGAAAGCAACCCCTCCGTCGGAACGGCGGCGTTCCGACGGAGGGGCGGGCCACTGCCGGCACTCGTCAAGGCTGCCCGCTCACGGCCCTGAATGCACTGGCTGCCCCGTCGCGTCCAACGGCTCCGTCATCACGATCTTCTCCTTTGGCAGTGACGCGATAAGGTCGGTCAGATCATAGGCCCGAAGTGCGCCGAAGACCGTATTCACCTTCTGGTTTCGACTCACGGGCGCGCCGACCACGTCGACCCATGAGGCCAGCGAACGCCGGAGTTGGAGCGAGCTGAACAACTGCGGCTCCAGCGCGGCGGCGTGCAGCGCCGGCACGCCCGGCTCGCCAATCGAGACCACCGCCACACGCGCCGGTCGGCTTGATCCGCCGGGCGAACCGGCGAGGTATCGCGCGCAGGCCAGCGCGTCCTCGGTGCGCATCGCCACAAAGGAGTTTCCCAGCAGATACGCCAGATTCGTATCGCGGGAGTTGAAACCGAGGACTGCTCCCATGGCGTCCCGACCCGGCGGACGGCTGGTTTCGCCAAGGCCGCGCAGGTCGACCGCCAGCACGGTGCGGCCCGAGCGCGCCAGCGTTTCGATCGGCCCGCCGGGCCCGGCATCGGTCTGTTTCCCCTCGCCGTGCAGGTAGAGCACCGGATCGCCGCTGCGCGCGTCGGATTCCGGTTCAAACCGCAGCGCCGGCAGCCAAATGCCGGGCTCCGGATGCAGCACCACATGCTGGATCGAGACGCCCGAGCGTCCGAGCTTGCGGCCCATTTCAACCGTCGCCGCGGGCAAATCCGCCGCCGCGCGGATCCCCGTGATGCGCCGAATTTCGATTAACGCCGCGCCCGGATCGCGCCAGAGCTTTCTGCGCTCGGCGGTGAGGCGTGACTCCCACTCGCGGTTGAAGTCGATAAGCGAACGGGCGCCCGGCAGGCGGAGCACCTGGCCGTCGGGTGTGCAGCGGAGCTGATCGTCGTTGAGCACGGGGAACTCCGTTTCGGTCACCGGCGCGTCGCTGCCGAGGAACCAGCGGCGCATCCAGCGGGCGGCGCCGACGCGCATCTCGGTCGGAAAGCCGTGGGTCGTGTCCGGTTCGATCAGGTCCACCCGTTCGGAGAACCCAAGCCGGGTGTAGAAACGTTTCGACTGCCGGAAAAGATGCCACGCGCCAATGATGTCGAAATAATCCTTGGTCGCGGCCATGATGAGCGTGGGCCGCGGGGCGCGCAACATCACGTAATCACCGTGGTCGAGTCCCCGCGTGATCTGGCCGAAGTTGTTCTGCTCGGCGTCCTGCGGCCCGATGGTCTCGAGCAGCCGGCGGAAGCCCGTCAGGTAACAGCCGGGTGCCGCCACGGCGATGCGTTCATCCAGGGCGCTGAGATAGGCCGACATCGTGCCGCCGCCAGAGATGCCCATGGCGCCGATCCGCGCCCGATCGATGTCCGCGCGGGCCTGCAGGTAGTCCACGGCGCGCATCCCGTCCCAGATCATATAGCGCGCCACGCTCGTCCCGAGCAGCGAGCAACTCACGTCCATCATGCTGTGTTCGCCGGTCGTGCTGAATGAAGGTTTGCCGTTCGCCTCGAAGAACTGCCGCCGTTCGCCTTGGCCGATCGGATCGTAGCATAGGCAGGCCACGCCGTTTTTCGCCTGCACGATGGACGCTTGCTGGTAGAGCTCCCTGGCCTTGGCGTTTTCGCTGTGGCCCGTGGGATGGACCACGGCCGGGTGCGGCCCGGGGGTGAGCGGTAGGTACAGCGTGGCCGTGACGTGAAACCCCGGCTGGCTATCGAAGATGATTTTTTCCAGGCGGTAGTCCGCGAATGTCATCTGGCCGACGGTGCGCGCGTTGAGCGGCGTGCGCTCGGGCAAACCGCCGAGCGCCGACAGGAACGCCTCGCGCCGGTCCCGTTGCCACGCGAGGAGTTGTTCGCGGCTCTGCAGCTTCTCGAACGCCGCGTCGCGCCGGTCGAGCGCGGCGAAGGCCTGCTTTTTCAGGTAGGTCTCCATCATCATCCCCGGCGCGCCGCCCTCGAGCTGCGGGGGAAGCACGGTGCGATCGTCAGTCGCGGAGCGGGCTAAAAGGGTGGTGAACAGTAGGGCGGCTCCGACGGTCGCGAGGAAACGAGGCAGGGGCGCTTTCGGGGTATTCATTGGACAATACGGTTCGAGGTTAGGGTGCCATTAAGTCGTGTCTTCAAACCCGCTGAGCGGCTGTCATTCTGAGACGCTGAACCAACGGCGAGCCGTCGCGTTGCAACCATGATTAACCTGTCATCAGCTTGTGATTCTGAGCACGGCGAAGAATCCAGCAGAGCGTCCGCCGGCAAACATCCCGCGCGCTGACACGACCTTCAATGCGCGTTTTCAATGCAGTAGAGATGAGAGTCAGTCCGGTAAATCAACGCGTCGCCTGAAATCGCCGGGGAAGCCGAAATCCGTTCGGCCAGCTCGTTGGTCGCCAACAATTCGAAGTTGGCCCCCGCCTTGATCACATACGTTTTGCCGAGGATATCGCTGATGAAGACGTGTCCGTCGCTGGCAATGGGTGACGAGTTGCAATCTCCGCCCAGCCGCTCCCGGTAGTGCTCGCGGCCCGTCTGTGCGTCGAAGCAGAACAGCGCGCCGTTGTCCTTCAGGGCGTAGAGCAGGCCCCGATAATAGAGCAGCGATGGCTCGACGGCCCCCGGCGCGTCGCTGACCCAGACGGCTTCGGGCGGTTCGCCGTTGCCTTTCAGCCGAATGGCGTGGATCGGGCTTAGCCGCCACAGCTGGAGGAACACCATGCCTTCTCCGTAAACTGCGCTGGAGATGATCTCGCCGTTGAAAGGTCCGCTCCCCTCGCCGTATTGCCATAGCTGCCGATGCGTCACGGCATCGTAGGCCGTGAGCCGGTTCTTTCCCAGCACGAGGATGTCTTCCTGATGGTGATGTTTGACGCGCAGCGGCGTGGCGTGCGCCGTTCCGATCGGCCGGTCGTTCCGCCAGGCCACTTCGCCGCTCTGCTTGTCCAGGCCGATCAGAAAGCACGGCCCCGTGTGATGGTCCCACGGAAACAGCACCGTATCGTCCAAGACCACCGGACTCACATTGTAGCCCCAGGACATTTTCGGATCACCGAATTTCGGGATGTAACGACTCACCCACTTCAATTCGCCGGCATGGGTGTAGCGCGCAAGGTCCGCATTGCCGAAGGCAACGTACAGGGCATCGTCGGTCACCGCCGGTGTATTTGCGGCCAGGTTGGATTTCACATGCGTGCGTTGGTTCACGCCAAGACCGAAGTCATGCCGCCATAACTCGCGGCCGGTTTGGCGGTCGTAGCAAAGCGTCAGGAGTGATTTACGTCCGCCGACCTCTTCTGCGGACGTGACGAATACGCGGGTGCCATAAACAACGGGCGAACTGGTTCCCCAGCCCGGCAGTTTGACCGACCACAGGATGTTCTTCGTCTGCGTCCAGCGAATGGGGAGATTCCTGCCGTCCGCAATGCCGTCGGCCCTCGGTCCTCGCCAGGCAGGCCAGTCGGAAGCGCGCGCGGATTCCGCACCGAGGCCGGGCGGCGCCGATGCACCGATGCTGAATACAACCAGATAAAACAGGGTGCGAGCCAGGGAGTTCATACGTTGGGAAAGTCTGCTCAGTCGGGTAAAATGAAGTCGCTCAACGTGCGGTTGACACCGGCGGAGGGACGGGCGGGTCGCCTGACGCCGAGTGAGGTCCAGTTCGGCGCGACACTTCGTCGAGCATGCACGCAAGCAATTGACGAATGCAACCGGGAAGGCGGCGTCCACCAAGTGAGGGGCGCAAATCCGGTTTTGTTTTTGGGACGCGACGCCCTTGTCGCGTTTCGCCCGGCGTCTCCGCGTTGGTGCCCTGGCGCGGAGGTTTTGAAAGCGGCGCTCCGGGTTGGACCATCGAGGGCAAGACCTGGGAGATGGGCAAACCGACTGCGCCGAAGGGCCGCGTGACCTTCGCCGGCACCAATCTCCCGCTTCAGGCTGGCGACGGACATCACCCAAACCGCTGGAGTGGGCTCGTCCGAGGTCGCTAGGCCCGTTGGCGGGTCGCCCGCCCTTTCCGGGCTCCCGGATCAACGCCCCGACTCCGGGGCAAAAAAAAGGCCGGACGCGCGTCCGGCCCGGGTTGAGCTCAAGCGCGGGTCGCTCAGGCGTATTCGCGATAGACCGGATCGAACATCCGCGACCGGATATCCTCCTTCAAGTCGGCGGGGCGCAGCGCCTGCGCCAGACCGGTGTCGTGCGCTTCGGCGGCGACGGCGGCGGCGATCTCGAGCGAAACGTCGCGGACCTTGGTGAGGGACGGGAAAACGCGGCCGACGGCGAGATCCTCCGGTCGGACCAGGCCGGCGAGGGTCTTTGCGGCGATGAGGAACATCGCGTCGGTGATCTCCCGGGACTCGCTGATGAGGGCGCCGAGACCGACGCCGGGGAAGATGTAGATGTTGTTGCCCTGACCTGGCACGTGGCGGACGCCGTTGAGTTCGACCGGGGCGAACGGGCTGCCGCTGGCGAAGATCGCGCGCCCTTCCGACCAGGTGTACGCCTGTTCGGCGGTGCACTCGGCCTTTGAGGTGGGATTCGACAGGGCGAACACGATCGGACGTGGGTTCAGCGCCGCCATCTGGGTGACAATCTCGCGGGTGAAGGTGGCCGGCATACCCGACACGCCGATGAGCGCGGTGGGGCGGAGGGTCTGCACCGCCTCGCCGAGCGTGGCGAGGAAGGGATGCTCGTGGGCGTAGGGCAGTTTGTGGTGCGCGAGGTCGGTGCGGGACTTAACCACCAGGCCCTTGGAGTCGACGAACCAGCAGCGGGCGCGCGCCTCGGCTTCCGAGAGGCCTTCGGCTCGGGCGGCGGCGACGTACAAGTCCGCGATGCCGGTGCCGGCCTCCCCGGCGCCGAGGAATAAGAGTTTCTGCTGTTTCAGGGAGCCGCCGGTGAGCCTCAGGCCAGCCATGACGCCGGCCAATGCGACGGCCGCGGTGCCCTGAATGTCGTCGTTAAAACTCGGCAACCGCTTGCGGTAGGTTTGGAGCAGACGGAAGGCGTTCGTGTTGCCGAAGTCTTCCCACTGCAGCAGCGCCTTCGGGAAAACCGTGCCGACCGCCGTGACGAATTCCTCGATGAACTCGTCGAAGACGGCGCCGCGCGCGCGTTTCTCGCGGAGGCCGATGTACATCGGACCTTTGAGCAATTCCTGGTTGTCGGTGCCGACGTCCAGCGTGATGGGCAACGTGTACGAAGGGTGGACGCCGGCGCAGGCCGAGTAGAGCGAGAGTTTGCCGACTGGAATGCCCATGCCGAGGGCACCGAGGTCACCGAGCCCGAGGATGCGTTCGCCGTCGGTGACGACGATGAGTCGCACGCCGTCGCGCGGCCAGAGCCGCAGCACCTCGGCAAGCCGACCGCGTTCCCGCAGCGTGAGGAAAATCCCGCGGGGACGGCGGTAGATCGCGCCGTATTCGAGGCACGCCTGACCCACCGTCGGCGTATAAATCAACGGGACCATCTCCTCGACGTTGTCGACCACCAGCCGATAGAA
>CAIJFT010000330.1 GCA_903820035.1 uncultured Opitutia bacterium
AAGATTCATTTCTGGCAGTACCGAAAAATCGACCCCGCGGCGTTACCCGGTGCGCGGGTCGTGGCGCGGTTTGACTCGGGTGATCCGGCCGTCGTTGAGGTGCCGGTCGGCCGGGGCCGCATCACGGTGCTCGCGAGCGGCTGGCAGCCCGACGACAGTCAACTTGCCGTTTCCTCCAAGTTCGTGCCGCTCGTGTGGTCGCTGCTCGAAATCGGGGGCGGCCTCGGCTCTTTCGTCACCCAATACTCGGTCGGCGATCCGGTGAGTCTGCCGGCGGGCGGGGCGAGCGTGGTGCGCGGTCCCGACGGCGTCGAGGTGGCGCTGCCCGCCGGTGCGGCGGTGTTTACCGCGACGGTGCAGCCCGGCCTCTATGCGTTCACCGGCGGCGCCCGCCCGGTGCGTTTTGCCGTCAATCTGGATGCCAACGAAAGTCGCACGGCCCCGCTCGGGTCGGACGAGCTCGAGCAGCTCGGCGTGCGCGTGTCGCGCGGTGCCGCGGTGGGGATCTTACCGGTGGATAACAAGACCCTGCTGCAGGGCATCGAGACGGAGAACCGTCAGAAACTTTGGCGCTGGTTTATCGCGGCGACGCTCGCCGTGCTGCTGGTGGAGTCGCTGCTCGCGGGTTGGACGACCCGGCGGGCCGCGGCGGCAACGAACGAGGTGTCCCCATGAACGATCAATTCCTGAAGAACCGGCTCGATCGCGTGGTTCGCCGCCAGCGTTGGTTCGCCCTGTGGCGCAAGCTCTCGGTGTGTTGGGCCGCGGCGGCTTTGGTGAGCGTGGTCGCGGCCTGGGTTCAGACCTCGCTGGGGGAAATTTCGCCGCTCACGTTGCCCGTCCTGCTGGCCCTCGCCGCCGGCACCGCCATTGGCGTTGCGATCGTGCATTTTGCGCAGCCGGTCGACTACCGCCGGATCGCGCAACGGATTGAGCAAAAGCATCCCGATCTCGACGGCCTGCTGATCACCGCCGTGCAGCAGCAGGTGCAGCCCGATGCCGAACAGGGTTACCTCCAGTACCGCGTCTTGCAGGACGCCACCGCTAGGAGCCAGCAGCAGGACTGGCGTGATATCGTGCCGCCGTCCCGGCTCTGGACCGGACAGGTGGTCCACGCCTGCGCCGTCGTGTTGTTGGCGTTTGCGCTGCTCAACCTGCGGGTCGAGTCCATCAACGGTGAGGCTCCGCGCTGGGTCGGCACCGACGGCATCACGGTTACACCCGGCGATGCGAGCGTGGAACGCGGCGACAGCCTGGTGGTGCTGGCCCGTTTCGGCGGTGCCTTGCCGCCCAACGTCACCCTCGTAGTCCGCGCGAGCGGGGCGATGCCGAAAACGATTCCGTTGGTGAAGAGCCTCGCTGATCCGGTGTTCGGCGGCAGCGTCACCGAGGTCGCGGCCGATTTCACGTATCACCTCGAATACCGCGGTCAGCAGTCGCGGGAGTTCAAGGTCGCCGTCTTCGAACACCCGAAGCTGGTGCGGTCCGACGTGAACCTGAAGTTTCCCGATTACACGAAGCTCCCGCCGAAACGCATCGAAGACACGCGGCGCGTGAGCGCGGTCGAGGGCACGCAATTGGACTTCGCGCTGCAACTGAACAAGCCGGTGAAGTCGGCGAAGTTGGTTTCCCGCGACAAGGCCAAGCCGGCGATCGAACTCACGGTCGCGCCCGGCCAACCGCTCGCGACCTTGCCGGCCTACGTTCCCGCCAAGGGCGGCACGTACGATCTGCAACTGGTCGACCAGGAAGGCCGGGCGAACAAGGTCGCGGCGCCGTTCACGATCGAGGTGCAACCCAACCGCGTGCCGGAGATCCGGCTCGCTTCGCCGCGCGGCGACGTGCGGCCGTCGGCGTTGGAAGAAGTGACCTTCGAGGGCACCGTCTGGGACGACTTCGGTACGCCCGCCTACGGCATCGCGTACTCCATCGGCTCCGGCGAAACGACGTTCCTCGAACTCGGTCGCGACGGCGGCGCGAAGGAGAAGCGCACCTTCGGTCACCTCCTGGCTCTCGAAACGCTCGGCACCAAGCCCGACGACCTCATCTCGTGGTATGCGTGGGCCGACGACATCGGGCCCGATGGCAAGCTGCGGCGGACGAGTGGCGATCTTTATTTCGCCGAGATCCGGCCGTTCGATGAAATCTTCCGTGAGAGCCAGAATCAGGAGTCGGGTGAATCAGAGCCGAGCGCGCGCGGGCAGCAGGCCCGCAAACTCACCGAACTCCAGAAACAGATCATTAGCGCCACGTGGAAACTGCAGCGCGACGGGGCGCGGCCGGGTTATCCCGACGATGCGAAAGTGTTGCTCGAATCCCAGCAGCAGGCACTCGGCCAGGCCCAGGAAGCCGCCGAGGAGGCGCGGAATCCGCGTCAGCAAGGGCTCTGGAAGGCCACGACCACGGAGATGGAGAAGGCGATCGAGAAGCTGAAGGGCGCGGCGGAGTCGCCCGCTACGCTCGCGCAGGCATTGTCGGCCGAGCAGGCCGCCTACCAGGCGTTGTTGAAGATGCAGGCGCGTGAAACCGCGGTGACGCGGCGCAACCGCCAGCAGGGGGGCGGTGGTGGCGGGCAGGGCGCCAACCAGCGGCAGATCGACGACCTCGACCTCAAGCAATCCGAGAACCGCTACGAGACCCAACGGCTCGCGAAGGCCCCCCAGAACCAGGAACGGCGGGAACAACTCGCCGTGATGAACCGGTTGCAGGAACTCGCCCGGCGGCAGCAGGACCTCAACGAGCGGTTGAAGGAATTGCAGACTGCGCTCCAAGAGGCCCGGGACGATCAAGCAAAGGAAGATATCCGCAAACGCCTCAAGCGGCTTGAGGAAGAGCAACGGCAGATGCTCGCCGACGCCGACGAGGTGAAGCAACGCATGGACCGCGCCGAGAACCAGTCGGCCATGTCGCAACAACGGCAGCAGTTGGACAAGACCCGCGAAGACATTCAGAAAGCCGCCGATGCCGCTTCCTCCGGTGCCGTGGCCCAGGCCCTGGCGTCGGGCACCCGCGCGCAGCGTCAGCTCCAGGAGATGCGTGACGACCTGCGCAAACAGAACTCAAGCCAGTTCGCAGAGGACCTGAAACAACTCCGCGGCGAGGCCCGCGACATCGCGCAGCAGCAGGAAGAGGTGACCAAGAAACTCGAGGAGCTCGCCGACAACAAGCGCCCCGCGCGCAAGACGCTCGGCGACACCAAAGACAACAAGGAGCTCGCCGATAAACTCGCCAACCAGAAGGAACGCGTGAACAAGCTCGTCGACCGCGCGACGCAACTCTCCGAGCAGGCCGAGAACACCGAGCCGCTCCTCTCGCGTCAGCTGTATGACAGCATCCGTAAGATCAGCCAGGACGACGCCAACACGGTGAAGCAGGCGCGCAACGAGCTGCTGAACGGGGGCCTCTTGACCCGCGAGCTCAACGACCGCCTCCAAAAAGATCAGGAGCGCGAGGAGGGCGGACGCGCCCTCGACCTCACCCAGCTGATGCTCGACCAGAATTATCTTCCGCAGGCGCGGCAGGCCGGGCAGCGCGCACGCGGCGAGATCGAAGATTTGAAGCGTGGGGTCGAACGCGCGGCCGAGAGTGTGCTGGGTGACGAGGCCGAGCAGATGAAATTGGCCCGCTCGGAACTCGACGCCTTGACCGATCAATTGCAGCGCGAAATTGCGCAGGCCGGCGGCGAGCCGCGGACCGCCGACGGCAAGGCGCCCGGGACCACGCGCGAGGGCAAGGGCGACCCGCGGCAGGCCGGCACGCAGCCTGGCAAGGAGGGCGATCCGCAGGGAGCGCCCGGAGAGCAGCCCGGCGAAGGCACCGAGCCCGGCCAGCAACCCGGTCAGGGGCAAAGTCCGGGTCGTCCGCCCGGCCAGCGTGGCGATCGCGCACCGAAGATGGCGGCGTCCGACGCGACGCGCCCGCCCGGGCAGGGGAGTCAATCGCCCGGCGAGGAAGGTCAACCCGCTCAGCCGTCGGGACAGGGCCAAACCGCGCAGGCCGGCGGGCAACCGGGTGGCCAGGGTCAGCAAGCCGGCGGTGAACGTGGCGGACAACCGGGCCAGCGCCAACGCGGCCAGACGGCTGACGCCCGGCGGCCGCGCAGCCTGCAGAACGGTGGTGGGGGCAACGACGCGGAGCGCGGCGGACTGGCGATGGACAACCTGCTGGGGGGAGACGAGCGCGGGGGTGGTGGTTTGGGCGGCGGGAATTTCGGACCGGTGAACCGCGGGCCGTTGACCGGGGATGAATTCAACCGCTGGACCGAGCGCCTGCGCGACGTCGAGGAACTCGTCGACACCCCCGAGTTGCGCAACGCGATCGCCGCGGCCCGCGAGCGGGCGCGCTTGGTGCGCCGCGATTTCCGGCAGGAACAGAAGAAACCTGACTGGACCGTGGTGCAGTTGCAGGTCGTGAAGCCCCTCGTTGAGGTGCGGAACCGCCTCGCCGAGGAGCTGGCCCGCCGCGACTCAAAGGATTCCCTTGCCCCGATCGATCGCGACCCGGTGCCCAATCGCTTCGCCGAATCCGTCCGACGGTATTACGAGGAATTGGGGAAGGACAAACCATGAGCGGGCCGAAGTTCAATGGTCCAAGGGTCAAGGGCCAAGTCGGGCAATCCCTTCGCTTCTCTGGTAGCAGCGTACGGGCGCTCGCGCGCTACTCCGGCTCATCCGTGGCAGTTGATTCTTATCCTCGGCCCCTTCTCTGCCTGTGACCTCCCTCACTTTCTCCAGTTGGAACTGGCTCTGGCCGGTGGTCGCATTCGGCGTGCTGGCGGCCGGCGTGCTCGCGTGGGGCTACCGCGCAACCGCGGGGCATCCGCTGCGCTGGGTGTGTCTCGGGTTGAAGGCGCTGGGCCTTGCCGCGCTCGCACTCTGTCTGCTGGAACCGCTCTGGCTCGGCCAGCGGGCCCGGCCCGGCGCGAACCTCTTCGCCGTCTTGGCCGACAACAGTCAGGGCCTGCAGGTGCGCGATCCGCGGGCGACGCGCACGCGCGGCGACGAGTTGCGCACGCTCGTCGACGCCCACGTTTCACCCTGGCAATCCTCGCTCGCGGCGACCTTCGACGTGCGTCGCTACCTCTTTGATACGCGGCTGCAATCGACGAAAGATTTCAGCGAACTGAAGTTCGACGGCCGCGCCACCGCGCTGGCCTCGGCCCTGCGCACGCTCGGGGAGCGCTTTCAGGGCCGCCCGCTGGCCGGCGTGTTGTTGCTGACGGACGGTAACGCCACCGACCTCGCGGGCGCGGCGCTGCCCGACCTCAACGGTCTCCCACCGATCTATCCGGTCGTGATCGGTCGCCGCGATCCAGTGCGGGACATTGCGGTGCAACAGGTGACCGTGGGCCAGTCCTCGTTCGAGGATGCGCCGGTCACGGTCCAGGCCGATGTGATGACGGCGGGTTTCCGCGGCCGGCCGATCACGGCGCGGCTCGTCGACCGCGCGGGCAAGACCGTGTTGGAGCAGACGGCGAACGCCCGCGCCGATGGGGAGGCGATCGCATTCCGTTTCCAGCTCAAGCCGGAGCAGCCGGGCCTTTCGTTTTATCAGGTGCGGGTGAGCACGCCGGCCGAGACGCCGGCCCCGGGGGCGGCGCCGGTGACGGAGTCGGAAGAGGCGACGCTGGCGAACAACCGCCGGGTCTTCGCGGTCGACCGCGGGCAGGGGCCGTTCCGCGTGTTGTACGTTTCGGGCCGGCCGAACTGGGAATTCAAATTCCTCAACCGCGCCGTGCAGGAGGATGAGCAGGTGCAGCTCGTCGGCCTGATCCGCGTGGCCAAGCGCGAACCGAAATTTGATTTCCGCGGCCGCGCCGGCGAGACGAGCAATCCACTCTTCCGCGGCTTCGGCAGCCAGAATCCGGACGAGGTCCAGCGTTACGACCAGCCCGTGCTCGTGCGGTTGAACACCCGCGACGAGATCGAGCTGCGCGCTGGATTTCCGCGGACGCCGGAGGATTTGTACGGTTATCACGCGGTGATCATCGACGACCTTGAGGCGGAATTCTTCGCGCCCGATCAGGCGCAGCTCCTGCAGAAATTCGTCTCCGAGCGCGGCGGCGGCTTCCTGATGCTCGGCGGCATGGAGAGTTTTCACGAGGGCAAGTACCTTCACACCCCCGTCGGCGACATGCTCCCGGTCTATCTCGACCGCGACGAGCCGCCGGGTGACGCGCCGCCCAAGGTTCAATTTCAACTCGCCCGCGAAGGCTGGCTGCAGCCGTGGGCGCGGCTCCGTGACAACGAGGCCGACGAACGTGCCCGGTTGGAGAGCATGCCGCCGTTCGAGGTGCTCAACCGCGTGCGCGGCCTCAAACCGGGCGCGACGGTCATTGCGAACGTGCGCGACGAAAAGGGCGCGGAGTTTCCGGCGCTGGCCGTGCAACGCTTCGGGCGCGGCCGCGCCGCCGCGTTGATGGTCGGCGACGTGTGGCGCTGGGGCATGAAGGACGCGGCGGCGCACGCCGACATGGACCGAGCCTGGCGCCAACTCGTGCGCTGGCTCATCGCCGACGTGCCGTTGCGCGTGCAGGTGACGGCCGAGCCGGTGGTCGCCGACGCCAACGGCGCGATGCGGATTCAAGTGCGCGTGCGCGACGAAAAGTTTCAACCCGTGGACGATGCCAACGTGACCGTCGCGGTGGAGTCGATTGGGTTTGAAGGCACGCCCGGCGCCGCGGCGGCGACGATCAAGCTCGAGGCCGAGCCCGCCTTGAGCGAGCCGGGGCTTTACCATGTGACCTACGTACCGCGCGAGACGGGCGGCTACAAGGCGACCGCGACCGTAAAAAGCCAGGCCGGTGCCGATCTCGGCCATGGCGAGGCGGGCTGGAGCACGGATCTGGCGGCGGAGGAATTCCGGTCGCTCATGCCGAATGTCGCGCTGCTTGAGGACATCGCGCGCAAAACGGGCGGTCAGATTGTAGCCGCCGAAAATCTCGACGCCTTCGTCCGCAAACTGCCCGAGCTGCGCGCGCCGGTCATGGAAACCTGGTCGTATCCTGCGTGGCACACGCCGCTGATGTTCGGCTTCGCGCTCGCTTGCCTCGTCTCCGAATGGGGCCTGCGCCGGTGGAAAGGATTACCGTGATCAGGAGCCAATTAACGGGTTGCCGCGGGGGTGAGGGACGAAGGGACCAAGGGACAAAAAGACCAAGGGACGTGGGATCGGATGGCTCGTGCTCCATTCGGAACGAATCGCTTATGCCTTCGGCTCAGAATTTGCTCCGCGTCGTCTTTTGGTCGCTTGGTCTCTGGTCTTTTAGTCCCTTGCAGGCTCAGCCGGCGACCGTCGTCGTCGTGAGCGGCGCCCCCGGCGAGGCCGAGTTTGCGCCGGACCTGGAGCTGCAGACCGCCGCGTGGGCGAAGGTCAGCGGCCAGGCGGGAGCAACGTTTGTTTCCATCGGCACCGGGGTCGCGGCAGGGCCGACGGACCGCGATCGGCTGCAGCAGGCGCTGGAGGCGGAGACCAAGTCGGGCGCGGCGGAGTTGTGGGTGGTGCTCATCGGGCACGGCACCTTTGACGGCAAGGAGGCGAAATTGAATCTGCGCGGACCTGATCTGGCGGCGACGGACCTGGCGGCGTGGTTGAAGCCGTTTACGCGGCCCGTGGCGGTGATCGACACGACGTCGGCCAGCGCACCGTTTCTGGCCCGGCTGGCGGCCCCACAGCGCGTGGTCGTCAGTGCGACCCGCAGCGGCAACGAGCACAATTACGCCCGCTTCGGCAAGTTCCTTGCCGAGGCGTTGGCCGATCCGAACAGCGATCTGGATAAGGACGGTCAGATTTCGCTGCTGGAGTCGTTCCTCAGCGCATCGCACCGCACGCAGGAATTCTACAAGACCGAGGGCCGGCTCGCGACGGAGCACGCGCTCCTCGATGACAATGGCGACGGTCTGGGTACGCCGGCGGATTGGTTCCGTGGTGTGATCGCCACGAAAAAGGCGAAGGACGGCGCGGCCCTCGACGGTCCCCGCGCGCAGCAATTTCACCTCGTGCGCAGCGCGGCGGAACAGCAGCTGGTGCCGGAATTGCGGGCCCGCCGGGATCAGCTGGAGCTGCAGATCGCCGCCCTGCGGACGAAGAAAGAGAAGATGAACGAGGGGAATTATTTTAAGGAACTCGAGAAGCTGCTCCTGGAATTGGCGGCGGTGTACGAACAGGGGAATTGAGAGTTGGGCGATGGGCGTTGAGGCGGGTTGGGCCGTAGGACAGCGCGCTGGCGCGCGGCCCGAAGGCGGTCTTCCCAGCGGAAGCGCTCGCGAGCGAGCTGACCTACGCCGGAGTGGGGGGCTGCGATTCATCCCGCGGCTTGTCGATGTGCCTTCGGGCGGACATACCGTGGGCGATGATCGTCGACGCCCATGTGCACCTTTATCCGGACGAGGT
>CAIJFT010000331.1 GCA_903820035.1 uncultured Opitutia bacterium
AGTTACTTCACGCACCCCGATCCGCTGGTTGCCAATTACGGCGTGGTTTTTCACCCGGTGACGGATGTCTCGCTCTATTACGGCCACACCGAGAACGCCGCCCAGATTGTCCAGCCGCGCCAGTCCGGTCGGAACAATGAACTGCAGGACGGTCGTCAGGATGAGGTCGGGCTGCGGTACCGTTTCCTCGGTTCCAAGGCGGTCGCGACGGTCGCTTATTACGACTCCGCACAGTCCAATAACTCGATCCTGAATCCGGCCCTGTTCTCGGTGCCGCCGCCGGTGGTGCAATCGCCGCCGCTGTTCATGGACCGCGTGGCCCGCGGCTGGGAGTACGAGCTCAATATGGCGGTGTCCTCGAGCCTGTCCCTGATCGCCAACTACACGAACTTCCGCAACCGCAGTCCGTACGGCACGCCGATCCGCGGCGCCTCCGAGAACTCCGGGGCCGCCTGGGTGAACTACAAGTTCGTCGATGGTGTCGCCAAGGGCCTGTCTTTCGGCGTGGGTTATGTGCGCGCCGGCAAGCGTCCGGGCGACACGGGTAGCGGCTACACTGCGGCCAGCTCGGACAACAACCTGATCCGGGTGCAGCCGACGTTCTATCTGCCGGTGACTTCCCTGTTGAATGTGTCGGCGGCCTACCGGTTCAGCCCGAACCTCCTGGGCCGGGCGTTCATCGACAACGTGGCTGACGCGACGTATTACCGTGGCGCGATCAACCGCAACGGCGTGTATCCGGGAATCCCGCGCAACTACCGCGTGGCGATGGAATACTCGTTCTAGTCGTCGTTTATTGGCCCACCTCGCCAAGCCCCGAGCAATCGGGGCTTTTTTCGTACCCAGTGAGTTGGGCATGAAAAAGGCGGGGTGAGTTTCACCCCGCCCGAATTCGGGAGCGCCCCTGCGGCTTACTTCAGGACCACACCCTTGGCCTGCGCGGAGCGGAGGAGGGCGTCGGCCATGTCGCTCGGGGTCGCGGCGACCTCAATGCCACATTCCTTGAACACGGCGATTTTGGCGGCTGCAGTGTCCTCGGCGCCGCCGACGATCGCGCCGGCGTGGCCCATGCGACGGCCCGCGGGGGCGGTCGCGCCGGCGATGAAACCGGCGACGGGCTTCTGGCAGTTGGCCTTGATCCAGCGGGCCGCCTCGACCTCGGCGTTGCCGCCGATTTCACCGATGAGGATGATGCCGTGCGTCTCAGGATCCGCGTTGAAGAGCTTGATCACATCGAGGTGCGAGGTGCCGTTGACGGGGTCGCCGCCGATGCCGACGCAGGTCGTTTGGCCGATGTTCTTCGAGGTGAGCTGGAAGACCGCCTCGTAGGTGAGGGTGCCGGAGCGCGAGACGACGCCGACGTGGCCCTGCTTGTGGATGTAACCGGGGGCGATGCCGATGCGACAGCCGCCTTTGGAGTCTTCCCCGGCGCCCGGCGAAACGAGGCCGGGGCAGTTCGGACCGATGAGGCGGGTAGCCTTGCCCTGCATGGCGCGCTTCACGCGGACCATGTCGCGGATCGGAATGCCCTCGGTGATGGCGACGACGAGATCGAGCCCGGCGTCCACGCCTTCGAGAATCGCGTCGGCCGCGAACGGTGGCGGCACGAAGACGGCGGAGACGGTGGCGCCGGTGGCCTTGGCGGCATCGGCGACGGAGTTGAAGATCGGGACCTTGTGTCCGGCGTGTTCGAAAAACTGGCCGCCCTTGCCGGGCGTGACGCCGGCGACGACTTTGGTGCCGTAGTCGAGGGAGAGCTTGGTGTGGCGCGCGCCGAATTCGCCGGTGATACCCTGAATGAGGATCTTGGTTTCGGGAGTGATGAGAATGGCCATTGCGAGAGAAGTTGAGGGTTGAGAGTTGAGGGTTGAGAGTTTTTCGAGCGGGTCGGGAGGTTTGGATCTCCCAACGCTCAGCTCTCAACCGGCCGGGTTAGGCCACCAGCTTGACGATCTTCTGCGCCGCGTCGGCCATGGTGTCGCCGGAGACCAGCTTGAGGCCGGAGGCATTGAGGGTGGCCTTGCCGGCGGCCACGTTGTTGCCCTCGAGGCGGACGACGAGGGGGAGCTTGAGGCCGACTTCCTTCACGGCCTCGACGATGCCCTGGGCGATCACATTGCAGTCCATGATACCGCCAAAGATGTTTACCAAGATGCCCTTCACATTCGGGTCACCGAGGATGATCTTGAACGCCGCGATCACCTGATCCTTCGAGGCGCCGCCGCCGACGTCGAGGAAGTTGGCCGGGGTGCCGCCGAAGTGCTTGATGATGTCCATCGTGCTCATCGCGAGGCCGGCGCCGTTGACGAGGCAGGCGATGTTGCCGTCGAGCGCGATGTAGCTGAGCGAGTACTTCGAGGCCTCGATTTCCTTGGAGTCCTCCTCGTTCAGGTCGCGCAGGGCGACGATCTCGGGGTGGCGGAAGAGCGCGTTGTCATCGAACGAGACCTTGGCGTCGAGGGCGAGGACCTCGCCCGTGGGGGTCGTGATGAGCGGGTTAACCTCGACCATCGCGGCGTCGGTTTCCCAGTAGCAGGTGTAGAGGTTGCGGATGAGCTTGCCGGCGTTCTTCGCCTCGTTGCCCGTGAGGCCCAGCTGGGTGATCAGCTCGCGCACCTGGAAATCGGCGAGGCCGTACGCCGGATCGACGAAGATCTTGTGGATCTTCTCGGGCGTCTCGTGGGCCACCTTCTCAATTTCGACGCCGCCCTCCGTGGACGCGACGATCACCGGTTTGGAGGTCGCGCGGTCGAGGAGAATGGCGAGGTAGTACTCCTTCTTGATGTCGCTCGCGACGGTGAAGTACACGGTCTGCACCTTGCGGCCGGCCGGGCCGGTCTGGATGGTGACAAGGGTGTGGCCGAGCATATTGCCCGCCATCGCGAGGGCGTCGGACTTGGTCTTGCAGAACTTCACCCCGCCTTTGAAGCCGTTGGTAAACGTGCCCTTGCCGCGTCCGCCGGCGTGGATTTGGGACTTTACCATGGTCGCCCCCTCGGGGAGCAGCGCCAAGGCGGTCACAAACTCCTCGGGAGTCTTGGCCGCCGCGCCCTTGGGCACCGGCACGCCGTATTTTTCGAAGAGAGCCTTGGCCTGATATTCGTGGATATTCATGCGCGAAAAAGAAAGGATCAGTAAGCCAGACGCGTGGCCGGTTAGGCACGCAAAAAAAACGCGGGTTTTCCGAGGGCGGTGTAGGGGCCGTATCCTGCGGGCCTCGGGAGGGGAGGCGAGGCCACCCGGACGCCTCCGCCACGACCGGCGCGTATCCGTGGGATTGAGTTTCCCCGGGGCCGCCGACAACGTCAGCGCATGCAATCCCACGAGGTGATGAAAGAGGTCCTGAAGCAGACCAGCGCCAAGCAGATCGCCGCGGGAATGGGGCTATCCCTGTCGTTGATTTACAAGTGGGCCGAGCCCCCCGTGGACGATAGCGGCAGCGGCACGGGGAGCCCGCTCGACCGGATCGGTCAACTCATCCGCATCACCGGCGACGCGCGGCCGGCGCAGTGGGTGTGCGAGCAGGCGGACGGCTTCTATATTCGCAACCCGCTGAACACGCCGCCGACGGCAGTAATTTTGGCGACCAACGACATCGTGCAGGAGTTTGCCGACATGCTCGCCACCATCGCAAAGGCGTCGGCGGACAATACCATCACGAAGGACGAAGCCCGCATCATCCGCCGGCGCTGGGAGGAGTTGAAGAGCGTCACCGAGGGCTTCGTCAAGGCAGCGGAAGGTGGAAATTTCGGCGCGCCTCCGGCCCTCAAGGCTTAGGCGTGGGCGGCGGCGAGGTCGGGCGTCCGAAGCGGTTTCCGCCCCACGCACTTTTTTTCTCCGCGGACGGCCCGTGCGCCGGGAGGAAGCCCGGCCTACCGGTCGGGAAGAAGGCCAATCCACGGAAGGAGAAGCCGAGGTGGGAATCGGGCTTCGTCTTGAAGTGAATCGTCCCGGTCAGGAACGGAATTTGGCGCGCAGGTAGGGAGCGGTGGGACTGGCCTTGGTTTTGAGCAGACCGGCGAGCGGACCTTGGTACATCAGCGCGCCGCCGTCGGGGCCGCCCACCGGGCCGAGCTCGACCACGTAATCGGCTTCGGCGATCAGGTCGAGGTGGTGCTCGATGACGACGACCGTGTGGCCCTGGTCGACCAGGGCGTGAAGTACGCGGATGAGTTTTTCGCAGTCACTCAGGTGTAGTCCGATCGTCGGCTCCTCCAAAAGATAGAGGTTGCGCGGCAGCTCGCCGCGGCTGCGCTCGCGGTAGGACGCGAGCCCCGCGGAGAGTTCGGTGACGAGCTTGAGGCGCTGCGCCTCGCCGCCCGAAAGGGTCGGCGAACTTTGACCAAGCGTGAGATAGCCGAGGCCGCAATCGACCATCAGTTGGCAGACCTGCGAGAGGTGCGAGTGGAAGTCGAAGAACTGCGCGGCCTCCTCAAACGTCAGCTGCAGCACCTGGCCAATGGTTTTGGCCTTCCAAGTGATGTCGTTGAGTTCGGCGCTGTACCGTGCGCCGCGGCAGTCGTCGCATGGCAGGTAGGTATCGGGCATGAACGCCATCTCGAGCTTGATCCGGCCCGCGCCCTCGCAGGCGGGACAACGTCCGCCGGTCGTGTTGAACGAGAAGCGAGAGGCGGTGTAGCCGCGGATTTTCGCTTCGGGCAGCGAAGCGAAGAATTGGCGGATGAGATCAAAGATTCCGAGGTAGGTTGCCGGAGTGGAGCGCGGCGTTTTGCCGATCGGGGCCTGATCGACCTCGATGACGGACTTGAAACCGTTCGCGCCGCTCAGCGACGCGAACGGCGGTTGAGCGTTGAGGGTTGAGCGTTGGGCGTCGGAGGTGAAGCCGGTGGCCTTGACGAAGTCGCGGCCGGTGAGGTTTTTTTTCTTGGCTTTGATGGCGTGGCTGACGGCGGGGTGCAGCACGTCGCGGAAGAGCGTCGATTTCCCGGCGCCGCTCGGGCCGGCGACCATCGTGAGCCGGCCGAGCGGCACGCGGAGGTCGAAGCCCTTGAGGTTGCGGAAGGTGGCGTTGCGGAGTTCGAGCCACTCGAGGTGGAGCCCGCGGTCGCCGGCGGGCTTGGACTGCTTTTTCGGGCGGTTTTGACGGCCCGATGGGGACGTCGGTCCCGACCCAACCGCGCGGTATTCGCCGCGCAGCGGGTGCGCGATGCCCTTGGCGAGGAAGATGCCCGTGAGCGATTGGGCGCTCGCCGCGATTTCGGCGGGGGTGCCGTGCGCCAGCAATTCGCCGCCGTGGATGCCGGCCCCGGGGCCGAGGTCGATGATGGTGTCGGCGCGGCGCATCAACTCGTCGTCGTGCTCGACGACGAGGAGCGTGTTGCCCTTCGCGCGGAGCGCTTCGAGCGTGTCGATGAGGCGGTCGTTGTCGCGCGCGTGGAGGCCGATGCTCGGTTCGTCGAGGACGTAGAGTACGCCGGAAAGGTTGGAACCGAGTTGGGCGGCCAGACGGATACGCTGGGCTTCGCCTCCGGAGAGCGTCTCGGTCGGGCGGTCGAGCGAGAGGTAGCCGAGGCCGACGTGGTCGAGGAACTTGAGCCGCTCCTCGATCTGCGGGACGATGTCGCGCACGATCAGTTGGCCGCGTGCGTCGAGGTCGAGGTTGCGGAGATTGGCGAGCAGGCGCGACGGCGTGTCGGCGAGCAGGACCGGCAACGAGAGTGGCGGCTGCGAGCGTTTCCGGTGGAGTTTCACGGCACGGCCGATGCGGTTGAGGCGGGCGCCGTGGCATTCCGGGCACGGCTGGCCCTGGTCCGAAACATCCTCCGCGGAATCGATGCCGAACTCGCGCAGCCGCGCGGCGGGATCGTCTTCATCTTCATCGACGGGGGCGAGCATCCAGGGAAACACCCGGCCGTGCCCGCGACACGCCGGGCACCAGCCGCGCGGCGAGTTGAAGGAGAAATTCTTCGGGTCCAACTCGGGAAACGACTCGCCCGTCGCGATGTCGGTGCGCGTGGTGGAGAACCACGACAGGATTTCGCCCTGCGGCGTGAGCAGGAAGCAGGCGCCCTTGCCGAGGTGGAGGGCTTCCTGAAGTTGAGCGTTGAGGGTTGAGGGTTGAGAGCCGGAGCTTTGTCCAGAGGTCAGAGCGGACTTCGAAGTTTTGGGGTTAGGCCTGACGGCTGATTTCTGGCTGCTGCCATCGGTTGCTTTCAGGTCGGCGACGACGACCTCGATGTCGTGTTCCTTGTAGCGGTCGAGGCGCTGAAAACCTTCGACCGGCGTCAGGCGGCCGTCGGCGCGCATCAACGTGTAGCCTTGGCTGGCGATCCACGTGGCGATCGGCTGGTGGTGGCCCTTGCGCCCGCGGATCAGCGGAGCGCAGAGGTAGAGGTGCTTGGCTTTTTTGGCCTTGGGCGTGGCGAGGACGCGGGTGAGCAGCGCCTTCAACTGGCCGGCCGAGAGCGGAGTGACGGGCAGGTCGCTGTCGGGGTGGTGCTGCGTGCCGAGCCGCGCGTACAAGAGACGCAGATACTGGGCGACCTCGGTGATCGTCGCGACGGTCGACTTGCGCGAGCCGCGGGTGACGCGCTGCTCGATGGCGACGGTCGGCGGAATGCCGGTGAGCCGGTCGATGGCGGGCCGTGGGAGCTGTTCGACGAACTGCCGCGCATAGGGCGACATCGACTCCATGAACCGCCGTTGGCCCTCGGCGAAGATGATGTCGAACGCGAGGGTCGACTTGCCCGAGCCCGAGACGCCGGTGACGACGTTCAACTGCCGGTGCGGGATCGAGAGCGTGAGGTTCTTGAGATTGTTTTCGCGGGCACCCTCGAGCCGCAAACACTGCGGACTGCTGGCGTAGGGGGCCGCGTCCTCGGCGGCGAGGGCCAGGGCTTCCACTCCGCGGTCAGCACCCTGCAATTCGCGATCCTGCAGGGCGGCGCGAAGGAAGGGGGAGGTGGCGGTGTCGGCGCGGGCGACCAACTCGGGCGGGCCTGCGGCGATGATTTGGCCGCCGCGGGCGCCGGCGTCGGGGCCGACCTCGATCAGCCAGTCGGCGGATTTCAGGACGTCGAGATTGTGTTCGATGACGACGACGCTGTGGCCGCGATCGACGAGGGCCTGCAGGACACCGAGCAGGCGTTTCACATCGTGGCGGTGGAGGCCCGTGGTGGGTTCGTCGAGGAGGAGCAGGGCGCCGGCGGTGGCGGCGCCCGGTTGAGCGTTGAGGGGGGAGAGTTGAGGGTTGAGCGTTGAGAGCTGAGAGTTCGGAACTTGTTCTGCCGTGTAGGCACCGAGGTAGCGGACGAGTTTGAGGCGTTGGGATTCGCCGCCGCTGAGGGTGTTGAGCGGTTGGCCGAGCGTGAGGTAGCCGAGACCGACGGCGTCGAGGCTGGCGAGGCGGGTTTGGATGGCGGCGTGCGCGACGAAGAGCGGCAGGGTGTCGGTTACGCTGGTCGCGAGCAGATCCGCGACCGAGCGGCCGTTCCACTGGATGGCGAGGACTTCGGGTTTGAAGCGGCGTGATTCGCAGACGGGGCAGGGGACAAAGACGTCGGAGAGAAACTGCATCTCGACGCGTTCGTAGCCGAGGCCGAGGCAGTGATCGCAGCGGCCCTCGCCGCTGTTGAACGAAAAGCTCGAGGCGTTGAACCCGGCGGCGCGGGCCGCGGGGGTCGCGGCATAGAGTTCGCGGATCAGTTCCCACGCCTCGGTGTAAAGCGCGGGGTTTGAGCGCGGCGTGCGGGAGAGCGGCGATTGGTCGACGAGGACAATTTCACCGATGACGAGGTCGCTCTGGATCGACTCGATGACGGCGGGATCCTCGGCGAGGATGTGCCGCTCGGTGAGCAGGCCCTGGTGGATGACGTGGTCGAGCAACGTCGATTTGCCGGAGCCCGAGACGCCGCTCAGGCAGACGAGGCGTTGCAGGGGAAGGCGCAATGAGACGCGGTCGAGGTTGTGCTTGGTCGCATGCGTGAAGCGGAGCGACGGGTGCGCGGCGGGCACGGGGCGGCGGGAGGCGGGTGGGGCGATGGTTTCGACGCCCGAAAAGTAACGGCCCGTGATGCTTTGCGGCGCGCGCAGCAGGCCCGGGATGTCGCCTTGAAACACGATGTGACCGCCGCGGCTGCCGGGTTCGGGCCCGACCTCGATGACGTGATCGGCGGCGCGGATCATCGCCTCGTCGTGTTCGACGACGACGACCGTGTTGCCGGCGTTGGTCAGGGTGCGGATGATCGCGATCAGCCGGTCGATATCGCGCGGGTGCAGGCCGACGCTCGGTTCATCGAGGACGAACAAGGTGTCGATCAGCGAGGTGCCGAGGCAGCTCGTGAGATTTACGCGTTGCACCTCGCCGCCGGAGAGGGTCTTCGACGAGCGGTCGAGCGTGAGGTAACCGAGTCCGACCTCTTGCAGATAACGCAGGCGGCTAAGGATCGAGTCGCGGGCGAGGGTGGCGGAGCGAACCTCGCCAAGCGTGGACTTGGAGGCGGATTCGGTGACGAGGTGGACGAGGTCGTCGACGGGAAGTTGGTAGAGTTCCGGCAGGGTGCGCCCCTGCCATTTCCAGCAGCGGGCCTCGGGTTGGAGCCGGGATCCGCCGCAGTCCGGGCAAGGGTTGTAGGCGCGGTAGCGCGAGAGGAAGACGCGCACATGCATCTTGTACGTCGATTTCTCGAGCCAGCGGAAAAAGCCCTTCAGGCCGTACCAATACTGCGGCCACAGCTTGTGGTTCTCTTCGCCGTAGTCCGGCTCGCCGTCGACGATGTAGCGCTGCTGCTCGGGCGGGAGCGAGGCGAACGGGAGGTTGGTCGGAATCTTTTTCTTTTTAGCGAAGACGAGCAGGTCCTGCTTCGAGTCGCCGTAGACTTCGCTTTCCCAGCATTTGATGGCGCCGCCGTCGATCGACCGCGAATGGTCCGGCATCGCGAGGCGGTAATCGATCTCGATGATGCGGCCGAATCCGCGGCACTTTGGGCAGGCCCCAAGGGGGGAGTTGAACGAAAATAATGCGGGGGAAGCGGCGCGGAAGGTCCGGTTGGAACCCGGCGAGTGCAGGCCGCGCGAGTAGTGGCCAAGCGGGGCGAAGCTGTCGGCGGCGAAGAGCCGCATTTCGCCCTGTCCGAAGTGAAGCGCGGTCTCGACGGCCTCGAGGCAACGCGCCTGTTGGTCGGCTTCCAGGGTCAGCCGGTCCTGCGCGACGTGCAGCGAGGGGGAGGCCGAAAGCCGGGCATCGAGCTCGGCACGGTCCAATCCGATTAGATCGTCGATGCGGTGGGCGGTGAGCGGGCCGTGGGCGGCGGGGATCAGGACGCGGACGTAGGACTGGCCCTTGAGATTGGAGAGGATCTCGGGCCACGTGAGTTTCTCGGGTTTGGTGACGGCAAAGGTTACAATCACTGTGCGCCCCGGATGGGCGGCGCGCACCTTGGTCCAGATCGTCTGCGGGTTGTCGTCCTCCACTTTTTCGCCGGTCGCGGGATCGAAGCAGGCGGCGACGTGGCTGAACCAGACTTTGAAAAAGTCGGTGAGCTCCGTCATCGTGCCGACGGTGGAGCGCGAGGTTTTGACGGTGTTGGTCTGCTCGATTGCGATCGATGGCCGGATGTTTTCGATCGAGTCGACGCGCGGCTTGTCGAGCAGGTCGAGGAACTGGCGCGTGTAGGCGCTGAACGTTTCGACGTAGCGCCGCTGGCCTTCGGCATGCAGCGTATCAAAGACCAGCGAAGATTTCCCGGCGCCGCTCAGACCGGTGACGGCGATGTAGCGGCCGAGCGGAACGTCGAGGTCGAAGCCCTTGAGATTGTTCTGCCGCACGCCGCGCAGGCGGATGCATTCGGGCGGGGTGGCGGCGGGCGCGGTGACGGAGGGAGGCACGCTTCCACGAAGTGAAGCGTCGGAAGAAATGCAACCCGCAGCGGCAATACCCGGCGGGGGCGGCGGGAGATCCCGCGGGGCTCAGCGGCCGGCGAGGGTGAGCTGCGCGCCGGCCGCGGCGATGGCGCGTTCGACGGCGGGGGACGGCCGCGTGTCGGTCATGATCGTCATGCGCGGGCCAAAGGGGGCGGTGAGGCTGAGGGCCTTGCGACCGAATTTAGACGCGTCGAGGGCGAAGATGACGCGTTCGGAGGCGGCGATCATTTTCCGCTGAGCGGCGATCACGAGCGGGGTCTGGTTCCACACGCCGTTTTCGGTGATGCCGCTGCCGCCGAGGATGGCGATATCGGCGTGGACCTGTTCGAGCGAGGCCTCGCATTGCGGGCCGACGAGGATGCCGGTGCGGCCGAGGATGCTGCCGCCGGTGACGATCGTCTCGGCGTTGCCCACTTCGCCGAAGAGGCTGGCGACGGGCAGGGAGTTGGTGATCACGCGCACGCGCTTGTCGGCCAGGAGCCGGGCGACGCCGTAGGTCGTGGTGCCGCCGTCGAGGATGACGGTGGTGCCGGGCTGGACGCGTTCCGCGACGAGGCTGGCGATGGCGAATTTGCGGTCGGCCTGGCGCTGCAACTGGGCGACGAAGTCGTTTTCCTGGCCGATCAGGTCGGTCTCGATCAGCGACGCGCCGCCGTGATGCCGGCGGACGATACCCCGGTTTTCAAGCGAATCGAGGGCGCGCCGTACGGTGGAGAGCGAGCCGCCGAAGTGCTCTGCGAGTGAATGCAGGTCAGCGTATTTGTGATCGCGGATGTGCTGCTCGATGAGATCGGTGCGCTGCTTGTTGGTCATGGCGCAAAGCGGGCGATGAGCTCGCGGAAGAGTTCGAGGTAGGCCTCGACCTGGCGGCGGGGGTCGAAGGTTTCCCGGGCGAAGGTCCGGGCCGCCGCGGCCCGATCGGCGCGGGCTTGCGGGGTGGCGGTGACGAGATTTTGCAGGGCGGTGCGGAAGCCGGCGCGGTCGTCGCGGGCGATGGCCCAGCCGGTTTGGCCCGGAACAAAGCACTCGGTGATGCCCTGGGCGGCGTAGGCAACGGCGGGCAGGCCGTGGGCCTGGGCTTCGATGAGGAAATTGGACAGCGCTTCACTCCGCGACGCATGGACGGCGAGATCGGCCGCGACGTAGAACGACGACGGATCGCGATGGAAGCCGAGGAACTTCACGCGGTCCGCGCAACCCAGCGCGCGGGCGGTGCGGGCGCAGTCGGCCCGGGCGGGACCGTCGCCGGCGAGCCAGAGTTGCCAGTCGAGCGCGGGATCAAGTCCGGCGGCGATCTCGATCAGTTCGCGCTGGTTCTTTTCCGGACGAAACATCGCGACGCACAGCAGGACGGTGGTGGCGGGCGTGGCGCCGAGCTGGGCGCGCAGTTCGGTGCCGCGGGCGGGCGCCGCCGCGGCGGGGAAGACGAGGGAGTTATGGATGACGCGGACCTTTTCCCAGACGATGCGGTAGTGGTCTACGAGCGTGGTGCGCGCCTCGCGGCTGTTGGCGACGATGCGCGGAACGAGTGCGAGGGAGCGACGGAAGCGGTACGGCAGCGTCTTGCCGGTGCGCATCGTTGCGACGACCGGAGTGCGGGGAAACGCGCGTTGGAGATCGCCGGCGGCACAGTTGGCCATCCGGCCCATACAAAGGATGACGTCGGGTTTTTCCGCGGCGACGGTGGCGTGGAGTCGCGGGGCGAACCAGTCGAGGCCGAGGTCGAAGGGCTGCAAGGCGCGACGGTTTACGCCGGCGGCGACGGTGGCGGCGAGCGGGCCGCCGGGGCGGAAGGTGAGCAGCGTGGTCGGATGGCCGGCGGCAGTGCAGGCATTGGCCAGCAGGACGGATTGGCGCTCCGTGCCCCCGCTGCGGAGGTGGTCTTGCAGGATCAGGATTTTCATTGCCCGGCGGCGGGGCGGGCCGAAGGTTGGCCCGTCACGGTATGAACTCTCCCTTGCTGCAATTGCTCGTGCGCTGGCTGGTGCTGGCGCTGGGTGTGATGCTCGCCACGAAGATCGTCCCCGGCATCACGTGTGCCGACGGATCCACGTTATTCGCGGTGGTGGTGGTGCTGAGCTTCCTCAACCTGATCCTGAAGCCGCTGTTGTTGTTGTTCACACTGCCGTTCATTATTCTGACGATGGGGCTCGGGGTGCTTGTGATCAACGCTTTGCTCTTTCTCTTTGTGGGAGAGGTGGTGCGGGGGTTTCAGGTGGGTGGGTTTTGGTCTGCCGTGGGAGGGTCGCTCGTGGTGAGTGTCACGAGTTTGCTGGTGAATGCTTTTCTGCGGCGGGGCGGTCCGCCGCGCGGGGGTTCGCCTCGACCGGGACCATCCCCGGTCTCAAGTCCTGTCGCGCGGGCACCTCGGCCGAAGCCGGACGATGTGATTGATATTTGACCGGAGATGGTCGGACGGGATCGGGCTTGGCGGGAAGGACGGGCGTTGCAGCGTCGGGGCGAGATATCCACGGGCCGGCGGGAACGGCAAAGCGAGTTGGTTTAGCCCGAACCAGATTCCGTTTGACGGTGGTTTCGGGCGTCCTGACGTTCTGGGCATGGCTGAAGCTACGGAATATGATCTCATTGTCATTGGTGGTGGCCCGGCGGGCTACGCGGGTGCCATTCGCGCCGGACAACTCGGCAAGAAGGTCGCCTGCATCGAACTCGAGCGGGCGGGTGGCACCTGTCTGAACTGGGGCTGTATCCCGACCAAGGCGCTCCTGAAAAGCGCGGAGTTGTTCCGCTCGCTGCAGAAGGTCGAAGCTTTCGGGCTCAGCGTGAAGGAAGCCGGCTTTGACTTCGGCAAGGTGATGGACCGCTCCCGCGGGGTGGCGGGTCAGATGGCCAAGGGCGTGGAGTTCCTTTTCCGCAAGAACAAGGTCGATTACTTTGTTGGTCGTGCGCAGGTCACCGTACCGGGCATGGTCGAAATCGTCGACGGCGAGCATAAGGGAAAATTTTTCAAGACCAAGAATGTGCTGCTCGCGACGGGCTGCAAACCGCGCCGCCTGCCGGACATTCCAGTCGACGGGCAACGCGTGTTGACGTCGCGCGAGGCCTTGGAGCCGCGCCAGACGCCGCCGAAGTCGATTGTGATCATTGGCGCGGGTGCGATCGGGGTGGAGTTCGCGTATTTTTACAATGCCTTCGGCTCGAAGGTGACGCTGGTGGAGATGCTGCCGCAGATCGTGCCGGTGGAGGACGAGGATGTGGCGCGGACGCTGCAGCGCTCGTTTGAGAAGCAGGGGATCGCGGTCCACACGGCCACGAAGGTGGAGAACGTGCGCGTTAGTAAGGACAAGGTCGGGATGTCGCTGCTGAAGGCCGGCGAGGCGGTCCCGACGGAGATCGAGGCGGAGTCCCTGCTCATCGCGATCGGCGTGGTGCCGAACCTTGAGGGCACGCTGTCGGCGAAGCTGAAACTCGAGCTCGACCGCGGCTACGTGAAGGTGAACGACAATTTCGAGAGCAGTGTGAAGGGCATCTACGCGGCGGGCGATATCATCGGACCGCCGTGGCTCGCGCACGTGGCGACCTACGAGGCGGTCAATGCGGTGGCGGCGATGTTCGGCCATCACCACGGCGGGCGCGTGAAGATTTTCCCGGGCTGCACCTACTGCCAGCCCCAGATTGCGAGCGTCGGTCTCACCGAAAAGGCGGCGAAGGAAAAAGGGCTCAGTTACAAGGTCGGCAAGTTTCCTTTCTCGGCGTCGGGCAAGGCGGTCGCCGCGGGTGATTCGGAGGGCTTTGTGAAGGTGATCACGGACGCGAAGACCGGGGAGATCCACGGGGTGCATATTCTCGGCAACGAGGCGCCGGAGTTGATCGCCGAATACGTGCTGGCGATGAACATGGAGGGTACGGTCGACGAAGTGCACCGCTCGATCCATGCGCATCCGACGTTGAGCGAGGCGTTGATGGAGGCCGCGGCGGCGACCGCCGGCGAGGCGATTCATATCTGAAGATTTCGCGTTCGGGCGCAACCCGCCGCGTGAGCGCTGGAGGCTTCCGAACGGAAATTATATCGGTTTGTCCCGCCGCTCGCACGGCGGGCTGGAACGAGGCGGAGGAGACCGGAACCGATTCCAACAGGCCCCACCGCGGCGGGTTGCCGCGGTGCGACTACGTCCGCTTCTTCCGGAATGGCGCGCCGCTTTTGCCGGAGGGTAGGGCCCCGTCGGAGGCGAGTTCCTTGATTAGACTCGTGAGGTACGGAATCAGTTGCTTTTTGCGGCTCACGATACCGGGCATGTCGAAGATTTCGTCACGCTCCACGTGCGGATAGCGGATCCGCTGAATGAAGACCGCGTCTCCTTTTACGAGCAGGAGGGAGTTTTGCGTGTTGATGTCTGTCACCAGCAGCGCGGCGAACGCCAGTTTTTCCTCTTCCCTCAGTTCGCGGACTGCGTTGGCGATGGGCTTGGCGTGCTGCCAGAAATTGCCGAAGCCGAGTTCCTCGACTTGAGAGACCGCGAAGCGCAGGCCTTCCTCCTCGTAGATCTTGAAGTCGGAGCGCACCACCTTCTCCGGCGGATTCGCAAGAATGACGGAACCGGAGTTGAAGATTTCGTCGGCGAGTTGCTTGGAGTTCACGCCGGAGACCTCGGAAAGCCAGGCGAGCAGGATCGCGTCCTTGCCGGTGGTCGTCGGGCCGTTGAGGTGCAGCGTGTCCGAAATGAGACCCGCCATCATGATCCCGGCGACCTCAGGCGATGGTAAAAGGCTTTCGCGCCGGAAGAGGTCGGCGACGATCGTGCAGGTCGAACCGACGGGCTCGTTGATGAAGAGAATCGGCTGGGCGGTATTGACCGCCCCGAGGCGGTGGTGATCGATGATCTCCGTGATGGTGACCTCGTCGGCACCGGGCACGGCTTGGCTGAGTTCGTTGTGATCGACGAGGGCGAGGCGGGTGCGGACCGGCTTGAAGATATCGCTCTTGGTCAGGATACCGACGAGGGCGCCGGCGTCATTGGTCACAAAGACCGCATGGTTGGTCACCGAGAATTTCTTTCGGACATCGGCAATGCGGGTGGCGGGGTCGACCGAGTCGACCTCGCGGTCGATGATGCGCTCGATGCTTGAGGCGGTCCGGACGACCCACGCGGTGGTGGCCGAGTCGTGCGGGCTCATAATGATGCTGACCCCGTTGGTCCTGGCCAACGCGATCGTCTCTTCGTCCATCTCGAGATTGCTCGTGATCACCAAGGCGCGGATGCCGAGCTCAATCGAGCGGCGCTGCACGTCGCTCCGGTCGCCGACGATGATGATGGATTGGGAGGCGGGTATGTTCTCCTTTAAGGAGATGCTCCAGAAAGAGCGGATGTCCATGGTGCCGAGCCGGACGAAGAGGTCCTCGACCTTTTCGCCGTCGACCACGTGGACGACCCGGCCCTTCAAGGCGCGGGCGATGGCTTCGAGCGAGGTGTGGACCTGGCGCATTAGCCGCGGTTCGTTGACCCGCGGAATGAAGAACCCGCCCAAGTGCGTCATTGAAATGGCGCCGACGGGGCGGTTCCGCGGGCCTGTGACCGGCAGTACGCGGATGTGGTGGCGGTCGATCAATTCGAGAGCCTCGGCGCAGGTCGCGTGTTCGTCGACGGAGATGACGTTCGAGGTCATCAGGTCGTGGACGCGCGGAGAGACATCGCTCAGGTAGTGCGGCAGCGGGTGCTTGAAGCGGGCGAGAATGGTGTCGATCCGGGCGTTGGAATTGCCGCAACGGGCGGCGATGTAGCCGCGGTCGCCGCGGGCTTCCTTGAAGGCGGCGTAGGCGATCGCAGAGCAGATGGCGTCAGCGTCGGGATTCCGGTGCCCTACCACATAGGTTGGGGTCTGGGGGTCGGAATTAGGCGAGGGGGCAAACGACGTCATGGTTCCGGGTACGATGGAGGTTAGGATGGGGCGGGGGAAGCGGGAAAAAAAAGGCCCGGTGCGGAAGCACCGGGCCGAGAGGGAAGCGACGTGGAGGGGAGCCGATCAGGGCCCGCGGGTAGCGAGGGCTCCGCCGGCGGAGCCCAGCATGCCACCCGCGCCGGCCGGAGGCGGGATGCCGTAGATCCGGGCGCTCTGGGCGGTGTTGCTCGTATTGAAGGGGATGGCCTGACGGATGTCCTGGGGCTTGGTCTGGCTGGTGCTCGTGGGATTATTAGAGAAGAACGGTGAGGTGGCCGACTGCACGTTGGAGTAGAACGAGACATTGCCGCCCAAGAAAGCGATGAAGCCGCCGGTGTCTTTGTAGACGCCGCTGGTGGTGTTCCAGAGGCCAGTCGAGGTCAGGCCGCGGGTGTAGATTACGGGCGTCGTGGCCGCGTCGCTCATCTTGACGCCACCGACGAACTCCCAGGAGGGCGAACGCGTGGTGGTAAAGGTCGTGTGCAGGGTATTGCGGGCGGCGGTCGGCTGGATGATGAACTGGGGATAGGTGCCGTTGAAGGCGGCGTCATTCTTACAGAAGTAGAAAGACGGGTCGGTGAGGATGTTGTTTTTGGCCAGAATGCCGGGCCACTTCCACGCCGGTTGCGGGGCGTTGAGGGTAGTGTTCGGAATGTTCTGGGGATCGGGCAGGCGGTCTTGGTTGTCGCCGGCGTAGATTTGCGCGGCTTTCAGGATTTCGCGCACGCTGTTGCCGTCGACAGAGCGCTGGGCTTTCTCGCGGACGGTGCCGACGGTCGGGATCACAATGGCGGCCAAGATGCCGATGATCGCGATAACCGTCAGAAGTTCGATGAGGGTGAAGGCGGCGGAGCGGGAGTTCAGCCGGGACACACGACCGGTGTCGTGACAACGAGGTGCAATGCGCATGGTTTAAAAGAGAGGAGGGGTGAGGGGAAAGACGCGACTTAGCGGCGACAGTTTCGCTGAAAAACAATGGGTACAAGCAGAAATTCCCCGCGCGGGGCTGGACAAAACTTTTTTCGGGCCGCTACGCTGGACGGAATGAAGATCTATCTCGATGGCAAGTTTGTGGACAGTGAGGAGGCCAAGGTATCCGTGTTTGATCACGGCCTGCTCTATGGCGACGGTGTTTTCGAGGGGATCCGGCTCTACGGCGGCAATATTTTCCGCCTCGACGAGCATCTGGAGCGTTTGGAGTACTCGGCCAAGGCGATCATGTTGGATCTTCCGCTGACCCGGGCTGAACTCAGCGAGGTGACCTGTGAGACCTGCCGTCAAAACGGCCTGACCGACGCCTATATCCGGCTCGTGGTCACGCGGGGAGTGGGCGACCTCGGGCTGGCCCCTTGGCTCTGCCCGAAGCCTTCGCTCTTCATCATTGCCAGCAAGATCTCGCTTTACCCGCAGGAACACTACGAAAACGGCCTCGCGATCGTCACGGTGCCGACGCGTCGCATTAATCCGGCCGCGCTGCCGCCAACGATCAAGTCGTTGAATTATATGAACAATATCCTGGGCAAGATCGAGGCCAGGCAGTTCGGGGCCCTTGAAGCGATCATGCTCAACGACCAGGGTTACGTTGCTGAATGCACGGCGGACAATGTGTTCATCGTGCACAAGGGCGAAATTATTACCCCTGCCGCCTCGCAGGGCGCGCTCAAGGGGGTGACGCGCTCCTCTATCCTCGATATTGCAAAGGACCTCGGCATCCCGATCCGCGAGTGCGATATGACCCGGTATGATATCTGGGTGGCGGACGAGTGCTTTTTAACCGGCTCCGGCGCTGAAGTCATCCCGGCGGTCAAGCTCGACGGCCGCGTGATCGGTACGGGCAAACCCGGTCCGGTCACCCGGCGGGTGCTGGCGGCCTTTCGGCAGCGGGTTTTGGTTGAAGGCACGCGCATTTGAAACGTCGCATCCTTACCCGGCTTCACCTGTTGTCGGGGCGGATTGTGCCGATAACTCCTTCGCATGACGCAATGGGTGTCGTGCGCGCACTTGCCAGCGTGGGCGAGTGTGGCATGTTTTCTGTAGAACTCTGAATACCAATCCATGGCGAACCCGCTAAAGTGTGATCTTTGCTCCAAGCCCGCGACGGTCCATCTGACGCAGATCGTGAACAATAAAGTTCACAAGGTGGACCTCTGCGAGGCGTGTGCGCAGGCGAAGGGCGTGACGGATCCGAGCGGTTTTTCGCTGGCCGATCTCCTCCTCAAGGCGTCACTTAATCCGGAGCCTGCGACTCCGGCGGGGGTGAAGTGCGAACGCTGCGGTTGCACCCAAAACGACTTCAAGAAACATGGGCGCTTCGGTTGCCCGACCTGCTATGACACCTTCCGGGGCGTGATCGAGCCGATGCTCGAGAGCATGCACCATGGCACGGCGCACGCGGGCAAGGTTCCGACCCGGGCCTTGGAGCGCAAATCACTCCACGACCGCCTGACCAAGCTCGAGCTCGACCTGACCGAGGCGGTCAAGACCGAACGTTACGAGGACGCCGCCCGCACCCGCGATGAAATCAACCAAGTCAAACAAGCCGTCAACCACCCCGGGTCGAGCTAAGGCCATGACGATTTCCTCGCTCATCGCGACGCCTTCGGAGCTGACCGATTCTTCGAGCAGCAAGACGGCCATCGTCCTGATGACGCGCATCCGACTCGCGCGGAATATCACCGGACACTCCTTTCCCGGCTGGGCCAAACCGGCTCAGCGCGAGGCGGTCTTCCAGATGTGTAGCGCCGCCGTGGGGGCAACCCCGCAAATGAAGCGCTCCCTGACGGTGGCCGTCGCCGATCTTTCCGAGCTGGAGCGGCAAATCCTGGTAGAGCGCCACCTGATCAGTCGCGAACTCAGCGGGGCCAAGGCCGGCGCAGGCGTGGTGATCAGCCGCGAGCAGGCGTTTTCCGTGATGCTGAACGAGGAGGACCACCTCCGGGTCCAGGTACTCCGTTCGGGCTTCAGTTTAAAGAAAGCCTGGAACGCAATCAACGAGCTGGATTCGGCACTGGAGGACCGACTCGACTTTGCCTTCTCGCCCACCCTCGGCTACCTCACCGCCTGCCCGACCAACGTCGGCACCGCGATGCGCGCCTCGGCGATGATGCACCTGCCCGCCCTCGTTATCTCGAACCAGATGGAGAAAATAGTCCGGGCCGTGAACCAACTGGGCATGGTCGTGCGCGGGCTGTTCGGCGAAGGATCCGACGCGAGCGGCAGCATCTTTCAGATATCCAATCAGACGACGCTCGGCGAGTCCGAGGAAGACATCATCAAGCGCCTCGGCTCGGTCCTGCAGTCGATCGTGGAACACGAGCTTAACGCGCGGGCCAAGCTGATCGAGGCCGACGCCGGCAAGCTCTTCGACAAGATTGGCCGTGCCTTTGGTATTCTGCAGAATAGCCATCTGCTGAGCTCCAGCGAGGCGATGAATCTTTTGTCCCTGATCCGGCTCGGCGTCGATCTCGGCGCGTTTCCCGACGCTAACCGCGCGATCACCGACCGGTTGTTGATCGAGGCTCAGCCCGGTCACCTCCAGCACGCGCAGAAGGGCGAGTTCGACCCCGCTCAGCGCGACGTCCTGCGCGCCACCCGACTGCGCTCCGAGTTTGCCAATTTCACGCGCCCCGATTTTACTGTGCACCAGCCGGAAAAAAATTAACGCCCTCAGACCTCTTTACACGACATGTCCCAGGAACCGATGAACAACTTCACGCCGCGGGCCCAACAAGTGTTGGCACTCGCCCGCAAGGAGGCAGACCGCTTCCACCACAACTACGTCGGCACCGAGCATATCTTGCTCGGCTTGATCAAGCTGGGGCAGGGCGTGGCCGTGAGCGTCCTGCAAAAAATGGGGCTCGACCTCGAGACTGTCCGCGCCGCCGTCGAGAAGCAGGTGGGGACCGGCCAGGAGACAAAGACGCAAAATAGCATCCCTTATACGCCGCGCGTCAAAAAGGTGCTGGCGCTAGCCGGCAAGGAAGCCAAGACGCTGAACCACTCTTACGTCGGCACTGAGCACATTCTCCTCGGCCTCCTCCGCGAGGGCGAGGGCGTCGCGGCCCGGGTTTTGAAGTCGCTCGAAATTGACATCGAGCGGACGCGCAACGAAATCCTCCGCGAGCTGGATCCCCAGTTCTCCGGTAGCCAGACGAACGAGCCCGGTGACGAAGCCGCCGCGGGCGCCGCGCAGCGCCCGGCCGGCCAGCCCGACGATAAAAAGGAGGCCAAAACCCCTGCGTTGAAGGCTTTCGGTCGCGATCTCACCGAGCTCGCGCGCAAGGGCGAAATGGATCCGGTGGTGGGGCGCAAGAACGAGATCCGTCGCGTCATTCAGATCCTCTGCCGCCGGACCAAGAACAACCCGGTCCTGATCGGCGAGGCCGGCGTGGGAAAGACCGCGATCGTCGAAGGCCTCGCCCAAGAGATCGCCTCGGGCAACGTGCCGGAGATCCTCTTTGACAAGAAGGTCATCACGCTCGACCTCGCCCTGATGGTCGCCGGCACCAAGTACCGCGGTCAGTTCGAAGAGCGGATCAAGGCCGTGATGGACGAGGTCAAGCGCGCCAAAAATATCATCATCTTCATCGACGAACTCCACACCATCGTGGGGGCCGGCGCCGCGGAAGGTGCCATGGACGCGTCCAACATCTTCAAGCCCGCCCTCTCGCGCGGCGAATTGCAGTGCGTCGGCGCGACGACCCTTAATGAGTACCGCAAGTACATCGAAAAGGACTCCGCCCTCGACCGCCGCTTCCAGTCCGTGAAGGTCGAGGCGCCGTCCGTCGACGACACCATTCTCATCCTGAAGGGCATCCGCTCGAAGTACGAGGATCACCACAAGGCGACGTTCACCGACAAGTCGCTCGAGACTGCCGCGAAGCTCTCCGACCGTTACATCACGGGTCGTTTTCTCCCCGACAAGGCCATCGATGTTATGGACGAGGCCGGCTCACGCGCCCGCATCGGCGCCCTGTGCCGTCCGCCGGATATTGAGAGCCTGACCAAGGAGATCGAGGCCGTCTGCGCCCAGAAGGAAAAGGCGATCAGCGAGCAGCACTTTGAAGAGGCCGCGAAGTTTCGCGATCAGGAGAAGCAGCTTCGCCTGAAACAGGAACAGGTCACCGAGCAGTGGAAAAAACAACGTGATGAGAAGCGCGTGTTGATCGACGAGGACATGATGATGCAGGTCGTCGCCGACTGGACCGGCATTCCGCTGAACCGGATGGAGAAGAAGGACAGCGAAAAGTTGCTCGCCCTCGAAGGTGAGTTGCAGAAAGCGGTCATTGGTCAGGATGTCGCCTCGTCGGCGATCGCCCGGGCGCTCCGCCGCTCGCGCGCGGACCTCAAGGATCCGCGTCGTCCGATCGGCTCTTTCCTCTTCGTCGGCCCCACGGGCGTCGGCAAGACGATGCTCGCGAAACAACTCGCCGCCCAGATGTTCGGCAATCAGGACGCGATCATCCAGATCGACATGTCCGAACACATGGAGAAGTTCGCCGTCTCCCGGCTGGTCGGCTCGCCCCCGGGCTACGTCGGCTACGAGGAAGGCGGCCAGCTCACGGAGGCCGTGCGGCGCAAGTCGTACGCGGTGGTCCTGTTCGACGAGGTTGAGAAGGCGCACCCGGACGTAATCCAGCTGCTCCTGCAGATTTTGGAAGACGGGCGGCTGACCGACTCGCTCGGCCGCACGGTGGATTTCCGGAATACGATCATCATCATGACTTCGAACGTCGGCGCGCAGCTTCTGCAGCGCCAGACCTCGATGGGCTTCGCCGCGGCGACCTCAAACTTCAACGACGCCGAGAAAATGCGCGAGAAGGTGCTCGAGGAGGCCAAGCGTGTTTTCAAGCCGGAGTTCCTCAATCGTATCTCCGATATCGTGTTCTTCCGGCCGCTCGATAAGAATGACCTGATCAAGATCGTTGAACTTGAGACGGCGAACTTTGCCAAGCGACTCAGCGAGCGCAAAATCACCCTGGAGTTTTCGCAGGAAGCCAAGGATCTGCTCATTGAGAAGGGCTACGACGAAAAGTACGGCGCGCGCCCGTTGCGCCGGGCCGTCGAGCATTACGTGGAAGATCCGCTGGCGGAAGCTTTGCTCCGCGGCGAGGTCAAGGATGGCGAGCCGGTGCTGGTTGTGCGCGACGGCGAGAAACTGATTTTCAAGCAGAAGGCGCCGCCTGCGCCCGCCAGCGGTGTGACGCCCTGAACAAAACGACCAACCGTCGTTTCATGAAACCCCGCCCCCCTAGATCAAAGGGAGCGGGGTTTTCATTTCTTGCCGCCGGCACCCGGCTCGTGCTCGGCCTTTTCCTCGTGGCTGCGGCCCGGGCGCAAACTCCCGGCATCCCCGAGGCGGAAACCGCTTTCGCGCCGACGCCCGCCCGCCTGTCGGTGGTGCACGCGGCGGCGCTACGGGATGGGTGGGCGCCCCAGCGCGCCGGACTGCGGGCGGCGGCGCTGCGGGCGTACGAGCGGGAGAAGTTCGCCGCCGCCGAAGCCTGGCTGAATCTCTACCGCTGGAGCGCGCTGTTCGGAGAGCCGCAGTCGGAGTTCGTCGCCCGCTGGTTGGAGGCCGTGCAGACCGCGCAGGTGGGGCACGCCAACATGGCCCCCACCTATGAGGCGACAGCGGCTCCGCTTGGGGCGGGCGTGTCCCGCGAATTGCAGGCGTGGCTGATCGGCAACGCGAAATTCTCCGCGGAGTTTTTCGGGGTCGTCTCGCCGGTGGATTATCTCCCGAAAACGCTGGAGATTCTAAACGACCTTTTCCGGCGCGAGCCGCTGCGCTTCAAAACCTACGCGAGTCTAGCCCTGGCCCTCGCGGTGGTGTACGACGTGCCTCCGCCTCCGTTTTTCCCCCACGGACAGGTCACCGCTGAGGCTTTGCCACGGGTATTCCCGCCGGCGGCTTCGGCGTTCTCTTGGTGGCTCAAGCAGGAAGAAACGGGACGGACCTATCAGCACCTCTCCCGGCTCGGGGCGGAGGAGTTGAAGTTCGTGATCGATGTGAGCGCACCCTTGGCGGAACTCGAATGGTCGCAGGGCGGCGTCAATCTGCCGCTCAGCCAGTTGGCGCGGGCGTACAACCTCGTCCGGTACCGTCGTGACCGTGTGGCGAACGACCGGCCGATCTGGCCAGGCAGCGCCTACCAACTACCGGAAATCCTGAAGCAGGGCGGTATCTGTTCCGATCAGGCGTACTTCGCCACGCAAGTCGGCAAGGCGCGTGGCGTGCCGACGATCCTGATCTACGGTGCCGGCAACGACGGCCGGCACGCCTGGTTCGGCTACCTCGACGGCAATCAAGCGTGGCAACTCGATGCCGGCCGTTACGCCGAGCAGCGCTTCGTGACCGGCTATGCGCGGGATCCGCAGACATGGGCGCAATTTACCGACCATGATCTGCAATTTCTCTCCGAGCGGTTCCGGATGCTGCCGTCGTACCGGCAATCCGTCGTGCACCAGCTTTTCGCCGCCGAGTATCTCGCCGGGGGGAATGCCGCCGCCGCCGGCGTCGCGGCGCGCAAGTCGGTGAGTTTTGAACGTCGCAATGAAAAAGCGTGGGAGTCATTGCTCGCCGCGGCCCGGCGGGAAGGGCGCGATGCCCGCACGATCGAGAGCCTTTTGCGGGAGGCGGCGCTGGCCTTTCAACGCTATCCGGATCTTGAGGCCCGCTACGCGAAACGCGTGGCCGAAAGCCTCCGGGCTCGGGGCGAAACCAGCGCCGCGGCTGCCGAATTGCGTCGGATCAGCCTCAAGCACAAGGGCGAGCGTGGGGATATCGGGGTCGAACAGGCCCGCGAACTCCTGACGCGGGCCATCGCGACCCAGCCGTTGGCCGGGCAGATCCAGACGTACAACTCCGCGGTCGATTTTCATGGTCCGGGGGCGGGGATGGGCTTCTTTGATCAGATCGTGGCCCCGTTCGTCGAACACCTGCTCGGCCTCAATCAGAAGGCGGAGGCCCTGCGGGCGGTCGCGCGGGCAAAACGTACGCTGCAGGCCCCGCCCAACACCCAACTCGCAACAGAACTCGATGGTCTCACGGCCAAGGTACACGGCGCGCGGTAGGGGCGCTGTTTGCGACTTACACGGTACCTGCACCCGTTTTCCCCGGGCCTAAATCCGACCGCGCTACTTGCCTGCGGGTAACGCCCCGGCGGCGGTGAGAAACGCCGCCAGCGCCGGCTCGGGCGTCGCGTCCTGCCGCCATCCGAGAACGAGGCGGCTTTCCGGCGCCGGTCCGGTGAGGCGGAGGAACGTGATTTCCGGGGGAAGGTATTTTGCCTCGGACGGCGTCATGAACGTCGCGCCGAGTCCGGCTCGGACCAGCCCGACGCCGTTCGCGCGCGGCCAGACTTCCTCGGCAATACGCGGCGTCACGCCCGCCGCAGTGAACGCGGCGAGGATGCGATCGTAGAAGCCCGGGTTGTGGGTGCGGGGAAAGAGCACGAAGGGCGTCGCCGCGAGATCCTGCAGGCGGACGCTCCTTCGTGGTGCGAGCCGGTGGGAGGAGGGGAGGAGTACGCCGTTGCGTTCGCGCAGGAGCACATGGGTACGAAGCCCCGGCGTCGCCGTTTCCGGGTGGAAAAAACCGCACGCGAGGTCGCCGGCCTTCAGCGCAGTGAGCTGGGTCGACGTCGGCGACTCGACGAGTTCAAGCCGGATACCCGGGTGCCGCCGGTGAAACTCCCGCAAAATCGGGGGCAGGACGGTGGCCATCGCGAGGCCGGTGAAGGCCACCCGCACGTGGCCAACCTGACCTTCCGCCAACGCCTGCAAGTCGGACGGGAGGGCGGCGAGCGCGCGCAATAGCGGCTCCATCCGCTCCAGTAAAAGCCGGCCGGCCGGTGTGACCTCGACGCCGCGGCGCGTGCGGTTGAGCAGGTCTGCGTGCAAAGCGGCTTCCAGCTGTGCCACCGCCCGGCTCAGCGCCGGCTGGGCCACCGCCAGCGTCTCGGCCGCCTTCCGGAAATGCAGCTGCTGCGCGACCTCGCGGAAGTAAACGAGGTGGCGCAGTTCAAACGGGTAGTGATACTTGCCCGGCATCACAGACACGCAAATAAGTATTTCCCTGGCATGGCAAGGGAATGGTACTGTGGCGGGGTTCAATTGTTCCGGGGTCAGCATCCCCTGACGCCCTTTCCCCTCTCACCCTCACTCCTTTTCACTCATGCCCAAATCCCTCTTTGAAAAAGTTTGGGACGCCCACAGCGTCCGCACCCTGGCCAACGGTCAGACCCAGCTGCTCATCGGTACGCACTTGATCCACGAGGTCACGAGTCCGCAGGCGTTCGGCATGGTCCGCGATCTCGGCCTCAAGGTTGCGATGCCGCACCGGACCTTCGCGACGGTCGACCACATCGTGCCCACCGACCAGTTCGCCGAGCCTTATCGTGATGAGCTGGCGCAGGCCATGATGAATGAGCTGCGCAAGAACTGCGCCGAGTTCGGCATCACGTTCTTCGACCGCGCGTCGGGCAAGCAGGGCATCGTGCATATCGTCGGACCGGAACAGGGCATCACTCAGCCCGGTACCACGATTGCCTGCGGTGACTCGCATACGAGCACCCACGGCGCGTTTGGCGCGATCGCGTTCGGTATCGGGACCACGCAGATCCGTGATGTCCTCGCCACCCAGTCGATGGCGCTCGGTAAACTGAAGGTCCGGCGTATCAATGTCACCGGCCACTTGCGCCCCGGCGTTTACGCGAAAGATGTCATTCTCCACCTTATCCGCATCCTCGGCGTCAATGGCGGCACCGGTTTCGCCTACGAATACGGTGGCGACGTCTTCGACCGTTTCACGATGGAAGAGCGCATGACCGTCTGTAACATGTCGATCGAGGGCGGGGCTCGCGCCGGCTACGTCAATCCCGACGAGACCACCTTTGCCTACCTCAAGGGCCGCCCTTACTCGCCGCAGGGCGCGTCCTGGGATGCTGCGGTGACGCGTTGGAAGAGTTTCGCGAGTGATGCCGGTTGCCACTACGACGACGTCGTTAATATCAACGCCGCCGACATCGCGCCGACCGTGACTTGGGGCATCAATCCCGGTCAGGCCATCTCGATCCGCGAATCCATTCCCGATCCCACCAAGGTCACGGCGGTGGACGAGAAGGCTTCGATCGAAGAGGCGCTCGCGTACATGAAGCTGACGCCCGGCGCACCGATCAAGGGCACCAAGATCGACGTCGCGTTTCTCGGTTCCTGCACCAACGGCCGCCTGAGCGATTTTCAGGAAGTCGCCAGGTTCATCAAAGGTCGCAAGGTGGCCGCGGGCGTGAAGGCCATCGCGGTCCCCGGCTCGCAGATCGTCGCGATCCAGTGTGAGAAACTCGGCCTCGACAAGATTCTCGCCGAGGCGGGCTTCGAGTGGCGCTCCGCTGGTTGCTCGATGTGTCTTGCGATGAACCCCGACAAGCTCATCGGCGACCAGCTCTGTGCGAGCTCGTCGAACCGCAACTTCAAGGGCCGCCAAGGCAGCACCACCGGTCGTACGATCCTCATGAGCCCGCTTATGGTGGCCGCGGCCGCCGTCACCGGATCCATCGCTGACGCCCGCGAGGTCTTCGCGCTTAACAACTAAATTCCTCCTCCCATGGCTCTCGCAAAAATCACCCAGATCGCCGGTCGCGGCGTCTACGTTCCCGGCAATGACATCGATACCGACCGGATCATCCCGGCGCGATTTATGAAGTGCGTGACCTTTGACGGTCTCGGCGAATTTCTGTTCTACGACGTGCGCAAGAACGCGGACGGAACCGACCGGGCGCATCCGCTGAATGAGGCGCGTTTCAAGGGCGCGACCGTTCTTCTTTCCGGCGCCAATTTCGGTTGCGGCTCCTCCCGCGAGCACGCGCCGCAGGCGATCCAGAAGTACGGCTTCCGCGCTGTCGTGGCGGAAAACTTCGCCGAGATCTTCTTCGGCAATTGCACGACGCTCGGCATGCCGTGCGCCACGGCGAGCCGTGCGGACATCGCGAAGATCGCAGCGGCCATCGAAAAGAACCCGCAGATCGAGGTCGTGGTCGACGTGGCGCAGCAGGAAATCCGCTTCGGGGACCAGTCGGTCAAGGCCGAAGTCCGCGCCGCGGCCCGTGACGCGCTGGTCAACGGGCGTTGGGACGCTATCGGCGAGTTGCTCGACGGCATGACCGCGATGAAGGCCAAGGCCCAAGGCCTGCCTTATCTCGCGGCCTGAGCCGGCCGCGGAGAGTTGAAAGGTGAAAGTTGAAGGGTGAAAGTGGGCTTGGCCCGTAGCCCTGCGCGTGAGCGCAGGGTGCAGGGTCCGCCCCGCGAACCTTTGAACCCGGTGTGTGTGTGTCCCGATGTCCGGATAGGTCTGGATCGGAAAGTGACCTGACGGGAGGTGATCCGATGAAGACATCGGGTCCCTCAGGGTCGCTCTTCCAAAATACTTCCGAACTTTTGCCTCGCCGCGACGTCTGACCGCAGCACGTTCTCTTCTTTCGCCATGTTCTTCGCCGTTCTCGATGTTATTAAAGGTGCAGGTGTTCTCATCTGGCCCCTGTTGATCTGTTCCGTCGCCGCCGTATTTATCGTGTGCGAGCGGTCCTACTCCCTCCGGAAGGCGGCGATCATGCCGCAAGATCTCGTCGACGCCGTAGTGAATGGCCGGCCCTTGATGGGCGGCAAGCACACCGTGCTCGCCCGGATTGTGGATTTCGCCGAGCAACACAAGAACGACGAGGGGGCGGTCAAGGCCTTCGCCCGTCTCGAAGTGAACCGCATGGAGCGGGGGATTCCCTACTTGGACGTTATTTACGCCGCCGCCCCGCTCATTGGCCTCACCGGTACGGTCACCGGTTTGTTGCAGGTCTTCTCCCAAATTTCGCCGGACACCGGCCTGCCGGACCCCGTGGCCTTCACCAAGGGCGTCGCACTCGCGCTGTCCGCGACGGTCATCGGTCTTTGCATCGCCATTCCTTCGCTGGTCGGCAGCGGCTACCTGCAGCGGAAGATCGAGAACTACGCCGCGCAACTCGACGTATTGCTTGAGCGCATTCTCACCCGCACGCGCTGAGTTATGAGCCTGCTCGCCCAGAAGCGCCGCAAGCGGCCCGAGATGAACCTCGTGCCCTTGATCGACGTGCTCGTGATGCTGATCTTCTTCGCGTTCGTCACGATGCAGTTCAAGTCTGCCGCCACGCTCAACATCACATTGCCCAAGGTGGAGACCGCCGGTAAGAATGAATTTCGGGGCAGCGTCACCATCAGCATCGCGAAAGACGGCGGCATCAGCCTCAACGGCAAGGCCGTCACCGACGGCGAGCTGCCGGCGCTGCTCCAGCAGGTGAAGAACGTCGACAAGGACATTCCCGTGCTCATCCGGTCCGACGAAAAGGCGACACTCGATCGGCTCACGTTTGTCTGGGATGCCTGCCGCAAGGCTGGTCTGAATAAGCACAGCCTGCAGTCGCGCTAATCCGCCGAGCACGTTCGCGGTTGGACGAGACCGGGACAGAAGCTGCGGGTTGCACGCCGCCGAGATATTTTCCACCGTGCGCGCATGAAGATCGTGCTTACAGGTGTTACCCGCGGCCTCGGCCGCGCGCTGGCGGACGAGTTTATCCGGGGCGGTCATACCGTTCTGGGCTGTGGTCGCAGTGGTGACGCGATCTTCGACCTGCGGATGACTTACCAGGCGCCGCATGATTTTTCCGTCGTCGATGTCGGCCTCGATACCAAGGTCTCGATCTGGGCGGCGAAGATTTTGGAGAACGACAGTCCGCCGGACCTCCTGATCAATAACGCTGCCGTGATGAACCGTCTGGCGCCGCTTTGGGAGCAGGACGACCGGGAGTTCACCAAATTGGTCGATGCGAACATCCGGGGCGTGCAGAATGTGATTCGCCACTTTGTTCCGGCGATGGTCGCGCAAAAAAAAGGCGTGATCGTGAATTTTAGTTCCGGCTGGGGCCGGAGCGTGGCGCCGGACGTGGCATCGTATTGCATGTCCAAGTGGGCGATCGAAGGTCTGACCAAGGCGCTCGCGGCGGAGTTGCCTGCGGGTATGGCGGCGGTACCGCTGAATCCCGGGGTGATCGACACCGCGATGCTCCGCTCGTGTTGGGGCGAGGGCGCGGCATCGTGTCAAAAAGCCGAATCGTGGGCCAAGCTCGCCGCGCCTTTTATCCTGAAGTTATCGGCCAAGGATAACGGGCGCTCCGTCAGCGTGCCGGGATCGGAGGAGTGACGGGTGGGAACGCGATCGCGCGTGTCGCGCCAAGGTTGATCGGCTCCATGCCGGTCATGACGCTACCCGGGTGTCTCGGCGGACGCCAGATAGCTGGGGCGCGGGCGCAAAAAAGCCGGACCGCATTTGCGTCCGGCTTTGGGCTCGATGAGCAATCGGATTAAGGGAGCGCTCGCTTACCGCCGCGCGTCGCTGCTGGGGTAGATCTGCTGAACCCGGTGCGCCTCCTTGGTCACGGGGACAAGGAAAGAGAATTCCGCGGCACAGCGCCACGAGCGACTCTCAAAGGCTTGCAGAAACCTGAGCATCCGTTGCTTCCGGCGCTCCCGGCTGAAGAGGTTGGCGGCACTGACTTGATTTGGGAATGGGGTCTGCATGGTTGTACGGGGTGTTGCACGCGTTATGCCAAGCAGCAGAGGGTATTGTTAGTTGCCATGCAGCAACGGATAAGGTTACGGATCTGTAAAAGTATGGTCGTGGTTGGTCGGGAGAGTTTGCCCAGTTTGGGCATTGAGCTGCGGGAAATTCCCCAACACTGCGATGGGGGCCGAGCGCACGCGCGGGTTTTAGCCGGCGTAAGCCGACGGTGGCCGAACGATATCCGAGGCCGGCTGGGGTTAGCTGAATCCACCGCCCGAAACGGGCGCGGCACGGCCATCGCCGAGTCTTCGGCGCGCGGTATTTCGCTCAACCGACCCACGCTCGGGCGTTGCGGAAGACGCGCATCCAGGGGCTGTCCTCGGGCCAATCCTTCGGCGCCCAGCTCATGCACGAGCTCCGGAAGACGCGCTCGGGGTGCGGCATCATGATCGTGACGCGACCACTCGCGGTCGTCAGCGCGGTCATGCCGCGCGGCGAACCGTTCGGATTCAGCGGATACCGCTCGGTCGGCTGATGGTGGTTGTCGACAAACCGCGCGGTCACCAGGCCGGAGTTACTGCAGGCGAGCATCGCAGCCTCGTCCCTGAACTCGGTGAAGCCTTCGCCGTGGGCGACGGCGATTGGAATCACGGAGCCTTCCATGCCGGCGAACAGGACGCTCGGGCTGCGCTCGATCTTTACCGAGACGAAGCGCCCCTCATAGCGTTCGCTTTGGTTTTGCACGAAGCGCGGCCAGTGGTCGGAGCCGGGGATGATCGAGTGCAGGTTGCTCATCATCTGGCAGCCATTGCAGACGCCGAGGGCGAAGGTGTCGGGTCGCGCAAAGAACGCCGCGAACTCAGTCCGTGCGCGCTCGTTGAAGAGCACGCTCTTGGCCCAGCCTTCGCCAGCGCCCAGCACGTCGCCGTAGCTGAAGCCGCCGCAGGCGACGAGGCCGCGGAAGTCCGCGAGCGTGACGCGGCCAGCCAGGATGTCGGTCATGTGCACGTCGACCGCCTTGAAACCGGCCCGGGTGAATGCCGCCGCCATCTCCACCTCTCCGTTCACTCCCTGCTCGCGCAGGATCGCCATCGGCGGGCGTTCGCGGAGGGTGATCGGGGCGGGGTTAAGGTCGAAGGTGATTTGCGGCGCGAGGCCGGGATCGGCGGTGTCCAGCTTGAGCTGATACTCGGACTCGGCGCAGGCGGGATTATCCCGGAGTGCGGCGATCTGCCGGGTGACGTCGGACCAGATGGCGCGTAGCGCCGTGAGCGGCTCGTTGAGCAGCGTCTCCGTGGTGCGGGTGACCCGGAGGGTGTGGTCGGAGTTGAGCCGGCCGATGCGCGTCGTGCAGGCCTTCAGCCGGTGTTGGCGGAGCACGAGCGAAACCTCGTCGAGGTCCTCGGCGCGCACCTGGATGACGGCGCCGAGCTCCTCGCTGAAGAGGGCGGAGAAGGCATTGTGGCCGGCGGGGATGTTGAGGTCGACGCCGGTGTGGCCGGCAAACGCCATCTCGACGACGGTGGCGAGCAGGCCGCCGTCGGAGCGGTCGTGATAAGCGAGGATGCGCTTTTCGCGGCCGAGTTGCTGAATGGCGTTCCAGAAGCCCTTGAGGTCGGCGGGATCGTCGACGTCCGGCGTGGCCTGGCCCATTTGGGAAACCACCTGGGCCAGGATCGAGCCGCCCAGGCGGTTTTGGCCGCGGCCGAGGTCGATCAGGAGCAGCAGCGAGTCGGCGACGGGCTGCAGTTGCGGCGTGACGGAGAGGCGGATGTCGGCGACCGGTGCGAAGGCGGAGACGATGAGCGAGGTCGGCGCGGTGACGCGCTTTGTTTTGTCGCCGTCCTGCCAGACGGTGCTCATCGACATGGAGTCTTTGCCGACGGGAATCGTGATGCCGAGGGCGGGACAAAGTTCCATGCCGACGGCCCGGACTGCGGCGTAGAGGTCAGCCCCATCGCCGGGCAGGCCGGGGGCGGCCATCCAGTTGGCGGACAGGTTGACCTTGCCGATCGCCCCGATCTGGGCGGCGGCGAGGTTGGTCAACGCTTCGCCGACGGCGAGGCGGGCGGATGCGGCGGCATTGTTCACCGCGACGGGGGTGCGCTCACCCATGGCCATCGCCTCGCCGGTGTAGACGTCAAAGGCCGCGGCGGTGACGGCGCAGTCCGCCACGGGAACCTGCCACGGGCCGACCATCTGGTCGCGCGCAACCAGGCCACCCAGCGTGCGGTCGCCGATGGAGATGAGGAAGGTCTTGTCGGCCACGGTGGGGTGGACGAGCACGCGGCGCACCGCCTCTTTCAGGGTGAGCGGGCCGAGTTGCAACGGCAGTTGCGGGCGCTGGTGCGACGTCTCCGAGCGGTGCATACGCGGCGGTTTTCCGAGCAATACGTCGAGCGGGAGGTCGATGGGCGTGTTCTTGAAATGGGGATCCTCGAGAACGAGGTGCTTCGCTTCGGTGGCTTCGCCGACGACGGCGAACGGGCAGCGTTCGCGGGCGCAGAGCTGCGTGAACAGTTCAAGTTTCGCCGCGGGCACGGCGAGCACGTAGCGCTCCTGGGACTCGTTGCACCAGATTTCGAGCGGCGACATGCCGGGTTCGTCGTTGGGAATTTTGCGCAGGTCGAAACGGCCGCCGCGGCCGCCGTCGTTGACCAGTTCGGGTAACGCGTTCGAGACGCCGCCGGCTCCCACGTCGTGGATAAACGCGATCGGGTTATCGGCACCGAGGGCCCAGCAACGGTCGATGACCTCCTGACAGCGACGTTGCATCTCGGCGTTGTCGCGCTGCACGCTGGCGAAATCGAGGTCCTCGTTGCCGTGGCCGCTAGCCATCGAGCTCGCGGCGCCGCCGCCGAGTCCGATGTTCATCGCGGGCCCGCCGAGGACGATGAGTTGGTCGCCCGGCTGGATCTTTCCCTTCTGCACGTGCTCGGCTTTGATGTTGCCGAGGCCGCCGGCGAGCATGATCGGCTTGTGGTAGCCGCGTAGTTCGGTGGACGGGAGCTGGGCGTTGGGCGCGCCGCGCTGAGCCTCGGTCTTGGCGGCGGGAACTTCCTGCTCGAAGGTGCGAAAGTAGCCGTTGATGGCGGGGCGGCCGAATTCGTTGTTGAACGCGGCGCCGCCCAGCGGCCCCTCGATCATGATGTCGAGCGCGGAGACGATTCGGCCGGGTTTGCCGTGGTCCTTTTCCCAGGGTTGGATCGCGCCGGGAATCCGCAAATTGGAGACGGTGAAGCCGACGAGGCCGGCCTTGGGCTTCGAGCCGCAGCCGGTGGCACCCTCGTCGCGGATCTCGCCGCCGGAGCCGGTGGCGGCGCCGGGGAAGGGGGAGATGGCGGTCGGGTGGTTGTGGGTTTCGACTTTGCAGAGGAGGTGGATGTCCTCGTCGTGGGCGGCGTACTCGTTGGTGCGCGGGTCGACGTAGAAGCGGCCGCCGCGGGTGCCGGCGAGGACGGCGGCGTTGTCCTTGTAGGCGGAGAGGATGCCGTCGGGGTGTAGTTCGTACGTGTTCTTGATCATCTGGAACAGCGAACGGTCCTGCTTTTCGCCGTCGATGTCCCAGGTGGCGTTGAAAATCTTGTGCCGGCAGTGCTCCGAGTTGGCCTGCGCAAACATCATCAATTCGATGTCATGCGGATCACGGCCGAGCGTCGTGAAGGCCGTGACGAGGTAGTCGATCTCGTCGTCGGCAAGGGCGAGGCCGAGCGTGCGGTTGGCGGTCACCAGGGCATCGCGCCCCTGGGTCAGCACCGGTACGCTGGTCATCGGGCGGGGTGGTTCGTGGCGGAAAAGGCCGGCGCAGGCGTCGAGGCTCTCCAGCACGACCTGCGTCATGCGGTCGTGGAGTTTGCTGGCGAGCAGGCTGTGGCTTGCCGGAAGCTCAAGATTGGCTGGATCCTCCATATCGACGGTGTAGGCGACGACGCGTTCGATGCGCCGGACGGCTTCGAGCCCGCAGATGTGGGCGATGTCGGTGGCTTTCGAAGACCAGGGTGAGAGGGTGCCCGGGCGGGGGGCGACGACGCGGAGCACACCGGTCACGGGCGCGGCGGCGCGGCGCGGGCCGTAGACGAGGAGTTTTTCGAGAACGGCCAGTTCGGTGGCGGTGAGTTCGCGAGAGAGTTCGGCGACGTGGACAAATTCGGCGGCGACGGCGCGGACCCTCAGCCCGCTGGCGACGAGGTCCTCTTGGAGCTTTTGCAGACGAAAAAGGGAGAGGGCAGGTGAACCGCGGAGAATCAGCATGGTCGAGTGGGGGAGGACGCTCGCGAACATCGCGGGTGCGGTCAAGGAGCGGGTGGGTGAGCGCCCCGCCGCTCGGCGTTTCCGCGCGGTTAAGACGCGGACCGCGGAGAAAGCCGTTGACCATTCCCAAGCGCTTCGCGGAGTCTGATTTTTTCCACGCCGGATGACGAACCACAACTTAGCGCGATCGAAGGCATGAGCGACCGGATCACCCACGAGTGCGGCGTTGCGATGGTGCGGCTGCTCAAGCCCCTGTCCTACTATCAGGAAAAGTACGGCTCGCCGCTCTGGGGCTTCACCAAGCTTTTCCTCCTGATGGAAAAGCAACACAACCGCGGCCAGGATGGCGCCGGAGTTGCCTGTGTGAAGCTGGATGTGCCGGCCGGCACGCCGTTCATGTTCCGCGAGCGCAACATCAAGTCCAACCCCCTCGACCGCATCTTTCGCGGTCTGCTGAAGCAGTACAACGAGCAGGTCGACACCGGGGCGATCCATCCCGAGTTCACCGACACGGTGAAGAAGAACTTCGATTTTGGCGGCGAGCTTTTGATGGGCCATCTCCGCTACGGTACGAGCGGCGGTTACAGCCAGTCCTCCTGTCATCCGTTCTTCCGGCGCAGCCCGTGGCCGACGCGCAACCTGGCGCTCTGCGGTAATTTCAACCTCACCAATACCGAGGAGCTGAACCGCTCGCTTATCGCCATGGGGCAGCACCCGATCTTCGCGACGGACACGCAGGCGATCCTGGAGAAAATCGGCTTCTTCCTCGATGAGGAGCACGAGGATATCTACCGCTTCCTGCGCAAGCGCGACATCGGCGGCGCCGAGCTTTCGCAACGCATCAGCGAGGATCTGGATGTCACGCGGGTGATCACCCGTGCCGCGCAGAAATGGGACGGCGGTTACGTCCTCTGCGGCCTGATCGGCAATGGTGATGCCTTTGTCGTCCGCGACCCCTCGGGCATCCGGCCTTGTTTCTATTTTCAGAACGACGAGGTGGTCGCGTTTGCCTCCGAGCGGGCGCCCCTGATGACCGTGTTCGACCTGGCGGTGGAGCAGGTTCGGGAGGTCGAGCCCGGTCACGCCGTTGTGATCAAGAAGCGCGGCACCGTCACGTCCGCGCCGTTTACCGCGCCGCTGCCGCGGGCGTCGTGCTCCTTCGAGCGCATCTATTTCTCCCGCGGCAACGACGTCGACATTTACCGCGAGCGGCAGGCCCTCGGGGGCCAACTCGCGCCACAGGTGCTAAAGTCGATCGGTCACGACTGGGGCAACACCGTTTTCAGCTTCATTCCGAATACTTCGGAGACCGCGTTCTACGGACTCATGCACGCGCTCCGCACGCTGCGGCGGGACGAGGTGAAGGCCGCGATCCTCGCCGCCAGCCGGGCCGGGACGCTCGACGAGGCCACCCTCGATAACCTGATTTTGCGCAACTGGCCCCGCGGTGAGAAAGTGGTGAGCAAGGACATCAAGATCCGCACCTTCATCGGGCAGGAAAATCTCCGCAACCAGCTCGCGAGCCACGTCTACGACATCACCTACGGCTCGGTCCGCTCCGGCGAGGACAACCTCGTCGTGGTCGACGACTCGATCGTGCGCGGCACGACGCTCCGGCGTTCCATCCTGCGCATCCTGGCCCGTCTTAACCCGAAGAAGATCGTCATTCTTTCCACCGCGCCGCAGATCCGCTACCCGGATTGCTACGGCATCGACATGTCGGAGCTGGGTAAATTTATCGCGTTCGAGGCGGCCGTGGCGCTTTTGCGTGAACGTGGTCAGGAAAGCTTGCTCGATGAAGTCTACGAACTCTGCCGCGAGGAGGCGGCCAAGGGCGGGCCGCATAACCACGTCCGCCGGATCTACGATTCATTCAAGCCTGAGGAGATTTCCCAGAAGATCGTCGAGCTCGTGCGCCCGAAAAACCTGGAGTGGAAGGGCGAGTTTGAAATCATCTTCCAGACGATTGAGAACCTGCACGCCGCGGTGCCGCAGCACACGGGCGACTGGTATTTTACCGGCAAGTATCCCACCCCCGGCGGTTACCGGGTCGTGAATCAGGCTTACCTGAATTACTACGACAAGAACGACGGCCGGAGCTACTGAGCCGCGGTTCTGGGGAGGTAAGATTGGCCGTCCCCAGGCGGGGCCGATGTCGCCGTCGGGCTTGAACGCGGGCCGCCTGTGCTGGAGGGCCCCGCGCTCCGGCTGATTCCCTTATCATCTGGAGAGGTGGGCGGGTCCATTCTTGTGGCGGCGACTTCGTTCCGCGGGAAATGGTCACGGCGCTGAAGATGCGCTTCCCTCGCGCGGTCCGTTCGCTTTTGCTTTTCACGCATGTCCCTGTCTTACGAAAGCTCCGGCGTCCGCTACGACCAACTTGATGCGTTCAAGCGCGCGTGCCAGCAGGCGGCGCGGACGACGTCCGGCTTGCTCACGGACCACGGCTACGCCGAGCCGGCGACGACCCGCGGTGAGAGCGCGTACCTGATCGAGGCGGTGGATCATTTTCTCGCGCACGTCGAGGAGGGGCTCGGCACCAAGAACCTCGTGGCCGACGCCGTTTATGCCGCCTCGGGCAAATGTTTCTACCGCGAGATCGCCATCGATACCGTCGCGACGATCGTCAACGACCTCATCACGTGCGGTGCGCTGCCCATCTCGGTCGCGATGCACGCGGCGGTCGGCGATTCGGGCTGGTTTGCCGACGCGACGCGCACCAACGCGCTCGTGGCCGGCTTCGCCGAGGGCTGCCGCAGCGCCGGCGCCGTGTGGGGCGGCGGCGAGACACCGACCCTGCGCGGGATCGTGCAACCCGAGGCGATCGTTCTGGCCGGCTCCGCGATCGGCAGAATTTCACCGAAAAATCTGCGCATTACCGGCGAGGTGCACGACGGCGACGGGATTATTTTCTTTGCGAGCTCGGGCGTGCAGACCAACGGGCTCTCGCTCTGCCGCCACATCGCCGCGCGGCTGCCGCAGCAATATCAAACGCCGATCGGGCACGGCGATCCGCGTTCGTTCGGCGAGGCCTTGCTTGCGCCGTCGGTGATTTACGTGGCCTTCGTGCGCGAGTGCCAGCGCCGCGGGCTGAAACTGAATTACGTGGCGCACGTGACCGGCCACGGCTGGCGCAAACTGATGCGGCTCGAGGAGCCGTTTGTCTACGAGATCACCGCGCCGCGCCCGGCACCCGCACTGTTTCAATTCATGATGGAGGCCGGCCCGATTGAACTGCGGGAGGCTTACGCGACCTTCAACATGGGCATCGGTTTCGCCGCGTATGTCGCGCCGGAAAATATCGAGGCGGCCCTCGCGGTCGCCAAGGCCACCGGCTACGACGCGTGGCTCGCCGGCACCGTGAAGAAGGCGGGGGCCCGCAAGGCGGTTGTCGTGCCGAGCCTCGGCCTCACCTTCGAGGGCGACACGCTGCAGGTGCGGTGACCGCCGCTGTCGGCCAGCGCGCTTGCGCGCGCCCCGAGCGCAGCGGTATGCAACCGAGGCGCGCTCGCCAGCGAGCTGCCCTACAAAGCTGACGCCACTCCGGGCCAAATGCGGCGGTTGGAAACCGCCGCTCCGGTCGGTGTGGTCAAAAACGTTTTCACGCGTTGACGCCCGCGAAGCGGCCCTCGCATGCTCCCGATTTACCCATGCGCCCCATTGTCCAAATCTCCCTGGACCTCACCGATCGCGCCGAAGCACTGGCCACCGCCGAACTCGCCCGCCGGGCGGGCGTCGACTGGCTGGAGGCCGGCACGCCCTTTCTTCTCGCGGAGGGCCTCCACGGGGTGAAGGCCCTGCGTGAGCGTTTTCCCGGCGTGCCGATCGTCGCGGACCTGAAGACAATGGACGGTGGTTATCTCGAGGCGGAGATGATGGCCAAGGCCGGTGCGACGCACGTCGTCGTGATGGCCCGGGCCCACGAAGAGACGTTAAAGTGCGTGGTGAAGGCCGGCCGCGATTACGGCGTGAAGGTCATGGGCGACAACCTCGGCTGCCCCGACATGGTGGCGGGCGCGAAATTCATCGAGGACCTCGGCTGCGATTTTGTCATCCACCATATCGGTTACGACGAGCGTCGCGGCATCGCCGCCGCGGGCCGGCGCATGCCGAGCCCGCTCGACCAACTGCGCGAAATCGTCGCGGCGGTGAGCCTCCCCGTGCAGGCGGTCGGCGGACTCACGCTCGAGCAAGCCGTGCGGACGCCGGAGTTTGGTGCGCCGCTCGTCGTCATTGGCGCGCCGCTGGCGGTTGACGCCGATGCGTTCAAGACGGCGGACGGTAATCTTGAAGGCACGTTGCGGATCATCTGCGATCGCGCGCACGGTTACGGCGATGTGTTCGTCGGCAAACATTCCAAACGATGAAAAGCGCAGCCGTCGTCAACTTCTCCTCCACGCCCCACAGCGTGGAGATCCGTGAATTCGCCCGTCCGGAACCCGGCCCGGACGATGTCATCCTCGCCGTCGAGGCGGTGGGGGTGTGCGGCAGCGACCTCCATCAGTGGACGGGCTCGCACAGCTGGAAGGTGAATTATCCCGTCGTGCTCGGCCACGAGTTCGGTGGCCGCATCGCGCAACTCGGGTCCGCCGTGCGCGGCTGGAGCGAGGGCGACCGGGTCGTCAGTGAGACGGCCGCGGTCATCGATCCGAACAGCCCGCTCTCCCGCGCCGGGCTCTATAATCTCGATCCGACGCGCCGTGGCTTTGGTTACGGCGTCGACGGGGCGATGACCCGTTTCGTGCGTGTCCCGTCCCGCTGCCTGCACCGCGTCCCGGACAAGCTGCCGATGGAGTTGGCGGCGCTGACCGAGCCGTGCTGTGTGGCGTACAACGCCGTGATCAACAACGCGCGCATCCAGCCCGGCGACCGCGTGATCGTCCTCGGCCCCGGCCCGATTGGTATTCTCTGTGCCGCGATGGCGCGGCTTGCCGGCGCGGAAGTGGCGCTGGTCGGTTTGGAGCGCGACCGCACGCGCCTCGAGGTGGCCAAAGTTTACGGTTGCGAGGTGATCGTCGGCGATGCGTCCGCGTGGGCGCTCGAGCGCGATGGGCTCGGCGTGGACGGCGTGATCGACGCCGCCGGCGCTTCCGCCGCGTTGAAGGTTGCGCTCGAGTTGGTGCGACCCAACGGCTGGATCAGCAAGGTGGGTTGGGGCCCGCAGCCGCTCGGCTTCTCGCTCGATCCGCTGGTGCAGAAGAATATTACGCTGCAGGGCAGTTTCAGCCACAACTGGCCGATCTGGGAGCGCGTCATCGCGATGCTCGCGTCGGGTCAGCTCAACATCCGTCCGATCCTCGGCGGCGTCTGGACCCTCGAGGCCTGGCACGAGGCCTTCGAGAAGATGCACGAAGGGCAGATCGTGAAAGCGGTTTTGAAGCCGGCCTGAGCCGGAAACTTCAAATTCCAAAGACCAAAATCCCCCAAGGCCAAAGCGGGGAAGTGCCAATGGCCAAGGGGCAAGTGACCGGGCCGGGACCCTGGCTTGATTCGAACCGAGAGGCGTTTGGTTTTTGGAGTTTGGGATTTTACTTCTGCGATTTTACCCCATGCGACTTAAAGACAAAGTCATCATCGTCACTGGCGGCACGTCCGGCATCGGTCGCGCCATCGCCGAACGCATCGTGGCCGAGGGCGGCCGGGTGCTCGTGCACGGCATCGAACGGAAGGACGGCGAGGACGTCGTCGCGCAACTCGGCGCGAATGCCGCGCTGCACCTCGATGATCTCGCCGATATCGCCAGCCCGGCGCGGATCGCGGCGGCGGCCGGGCGGGCGTTCGGCCGGATCGACGGCATCGTGAACAACGCCGCGATCGTCGCGCGCAGCACGCTCGAGTCGACCACGCCGGAATTCTTCGAGCGCATGATGGCGGTCAACCTGCGCGCTCCTTTGTTTCTGATTCAAGCGGCGCTGCCCGAGTTGAAAAAATCCGAAGGTTCCGTGCTGAACATCGGTTCGATCAACGCCCACAGTGGTCAGGCCAACCTGCTCGACTACAGTTTGACCAAGGGCGGCATGCAGACGCTCTCCCGCAACCTCGCGAATGCGCACTGCTACGACCGCGTGCGCGTGAACCACCTCAATGTCGGCTGGGTCCTCACCGACCGGGAGTACCACCACCAGATTGACCATGGGATGCCGACCGACTGGCATCAGCACGTGCCCGAGCAATTCGCGCCGTCGGGCCGACTGATTAGTCCCGCGGAGATCGCCTCGGCCGCCGTCTACTGGCTTGGCGACGAGTCGCGTCCGGTGAGCGGCGCCGTCGTCGAGCTCGAGCAGTACTCAATCATGGGCCGCAATCCGAACAAGGTCGCCTCGAAGTAAGCCGTCCCGCCGCCTTTCCTCCCATGCCCCGCCTCGCCGCATTCCCCAAGGCCTTCATGCAGGCCCTCTGCAAAGACGGTTCGATGACCCTCCGCGAGTGGGTTGATCTCGCCGCGCCGCTCGGGCTCGACGGACTTGAGTATTACAGCGGCATGTTGGAACTCGCCGACCCGCAGCGCTGGCCCGAGGCGCGGCGCACGGTGGAGAGCCGCGGCATGGTCATACCGATGCTGTGCTGTTCGCCGGATTTTTCGCAGCCGGATCCCGCCTTGCGGAAGCTCGAAATCGAGAAGGAGAAGAATTGGATCCGCATGGCCGCGACCCTTGGTGCCGGCTATTGCCGCGTGTTGTCGGGGCAGCGCCGCCCGCAGCTCACGAAGGACCAGGGCCTGCAGATTGTGCAGGAGAACATCGAGGCGTGCCTGCCCGAGGCGGAAAAGTGCGGTGTCACGCTGATCATCGAGAACCACTACAAGGATGACTTTTGGGAGTATCCGGAGTTTGCGCAGAAAATGGACGTTTTTTGCGAGCTTGTGGACCGCATTCACCACCCGCGCTTCGGCGTGAACTACGACCCCAGCAACGCGTTTCTCGCCGGCGACGATCCGCTTGAGCTGTTGCGTCGGGTGAAGCATCGCGTGGTCACGATGCACGCGAGCGATCGTTATTTGCTCTCCGGCACGCTCGAGGATTTGCGCAAGGAAGAAGGCGGCGCGCTCGGCTATGCGAAGCGGCTCAGCCACGGCGAAATCGGCAAGGGGCTCAATGACTACGATGCGATTTTTAGCGAATTGCGCGGCGTCGGGTTCGATAGCTGGGTCAGTATCGAGGACGGCGTCGACGGCATGGAACAGCTCGCCGGCAGCGTGCGCTTCGTGCGCGGCAAGTTGAAGCAGCACTGGCCGGCGTGAGGTTTCACCACGGGTAGCCGCGCTTGCGCCGCGGGCGAAGGTGTGGTCGAGCCGAAAATACCGCGTGGTCGCTGTACTCCAACACGCCTTCGGGCGGGGCGCTTACTCGCCGATCGCGCGGGCGTAGTCGTACGCCTGCGACGCCCAGGACTCCACGTCGGTGCCCGGCCAGTTTTCCGGGCACCCGGAAAACGAGATCCAATCCTCACCGCATTCGTCGTAAGCGGTTGCGCCGGACGCGAGCGCGCGCGGGTGGAGTCGGAGATCGAGCCGGAAGGCGAGGGTGTTCGCGCCGATCGCGAAGGCGAAGATGATGTGCCGGGTGGACGCGGCCACATAACGGTACTTCGGCCAATTCGGACTGAAGAGGTCGACTTCGGGCAGCGATTGCACCGCTGCACGCAGCCGTTCGCTGAGATCGGTCGGGCTCGCCGCGCCGGCGGTCAGCGCCGGCGTCCGGCGATTGAGGTCGAGGGACGGCTTTTCGGGCGGGAGTGGTTTCGGATCCAGCATGCGGATGCCGTACCCGTGCCACCGAACCAAATCCCCCGCCAGCGTGCCGGAGCGTTAACTCCGGTTTTGAAAGTTACGTGACGAATCGCCGGCCCGCTTCAACCGGTCCAAGGCCGCGAGGGGCGCACCAAAATCTCCTCGACGGTGGCGCGCGCGGGCAACGTGGCCGCGAACCAGACGCAGGCGGCGATGTCCTCGGGTTGCATCATGCGCGTCCGCGCTTCGGCGCTCGGCGGGACCGGCCGCTTGTTGAGCAGCGGGGTGTCGATGTCGCCCGGAAAAATACAGCACGCACGAATCCCGTTCGGCCGCTCCTCGGCGTTGATGGTCTGGGTCAGCCCGGTAATGCCGAACTTGGAGACCACGTAGGCTGCGCCGGCTTTGGCCGAGGCCTGTTTGCCGGCTTCGGAGCCGACATTGATGATCGTGCCGCCGTCTTGTTTCCGCATCGCGGGCAAGAACGCCTGCACCAGCTGCAGCACGCCGTTCACATTGGCGTCCATGACCGCGATGTAGTCGGCCCGCGACAATTCCCCGAGGGAGCGGCGCGGAATATTTTGGCCGGCGGCGTTCACGAGCACGTCGATGCGGCCGCAGCGCGTGAGGACCGCACGGGCCAGTCCCTTGACCGCGGTGACGTCGCCGAGGTCGCAGGGTTGCGCGTGCAACCGCGGGCGCTGCGCCTTGGGCGCGAGGGCGATTGTGGCGGCGAGGGTTTCGGCGCGCCGGCCGGTGAGGACGACGTTCCAGCCTTCGGCGGCGAATTTCAGGGCGGTGGCCCGGCCGACGCCGGAACCGGCGCCGGTGACAACAACGACAGGGGAGGAGGACTTCGGCTTTGGCATGCGGAAAGGGTGGCGAGTCAGAGGCGGCGCGGCCTGGCAGGCGAGCTGCAATCGTGACCGGCCGGGCGGTGGCGGGCCGGCCGCGTTGGCGTCAATCCGGTGGAGGCGCCGGGCCGGAGCTACGCCGGTCCATAAACTTTTTCCGATGCTTGCGTCACCCGCCGCCGATTTTAACGTCTGTCCGCTATCCCCATGCGTGCTCTAACCCTCCTCCGCTCCGCTCTCATCGCGGCTGCGCTGGTCGCCCTGCCCCTGACGCAGGCTTCCGCCGCAACCGCCAAGGCTTCCGAGGCCTCCGGCCCGAAGCTCGGCCTCCAGACTTGGACCTGCCGTAACATGGACTTCGACCAGGTCGTCGCCTTCGCGCTTAAGCACGGCGTCACGCAGCTCCAGTTTATCGCCAAGCACATGGATCCGAAGGCTCCCGCCGAGGAGACGCTGCGCAAGAAGGCGATCCTCGATAAGAACGGGCTCTCCGTCTATACGTTCGGGGTCAACGGCACCTCGATGAACAAGGAGGACAACCGCAAGCTCTTCGAATTCGCGAAGCTCGTCGGCATCAAGCTCATCATTGTCGAGCCAAAGAAAATGGAAGAATGGGACAACCTCGAGCAGTTGGTGAAGGAATACGACATCAAGCTCGCCATCCACAACCACGGCACGGGCTCCGTCTACGGCGATCCCGCCACCGTGAAAAAGGTGCTCGCCGCCCGTGACGCGCGCATCGGCGTGTGCCTCGACATCGGCTGGATCACGGCCGCCGGCTTTGACGCCGCCGAGATCTTCCGCGGCTATGGCAATCGCGTGTTCGACATGCATCTCAAGGACAAGACCACGAGCACCGACGACAAGGGCAAGGCCACCGCGGTCGATACCGAGATTGGCAAGGGCAAGGCGAACTACGCCGGCCTGTTCGCCGAGATCAAGAAGAGCAAGTGGTCCGGCGTGATGTCGATCGAGACCGACAGCAAAGCCTTCGCCGAAGACCCGAATCGTCTCGTCAGCGAGGCCAAGACCTTCTTCGCCGCGTCGCTGGCGAAGAAGTAAGACCCCCTCCCGGAGCGGCTTGAATTTCAAGCCGCTCTTTTTTTGTCCCGATTGCCCCGCCCCCCAAGTCGGTCCGGCCCTTAAGCCCCGTCCTTTTTTGCTATGAAATCCCTGCTCTCTACTTTGGTTCTACTCGGCGCGGCCGGCTTGGTCGCGGCCGCCCCGGCCCGCCAGCCGAACATCGTGTTCATCTTCTCCGACGACCACGCCTACCAAGCCATCAGCGCGTACGGCGATGCGCGAAAACTGCTCGAGACGCCGAATATCGACCGCATCGGCAAGGGTGGGGTGCGCTTCGACCGATGCCTCGTGACCAACTCGATCTGCGGTCCCGCCCGCGCGGTGATTCTCACCGGAAAATACAGCCACCTAAACGGCTTTCCGAACAACTCCAATTCCACGTTCGATGGCGCGCAACCGACCTTTCCCAAGTTGCTGAAAAAAGTCGGCTACCAGACCGCCATGGTGGGTAAGTGGCACCTCGGCTCCGACCCGACCGGCTTCGACTTCTGGCAGATCCTTCAGGGGCAGGGCATCTACTACAACCCGCCGATGATCAAAAACGGCGAGCGGGTCCAAATGACGGGCTACGTCACTGACATCATCACCGATACGTCGCTCGAGTGGCTGCAAAAACGCGACAAGTCCCGCCCTTTTCTCCTCATGTGCCAGCACAAGGCGCCGCACCGCGAGTGGGCCCCGGCCCTGCGCCATCTCAATGCGGACAACGATCGCGTCTACGCGGAGCCGCCGACGCTGTTCGACGACTACGCCGGCCGCGGGATCGCCGAGCACGACCAGGACATGACGATCGAGAAGACAATGAACGATCGCGATGTGAAGTTCCTGCCCCCGGCCGGCATCTCGCCCGCCGAACTCAAGGTCTGGAATGAATATTACGAGCCGCGCAACGCGAAGGTCCGCGCCGCCAATCTGCAGGGCAAGGATCTCGTCCGCTGGCGTTATCAGCGGTACATGCACGACTACCTCGCCACCGTTCGCTCCGTCGACGAAAGCGTCGGCCGCGTGCTCGACTACCTCGACCAGGAGGGCCTCGCCGACAACACGATCGTGATCTACGCGAGCGACCAGGGCTTCTACCTTGGCGAGCACGGCTGGTTCGACAAACGCTGGATCTTCGAGGAATCGGTGCGCACGCCGTTCATGGTCCGCTGGCCCGGCCACACGAAGGCCGGCACCGTGAACAACGACCTGGTTTCGAATGTGGATTTTGCCGAAACGTTCCTTGAGGCCGCCGGCGTCCCCGTGCCGGCCGACATGCAGGGCCGCAGCCTCGTGGCGACCTTGAACGGCCAACGCCCCGCCGACTGGCGCACGGCGTTCTACTACCAGTACTTCGAATACCCGACGCCCCACCATGTGCGTCCGCACTACGGCGTCGTGACCGACCGCTACAAACTCGTGCGCTTCTACGGCACAGGCGAGGACTACTGGGAACTGTTCGATCGCGAAAAGGATCCGCTCGAGCTGAAGAGCGTGTATGCGGATCCGTCCTACGCCGCGACGAAGTCCGCCCTCGAACGCGACCTCGCCCGCCTGCGGACTGAGTTGAAGGTCCCCGACGAAATTCCCCCGCGCTGGCTCGGCAACGGTGGCGCCGGCGGCGGTGGTAAGAAGAAGGCCAAGCAAGCGCAGAAAGAGTGACCCTCGAGACCAGCGCATGCTTTTTATCGGTTGGAGGCCCGCCCGTTGGGCGGGCGTCTGTACGAACCCCCGCTCCGCGGGCCTGGCCACCGGCCGGGCCTACCCCCATCCCCAATCCCCCTTCGCCATCCCCATGAATCTCCTTCGTTCCTCCCTGGCGCTCGCCGCGACCATGCTCGTCGCCGCCTCCCTGCACGCCGCCGCGGCGCGCAAACCGAACGTCCTCTTTATCGCCGTCGACGACATGAACTGCGACCTCGGCTGCTACGGCAGCAAGGTCGTGAAGTCGCCGAATCTCGACAAACTCGCCGCCCGCGGCGTGCGCTTCGACAAGACCTACTGTCAGTTTCCGCTCTGCAGCCCGACGCGCTCCTCGCTCATGACCGGCCTCCGGCCCGACACCACGCGGGTGTTCGACCTGCAGTATCACTTCCGTAAGGGGCTGCCGGACGTCGTCACGATCCCGCAGCTCTTCATGCGCCACGGCTACTTCGCCGCGCGGGTCGGCAAGATCTATCACTACGGTAACCCCGGGGACATCGGTACAAGCGGTCTCGATGACCCGGCCTCGTGGAACGAATTCTACAATCCCGCGGGCCGCGACAAGTCCACGCTCGAGTCTGACATCATCAATTACACCCCGCAGCGCGGGCTCGGTTCCGCGATGTCGTTCCTGTCCGACCAGAGCGGACGGGACGAAGATCACACGGATGGCAAAGTCGCAACGCAGGCGATTCAGCTGCTGGAGAAGCACAAGGACGAACCCTTCTTCCTCGCGGTCGGCTTCTACAAGCCGCACACGCCCTACGTCGCGCCCAAGAAATATTTCGATCTTTATCCCCTGGAGTCGATCCAAGTGCCGGTGGTTTCGCCTGACTACGTGAAGACCGTGCCGGCGCCGGCCCTGATGTCGACCCGGCCTTGGCCCAACTTCGGTGTGACGCCCGAGCAGGCGCGCGAGGTGAAGCGCGGTTATTATGCGGCGATCTCCTTCGTCGATGCGCAGATCGGCCGCGTGGTCGACGCCCTCGACCGGCTCGGGCTCGCCGACAACACCGTGATTATCTTCTGGAGCGACCACGGTTACTCGCTTGGTACGCACGGACTCTGGATGAAGCAGAGCTGCTTCGAGGACTCGGCCCGGGTACCGATGATCATCGCCGCACCGGGCATGAAGGCGGGCGCCGTTTCACCGCGGCTCGTCGAGTTCATCGACATTTATCCGACGCTGGCCGACCTCGCCGGCCTGCCGCTGGCGGGCAAGGTGCACGGCGCGTCGCTGCGGCCTCTGCTCGCCAATCCGACGGCGGAGTGGAACCGCCCGGCGTTCACGCAGGTGCAGCGGGGCACTTTCCCCGGTCACAGCGTGCGCACGCCGCGCTGGCGTTACACCGAGTGGGACGACGGCAAGCAGGGAACTGAACTCTACGACCACGACGCCGATCCCGGGGAGATGCACAATCTCGCCGGTGACACGAAGTACGCCGCCGTGATCGCCGAGCACAAGGCGCTCGTGCAGCAGAACTGGCCCGTGCGCGTGACCGGCGGCACCGCCGACGGAAACGACAAGAAGGCCAAGCGGGCCAAGGCGAAGTCGTGAGATCAGCGTGCTGTAGCTGCGAGCGCCAGCAGGTGGCGGGTCGGCTTTTGGAATGGCAGGAGGTCTCACGCGGAGGGCGCGGAGGAGCGGAGCACATGGAGTAGGCGGCGCCTTCCTCTCCGCGTTCTCCGCGCCTCCGCGTGAACCTGTGTCGCGTTCCGAAGGCACCATCGCCATCGATCATGCCGATTCTCTTGCAATCTACCCGTCACCTCCGCCGCCGTCGGCCCCCCGCCGTCACGCTCGTCCTTCTGCTCGCGTTCACCGCCTGCCAGCCCCGCGACCCGCTCGCGCGAACCGTCTCCGCTTCGAGTCCGGTGTCCTTCGCGATGTGGCAGAACCGGTTGACCGGGGACTTTCCCGCGGACGAGCGCCGCCGTTTCGAGGAGGCGTTTCAGGAGATCCGGCTGAAGATCATGGGCGACCGTGAGGCGCGCGGCAGCGAGGCGATTGATGTAGCCTTTCTCGGCAAGATCAACGGCCGGCCCCTGCGCGAGGCGTTGCAACTCGGCTGGGAAGCGAAACTCATCCGCCTGAAGGCCGAGGGCATCGCGCTCGAGGAGGTGCTGGCGAAAAACGCGACGCTGCAGACCCGCGAGGGCGACAAGGCCTCGGAGCGTTACCTCGTGGAACTGCACCAGAAACAGTTTGGCCGTCTCGACAAGCTCAAGGCCGATATCGTCGAGACCGAACGGTTGCTGGCGCCGCTGGTAAAGATCACCGGCCGCCGCTTGATTCCGCCGGACGAACCCGCCGTGTTGTTGAAGCCGGCGCCGGTGAAGCCCAAGACCTGATTATTGTCGGGTGGGGCCCAGTGTCCCCATCGGGCCGGGACGTAACGGCGGTCGTACGCAAACGACCCGATGGGGACAGCGGGTTCCGCCGGTAAAGTGTAGCCCGCGGCGTGCGCCGCGGGACGACAAGCGTTTCGAACCGAAGTGGTCCCTGCGCGCACGTGCAGGGCTACAGATCGGAATGCGCGGCGTTGACCTCCACCGACCGGAGCGCAGCGTTGATTCATCCCCTCACGGCGTGCCTCGGCGCCGCGTTCTCCCCGTCCGTTTGCCCGCTTTCCCCATGAGTGTCTCGTCGCCTCCGCTCCCGCCGCCGTCCGCGCGGCTCACTTCCCTCGACGCTTTCCGCGGCGCAATCATGCTCTACATGGCGTCGCACGGTCTCGGCCTGACTCAGGTCGCGCAAAAACTACCCGAGCAACCGTGGACCTCGCTCGCGTGGTGGTTCGACCACGTCACGTGGAGCGGCGGCTCGACGTGGGACCTGATCCAGCCCGCGTTCATGTTCATGGTCGGGGTTGCGCTGCCGTTCTCTTACGCGCGGCGGCGCGACCAGGGGGATTCGTTTCAACGCATCCTCGGTCACGCCTTCGTCCGCGCGGCGATCCTCGTGTTGCTCGCCGTGTTTCTGGCCTCGCGGAGCGGCAAGGGTACGGTCTGGGAGTTTCCGAATGTCCTCGCGCAGATCGGATTCGGGTATCCGTTTCTCTTGTTCGTGCTGAACCGCCGGGTCGGCGTGCAGGCGGCGGTCGCCGGCGGCATCCTCGCGGCCTACTGGCTGTTCTTCGCCCTGCATCCGCTGGCCCCGGCGGGCTTTGACTACGCCAAGGTCGGCGTGAAGGCCGCGGAGGTCACGGGCGGCGCGGTGTTCGACGGCTTCTTCGGCCACTGGAGCAAGGGCACCAACGCCGCCGCGGCCTTCGACGGCTGGTTGCTCAACCTCTTCCCGCGCGCCACGCCGTTCGTGTTCAACGCCGGCGGGTACGCGACGCTCAACTTCGTGCCGTCGTTCGCCACGATGCTGTTCGGCCTCATGGCCGGCGAATGCCTGCGCAGTGAACGGACGGCGTCGGCGAAGCTCCGCGCGCTGCTGCTCGGCGCACTTGCGCTCGTCCTCCTCGGGCTCGTGGCCGGCTCTACGATCTGCCCGATTGTGAAACGTATTTGGACGCCCTCGTGGGCGCTCGTCAGTGGCGGACTCGTGGTTGGGATGCTCGCCGGGTTCTACTGGGTGATCGACGTCCTCGGTTACCGGCATTGGGCAAAGTTCCTCGTCGTGGTCGGCATGAACTCGATTGCGATCTACCTGATGTCGCAACTCATGCGGCCGTTCCTCGCGGAGACGTTGCGCACGCACCTCGGCCCCGACCTGTTCCGCGGCACCTTCGGGCCGGTGGTCAGCGCGTGCCTCACGCTCTTTATTTTCTGGCTCATCTGCTGGTGGATGCACCGGCGGAAGATTTTCCTGCGGATTTGAAACGACTGCTTCCGGACCCCATGGCTAAACCAAACCACGAGTGCACGCTGATTGAAAATGGCTCGGTGATTCTGCCCGATCGCATTGTGCCCGGCGCCCGCGTGGTGTGGCGCGACGGACGCATCGTCGAGGTCGGTCGGGCCGGCCGTCGGCGTCCCGTCGGGGCGCGGGTGATCGATGCGCGCGGCGGCTACATCGCGCCGGGCTTTGTGGATGTGCATGTCCACGGTGGCGGCGGCGCGGACTTCATGGACGGGACGCCGGAGGCGGTCCGCACGATCTGTGCGACGCACGCGCGGCACGGGACCACGACGATCTTTCCGACCACGACCACCGGCTCGCCGGAGGAAATCCACGCGATGATAGACGCGTGCCGCCGCGTCCGAAACGAAGCGACGGTTGCCGGTGGCGCGCGGATAGAGGGCGTGCACCTGTACGGCCCGTTCTTTGCGCCGGATAAAGTCGGGTGTCACTCGGCGGCAGGCCGCCGCGACCCCACGCCGGCGGAGTTCTCGCGCTATTTTTCCACCGGGCTGATCCGTATCGCGACCTGTGCGGCGGAACTGCCCGGGGCGCTCCCGTTCTTCCGCGCCGCACGGCGGGCGCGTTGCTTCATCACGTGCGGACATTCGAACTCCTCGTGGACCGAGATGGATCGAGCTTTTCGCGCCGGTATGCGGCACGTGGATCACTTCTGGTGCGCGATGAGCAGTGTGCCGTCGATTCGCGTGCGCCTCGGCACGCCGATGCAGGGCAGCATGGAGCAGTATGTGTTGCTCAACGAAGGCATGAGCACCGAGGTGATCGCCGACGGCCAGCACCTCGCGCCGGAGTTGCTGCAGTTCGCCTATCGCATGCTCGGTCCCCGGCGCCTGCTGTTGGTCACCGATGCGAGCCGCGCCGTCGACATGAAGCCGGGGCGTTATCGTTTCGGTCCCGAGGAGTCCGGCACGGATTTCGATCACGACGGCAAAGTCGGCCGCGCGCCCCAGGGCGGGCTGGCGAGTTCGTCCGTCGGCATGGCCCACATGGTACGCACGATGCAGACCGCCGCCGGCGCGCCGCTGCACGACGTGGTGCGCATGGCGAGCCTGACCCCGGCGGAGCGCACGGGGATCGCGCGCGAGACTGGCAGCCTCGAGGTCGGCAAACGCGCTGACGTGCTTGTGCTCAGCCCGAGGCTGCGTGTGCGCGAGGTCTTCGTTGGCGGCGTGGCGCAACGCCGCTGAGCGCCGCCGCCGGTCGTTGCCGCTCTCGTCTCATCCCCCTTCATGAAACCACGCGTTGCCCTTGGCCTGTTCGGGTTGCTCGGAGTGATTTTCTCCGCCGCGGCGGCGGAGCAGGCGCCCGAACGGCCCGACATTATTTTCATCATCGCCGACGACCTAGGGTGGGCGGATGTGGCGTTTCACGGTGGCAACGCGCCGACGCCGCAGCTCGACCGGCTGGCGCGGGAGGGGCTGGAGCTCACCCAGCACTACGTGGCGCCGGTGTGCAGTCCGACGCGCACGGGGCTGATGACCGGACGTTGTTGGAGCCGTTTCGGCGTAACGACGCCGGGGAACGAGCGCGCGTTGCCGTGGGACACGGTGACCTTGCCGCGGGCGCTGAAGAGTGTCGGTTACGACACGTGCCTCACCGGCAAGTGGCACCTCGGATCGCGGCCCGACCAGGGGCCGAATCATTTCGGTTTCGATCATTCCTACGGCTCGCTGGCCGGCGGGGTGAGCCCCTACGGCCACAAGTATAAGCAGGGGCCTTACGTGAACACCTGGCACCGCAACGAGACGCTCGTCGATGAGCCGGGGCATGTGACCGACCTGATCGCGAACGAGGCAGTGCGGTGGATTGAGGCGAGGGGGCCGGCGCCGTTCTTTCTCTATGTGCCGTTCACCGCGGTGCACCTGCCGGTGAAAGAGCCGGCCGAGTGGGTGGCGCGGGTGCCGGCGGCGGTTCAGGGTGACGTGGCGCGCCACTACGCGGCTTCGGTGATGCACCTCGACGACGCGGTCGGCCGAATTCTCGCGGCGTTGGAGCGGGCCGGGCGGCGGCGGAATGCCCTGATCGTCTTCACCAGCGATAATGGCGGCAGCACCGTCGAGAACAATGACCGTTCGTATCCCGACGACCAGTGTCCGTCGGGCAAGTTGCCGGGCAACAATGCGCCGTGGCGCGGACAAAAGGGCGACGTTTACGAGGGCGGCACGCGGGTGCCGACACTGGTGTCCTGGCGTGGCGCAAAGCCTGGTCGGGTGACGACGCCGGTGCAGATTACGGACTGGTTGCCGACGTTGGCCGCGCTGACCGGCTATCGCGCGCCGGGCGACCTGAAGTGGGACGGGGCGGATATTTCCGCGGTCCTTGCCACGCATGCCGCGCTGCCGGCACGGCCGTTGTACACGGTCGGACCAAACTGGCGCGCCCGTTCGTTGCGGCTCGGCGATTGGAAATTGGTGGTGACCGGCAAGGACGCGAAGGCGAAGACGGAACTCTTCCAGCTTGCCGCGGATCCCGGGGAGACGACCAATCTCGCGACGCGGGAACCGGCGCGACTCCGCCTGATGGAGGAACGCCTCAACGCGATGGCGGCGCGGGACCGAGATGCGGTGGCGAGAGACTGAGTCACGTTCAGGGCCGGGTGACGCGGGTGGGACAATGCAGGGTGGGCTGGGTGCGTTTTGGGCTCCACTTCTGGTTCATGATTCAGCAGGAACAACTGAACCCCTATGCGTCATTTGTTTTCATTCTCCCCGGGCTTTCGCTCGGGCATCCGTCTCGCGTGCTTCAGCGTTTTCCTCGCCGTGGGCCTCTGGGCCCAGGGCACCGGCGTCATTGAAGGGCGGATCACCAATCCCTCCACCGGCGGCGTGCTCGAACACGCCCGCATCGCGGTGGTCGGATCGAACGTTGAGACGCTGAGCGACTCCGACGGGTTCTACCGGCTCAACGGCGTGACGCCCGGCATCGCCCAACTCCGCGTTTTCTTCAGCGGATTTCCGGCGGCCACCGCCGCCGTCAACGTCGCCGCGGGGCAGACGGTGCAGCAGGACTTTCAACTCACCCCGCTGGCCTCGCGCGCGAGCGGCCGGCCCAACGCCGACGGTTCGGTCGTCAAGCTCGACGAGTTTGTGGTGGCCACGTCCCGTGAGATGAGCGGCGCCGCGCTGGCAATCAACGAGCAGCGGTTCGCGCCCAACATGAAGAACGTCGTCGCGACCGACGAGTTTGGCGACATCGCCGAGGGCAACGTGGCGGAGTTCTTGAAGTTCATGCCCGGCGTGAACATCGACTACGCCGGCGGCAACGCCCGTGACATCTCGCTCAACGGCGTGCCGTCCGGCTATGTGCCCGTCACGCTTGACGGCTTCGGTCTGGCCAGCGCGGTCGGCGGCGGCTCGGGCGGCACGGCGCGCGGCGTGGGCCTCGACCAGGTTTCAATTAACAACCTTTCGCGCATCGAGGTTTCGTTTTCCCCGACCCCGGATTCGCCCGGCAACGCGCTGGCCGGTTCTGTGAATCTCGTCCCGCGCAGCTCGTTCGAACGCACCCGGCCGTCGGGAAATTTCAGCGCGTACTTCATGCTGCGCGACGACATCAAGCATTGGGGCGAGACGCCTGCGCCGCGTCACCCGACGCGCAAGATTCATCCGGGTTTCGATCTTTCCTACCTGGCGCCGGTCAGCAAACGCTTCGGTTTCACGCTCTCGGCCGGCATGAACCGCCAGTACTCCGGGGAGCCGCAGATCCAAAACACCTGGCGCGGCGCCCAGGCCGCCACCAACGGCGGGACCTTCCCCGATACCACGCCCGACAAGCCCTACCTGACTTCGGTACTCATCCGCAACAGCGGCAAGGACACCAACCGCAGTTCGTTCGGCGTGACCACCGACTACAAGTTCACCGAGCGCGACCGCCTCGCGTTTTCGCTCACGTATTCGACGTTCAACGTCCACATCAACCACAACGCCCTCACGTTCGACGTGGGCCGCGTCAATCCCGGTGACTTCTCCCTCGACTACACCCGCGGGGCCGCCGGTCAGGGCACTCTTAACCTCGCCACCACCGGCGCCGACCGCTCGAACTGGACGTTTATGCCGTCGCTCGTGTGGCGGCACGACGGGCCGGTGTGGAAGATGGATGCCGGCTTCGCGTACTCGCGGGCAAGCAACCGCAACCGCTGCATCGAGCGCGGGTTCTTCGACACCACGACCGCGCGCCGCACCGGCGTCACGGTGTCGTTCGCGGACATCTTCTACCTCCGCCCCAACACCATCACCGTCACCGACGGCGCCGGGGCGCCCGTCGATCCGTATGCCCTGAAGAACTACGTCGTCACCGCCGCGACCAACAACACGCGGGCGACCGACGACATCAAGCGCACCGCCTACGGCAACCTGCGGCGCGACTTCTTCGGCGAACTGCCGTTCTCGCTGCGCGCGGGCTTTGATCTCCGGCAGTCCGAACGCGACCAGCGTTTCAGCGTACCGAACTACACCTACGTCGGCCGCGACGGCGTCGCCAGCACGACGCTCACCGCCACGAGCGACGACCTGGCGCTGCCGTTCCTCGATCCGAGTTTCTCCGAACGCCCGCCGCATTACGGTTTCCCGAAATTCCAAGGCCTGAGCAGCGAGCAGCTCTTCAATCAGTATGCGGCCGTGCCTTCGACGTTTACGACCAACGCCAACACCACCTACCGCAACGAGGTCACCAACTCGAAATTTGCCGAGGAGATTATCTCGGCGGTCTACCTGCGCGGCGACTTGGGGCTCTTTTCGAACCGCTTGAAGATCGTGACCGGCCTGCGCGCCGAGCAGACCAATGTCAGCGCCGACGGACCGCTCACCGACCCCAATCGCAACATCCTGCGCGATGCCGCGGGGAAGCCGGTCCTCGGCGCCAACGGCCGGCCGCTCAACATTGTGCCGACGACCGACGCGCTCGGCGTTTCGCGGCTCACGTTCCTCGATCGCGCCGCCCACTCCAAGAAGGAGTACCTGAGCCTTTTCCCGAGCATCAACGTCAGCTACAACCTCCGTGAAGACCTCATCGCCCGCGCGGCCTTGTATACCTCGGTCGGCCGGCCCGACTACAACCAGTATGCCGGCGGCGTCACCCTGCCGGATCCCGATAATCCGTCGCCGAACGACCAGATCACCGTCAGCAATGTCGCGATCAAACCGTGGAGCGCGCGGACCTTCAACGTGCGCCTCGAATATTACCCGCAGGGCGTGGGTCAGGTCACGCTCGGGGCGTTCCGGCGCGACTTCCAGGATTTCTTCGGCAGCACCACGCTGCCCGCGTCGCCCGAGTTCCTTGATCTCTACAGCCTCGATCCGAATGTGTACGGCCGCTACCCGATCGTGACCCAGTACAACCTCGATTCCTCTGTGCGGATGGAGGGGCTCAACCTCGGCTACCGGCAGGCACTCACGTTTCTGCCGTCGTGGGCGCGCGGCGTGCAGGCGTTCGCCAATGCGGCCACGCAACGGCTCACGGGGGCCCAGGGTTCGGCCAACTTCCCCGGCTTTATTCCGCGCACGCTCAGTTGGGGCGCGAGTCTCAACCGCGAACGCTTCAGCCTCCGCGCGAATTGGAACTACCGCAGTCTCCAGCGCCGCGCCGCCATCGCCGCCGGCAACAGCATCGAGCCCGGCACCTACACGTGGTGGTCAAAGCGGCTCTATCTCGACCTCAATGCCGAGTACACGCTCTACAAGCGCTTCGCGCTCTTCGCGGCGATCCGCAACCTCGGCGACGCTCCCGACGACATCAAAGTCTACGGCCCGAGCACGCCCGCCGTCGCGCGCTTCCGTGAACGCATCGAGTACGGCTCGCTGTGGAGTTTCGGCGTGAAGGGGACGTTCTGAGCGGCCGGATAATCTTCGGTTCGGTCGCAGCGGATCTCGTGTGGGAGCTGCTTTAGGCCGCGCCAGGCGTGAGGAGAACGGCGTTTTTGATGTCCTTGTAGCCGCGATGGAGCAGCGGCGACGCCGTGGTCCTCATTCGTGACCACGTTTTCGCCCAAGGCTCAAACGCGGCTACGGGAAATGGGGAACCGCTTTCGTCGGGGCGTAAAGCCCCTCCCACAGCTCGAGCTTGAGGGAGCAGCGTTACACGCGCCGCACCGCACCCGGCGTCACCGGCTCACCGCGATCGGCGCTGGCCTGCGCGGCGAAACAGAGCGCGAGGCCCTCCAAGTTGCCGCGGGCGTGGTTCGCCGGCGCCCGTTTCTCCTCAATGGCGCACAATAACTCGCCCATCGCGCCCTGAAACCCGCTGGTGAACCAGGTTCCTTCGACCGGCACGGTGGCGTCGCCCGCGGAGGTGTGCAGTCGCACGGACTGTTCGGAAAGGCTCGGGCCGAAGCTCCGCAAGGTGCCGCGCTCGCCGCAAATCACCGTGCGGTCCTCCTGGCCGTGCCGCACGTGGCCGTTGAAATTCAACCGCACCTGCGCGTCGGCATAGTCGATGATCACGTCGGCCAACATCGGCGGCTTCATGGCTTGAAACGACGTGCGCCGCACGCCGGCCCATACGCGTTCCGCACGCCGGCCCGCCATGAACGCGGTCGTGATGTCGAACCAGTGGATCCCAAAATCAAAAAGCACCAAATGCGAAATCTTCTCGAAGGCCGTGCCGGCCGTCCACGTGTGATCCCATTGCAGGGTGAAATCGATGCTCGCCACCGAGCCGATCACGCCGGCGCGCACCGCCGCGGCGAGGTAGGCGAAGTGCGGGGCCCAGCGGCCGTTCTGATTCACCGCCAATTGCACGCCTTGCGCCTCGGCGAGGGTCACGAGGCGTTCGCCAATGTCGAGGTCGAGGACGAAGGGCTTCTGGCTGAGGACGTGTTTGCGCGCGCGCAACGCGGCTTCGATTACCGCGACGCGCTCCGTTGGATGCAGCGCGAGGTCAACCACCTCGATGTCGGGATGGCGCAGCACGGCTTGAAAATCGGACGTGACCTTCGCCGCCGGATAAAACTCCTGGCGCCGCTTCTCCGCGCGGGCCGGATCGCGGTCGCAGAGCATGACCACGTCGAGGCCGAGCGCCTGATAGGCTCGGAGGTGGTACTCGGAAATCCCGCCGCAGCCGATCAGGCCAATCTTGGGCCGGTAGGCGCGGGGGCGCGGGGGGAGGTATGGCAGCACGGGCGCGGTCACCGCGGCGCCGGCTTTGGCGTTGCTTAGACCGTAGGTGCCGCCGGCGTCGGACGCGCTCATGGTCAGGCGACGAGTTTAACCTTCTTGCCGAGCTTCGCGCTCAACCGCGCTGAGTCGACGATCTGCTGACCGATGCGGGAGATCTTCGGCGAGAGCGGCCCTTCGAGCGGCGTGCCGGTCCGGATGCAGTGGACGAAGTACTGGATCGGATCGGCGAACGGTGCCGTCAGCGTATCGACCGCGACGTCCTCGCCGCGCGGACAGGCGGGCGTCTGCACGCGGATGGTCGACTCGTAGTCGTACGAGCTGATCGTGCCGGCGTCGCCCTTCAGCACAAAGCCACACTTGGGTTGCGGCTGGGTGATCCACGGATCGGTGAACGTGCCCCAGCGGGTCTCAAATTTCGACAAGCCGCTCGCGTAACGTGCCACGGTGATGCTGTGTTCGTCGACCTCCAAGCCGCGTGGGCGGTCGACGACGGCGGTGACTTCGAGCGGCTTCTTGCCGTTATGGTACCAGGTCCCGAGCGTCGTGCCATAACCGAGATAATCGAGGAGCGAGCCGCCGCCGCGGCGCCGTTGATAAAACCAACTCTTTCGCTTGGCCGCGGCGCTCGGGGTGAGTTCGAGCTTGTCCGCCGTGTGCCGGAGCGGGCCGCGGTTGCCGTCGTAGAAATGCACCTCCTGCAGGTTGCCGATGCGGCCCTCGCGGATGAGGCGGTGCGCGGTAACGTGCGCCGGCACCCAGCGCAGCGGCCAATTGATCGCGAGCAGGCGCTTCGCCCGCTTCGCCGCGGCGATCATCCGGTCGGCCTGCGCGAGTGTGGCGGCGAAAGGCTTTTCCACGAAGAGATGGGCGCCGTAAGGGGCGGCGAGTTCGACGTAGTCCGCGTGTTCGCCGGTGGCGGGGCAGAGTACCACGAAGTCCGGCTCGGTCGCCGCGAGGCAACGGTGCGGGTCGGTGAAGACGCGGTCGGCGGGGATCTTAAAGTTGGCGATCACGGCCTGCATCCGCGCGGGATCGGCATCGCAGATGCCGGCGATCTCCACGTCGGGGTGCTCGTGGCATTTGCGCAGGAGATCACCCATGTGCATGTGATCGAAGTTCAAGCCGACAACTTTGAGCTTTTTCATGGGGCTGATAGTCAGAGAAGAACCTAAAGGGCAGACGCAGTGGCTGCGGGCGCGAGGGTGAGACGTTCGCCGGCGCGGAGGATTGCGCCGCGTTGACGCAGGTGCGCGCACTCGGCGGCGAAGGGGATGGTCGACGCGGTATTGAACGTGAACATCTCGTAGTGGCACGGCACGACACACCGCGCGCCGATCGCGTGCGCGAGCCGCGCCGCCTCGGGTCCGTCGAGGTTGCCCGATACGCGGCGCTCCGGCGCGCGGCCGTTGATCGGCAGAAGCGCGAGGTCGACGTGGAAGGGACGCAGCCGTTCCTCGAGGCCGGGGTAAAGTACGGTGTCGCCGCTGTGGTAGATCCGGAAGCGGCCGACGCCCACGACGAAGCCGGCGAATTCCGGCGCGAGGTGTTCGTGGGCGGCGGGTACCGCGGTGAGGGTGAATGGACCGACGGTGATCGAGGTGCCGTCTGCGAGCGGCAGGAAGCGCGGTCGCGCGTCGGGGCCGAGGCGTTGCAGGGCAAAATCGACGTTGGCCGCGGGCAGGACGAAGCGCGCGGCCGGGGCGGCGGCGAAGAGCGGGTGGAGCGTCTCGGCGTCGAAATGGTCCGTGTGGTGGTGCGACGACGTCACGACCTCCACGAAGCCGAGCCGCGCGGGATCGATGACCCGATCGGTCATGCGGATGTGCGGCTTGTCGGTGGTCGCGTATTTTTTCGTGAGCGAATCGCTCAGGTAGGGATCGAAGAGCAGGCAGCGGCCGGCGTGGCTGACAAGAAATCCGCTCTGCCCGAGCCACCACACGTGCAGCCGGTCCGGTGTCGGGTCGGCGCGCCCGGCGGCGACGTCGGCGAGGAAGGCGTCGTCCTGGAGAAAGGGGCGGATCATGGGGGTGGTGCTTAGGTCAGTGCGCTTGCGCGCGCCTCGTTGCAGTTCAAAAAACCGAACCGCGCTCGCAAGCGAGCTGACCGACGGGGTGGGTGGTTGGTTTCACAGCCCGAGTTCCTTTTTTACCAGACCGATGCCGGCGACCATGTTCTTCAATTTCGGTTGCGCGGCCCAGCGGGCGGTTTGGCTCAGGCCACAGTCGGGTGCGAACACCAAGCGGTCGGCGGGCGCGTGCTTCAGGCAGAGGCGCACGCGGTCGGCGATGTGCTCCGGCGTTTCGACGTAGTAGCTCTTCACGTCGACGATGCCGACGGCGGCGTCCATGCGGCGGGCGATCTGCGCGATCAGTTCGATTTCCGCGAACTCGCGGCTCGCCATTTCGACGTGCATCTCGTCGGCCTTGAAGTCGAGGAACGCGGGAAACATCGGTGCGACTTGGCGCGGCGCGATGGCTCGGCCCTTGTAGTTGCCGAAGCAGAGGTGAGTGCAAACGCGGGTCTTGCCGGCGATTGGTTCGACGGTGCGGTTGAAGATGTCGACGAAACGCCGCGGGTCCTCGCGGTAGGCGTAGCAACTCATCGACGGCTCATCGACGCTGACTTCGCGGCAGCCGGCGGCGACGAGGTTGATCAATTCCTGGCGCACGAAGGGCAGCAGCGCCTCCGTGACGGCCCAGCGGTCGGCGTACTGCGCGTTGGGCAGAAGGCGTCCGCTCAAGGTGTACGGCCCCGGCACGCTCGCCTTGAGCGTGGGTCCGGCGGGCGCGAGCCGTTGCAGACGCTTGAACTCCTCGACGACGCCGAGTCCGCGCGGAGCCCGCAGTTCACCGGTGATCGCGTGTTTGCCGCGTTGGTCGTGCGCCGGCGGACCGAAGCGGCGTGGCGACGCGGCCTCGAGCGTGATGCCCTCAAGGTAGCCGTAGAACGAGAGATTGAAATCGAGCCGCGTCTGTTCGCCGTCGGTGATGACATCGAGACCCGCGCCAACCTGATCATGGATGGCGGCGATGACCGCGTCGTCCTGGATCTCGCTCACGTCGGAGCGCCCGAACTCGGCGAGGTGTTGGCTGGCGAATTCGAGCCAGCTCGGGAACGGGTAGCTGCCGATGACGGAGGTGCGAAGCGGGGAGGAGAGCATGGGACGAAGAGTGGAGGGAGTGAGGGAAAGGGGGTGAGGGGCGAAATTGAAATGGAGGCCCGGCCGCTGGCCGGCTAGCCCGCCCCATGGGCGGGCTTCCATCAATCCGTCAGACTTTTGCGGGGAAGATTGATCGCAGGTACTCTACATCATACCGCATACTCTGCTCCACCCCGAGCGGCGTCTTTACGCCTTCGATGCCGAGCCAGCCGCGGTAGCCGGCGGCGTCGAGGGCGGTGCGGACGTTGGGGAAGTTCATCGAGCCTTTGCCGTAGAGGTCGTCGTAGTCCTTGAGATGTACCTCACAGATCCGCTCGCGGCCGAGGCGGCGGATCGCGGTGCCGACGTCTTCGCCGACCTTCTGCATGTTGCCGACGTCGTAATACACGCGGACCGCGGGCGACTTCACCGCGTCGAGGATGCGCTCAAGCACCGGGGCCTTCAGCCACGACTCGATACCGTACACCACGCCGGCCGCTTCGGCGCGCGGGGCGAGTGTTTTTAAGCGCCGGATCACTTCCGCGATGCCGGGCTCGTCGTCGACCAGATCGCCTTTCGAGAAAAACGCCAGCAGGCAGACGCGCGTCTTCATCCGCTGCATGACCTTCACGCTGTCGAGGACCCACTGTGCGGTGGCGGCTTCGCTTTTGTATGCGACGGTGTTGAGCACGCCCAGCGCGAGCGAGGCGATGGCGACTTTATGTTCCGCCGCGGCGGCGAGAATCGCGTCCTGCTGCTTCTCGTCGAAGAGCGGGAGCGTGGTGACGCCCTCTTTCAGCCGGCCGAAGTCGACCTGCACGCCGTCGAGGCCGATGCGGGCGGCGAGGGGAAAGGCGTCGGGATGACACGTCTTCTGCAGTGTCCAGTCGCAGGCGAAGAGCTTGAAACCGGCCCCGCTGTTTGCGGCCCGGAGGGCGGGCAGCAACGCGAGGCTGCCGAGGGAGCGTTGCAGGAAGTGACGGCGGGTGAGCATGGCGGGGCGTGGTCGCAGCCGGTGGGTTACGCCTGCAGGCCGGAGAGGTCGGCCTGGAGTTTCGTTTTGGAGGCGACGAGTTCGGTCCAGGTCACCGTGCGTTTCTCCTGCGCGGCCGTGCGGCCCATGATCGCGACCAGCGTGCTCGTGACGCTCGGCTCTACGGTAACATTGGCGGCGGCCTTGCGCAGCACCTGATCATGGAAAGCCGTGATGTTGGTGATGACGCCTTCCTTGTAGATCGCGCCGGTCATGCCGCCGCGGTAGAAGAGGTCGGCGGCGCCGCGGATCATCACCTGTCCGCCGTATTTGGTGGAGAGCACGCCCTTCGTCGTGAAGACGCGGTTGGTGATTCCGCCGGGTTCGCCGTGGGAGTCGAACTGGCGCGAGCTGAACGTCACGCCGACCTGGTTGGCGTACTCATAGGTGAGCGCGTAGTGATCCCACGCATTGCCGACGTCGATGCGTACGCGGCGGCCGCCGGTGCCGGTGCAGCGGACGGGCGGGGTGTCCTTCATCGTCCAGCTCATGACGTCGAGCGTATGGATGTTCTGCTCGACGATGATGTCACCGGACAACGCCTGGTCGAAAACCCAGTTGTGCAGCCGTGCTTCCGGCGAGCCGGGCGGCGACTTGATGGGGAGGCGTTCGGCGTGGTAGGCGGCCTCGGCGAAGCAGATGTCACCCAGCGCCCCGGAGTGGAGCCGGCGCAGGGCCTCGATGTAGAACTCGTTCGCGCGGGTCTGGAAATCCACGAGGAAGACCTGGCCCTTGCGGCGGGCGGTTTGCCCCGACTCGGCGATCGAGTGGCAGCCGGGGACGTCGACCGCGACCGGCTTCGCGAGGTAGACGTGCAGCCCCGCGGCGACGGCGGCCTGCGCCTGCTCGGGGTGGAAATACGGCGGGCTGATGATCGCGATGGCGTCGAGTCCGCCCGCGGCGATCATCTTCTGCGCGCACTGCAGGCCGGTGTAGCTGCGGATGCCGGTCAGTTTGTTTTTGGTGAGGCTGGCGTCGATACGCGTCTGAAAATAGTCGGCGATCGCCACGATGTCGTAGCCCCCGTGGAGCTTGAACAGATCGGTGATCCATTGGCCGCGGCTGCCGCAACCGACGACCCCGAGCCGCAATCGGGAGTTCGCGGTGGAGCCCTGGGCGGTGGCGCGGCTAAGCGCAGAAGCGGCGGCAAGACCGACGCCGGCCTGAGCGATAAACTGGCGACGCGTGACATCCGGGGTGTTCATGGCGATGAGTTGATTGAGGTTTAGGACGGACTAGACAGAGACGTGAAGCTGGGGGGGCGTTCGGGTAGGAGCGGGCTGGAGCGCACGAGAAGGTGGGTTCCGTTTTCCCCGACGGGCTGGATCAGGTGCCGAGGGAAAGCGGAAGGGAGGCCCGACAGGTCGGCAGCCCGCTGGGGAAAGCGGGCCCCACCGATGCAGCGGGTTCATGGTGTGCGGCGGTCGGATCGGCGTTCATAGCTTCGCGTAGAGCGGGGCGAGGCGGTGGGCGTGTTCGTCGTACGCGGCCTCGAACAGCTCGGTGGCGCGCTGGTTGCCGACGATCACGCCGGCGCTGAGGACTTTCGGCGGACATCCGGCGGCGGTGAGGCGCGCGGCGACCTCGGCCTTGATCGTGTTTACGATGAGACAGCCGCCAACGGTGGAGCCTGGTGCGACGGGTGTATCGAGACCTTCGATCTTTACCATCGCATCGCCCACGGGCGCGCCGGTGTCGAGGATGAGGTCGGCGAAGTCGGTGAGCTTTTTGCCGTCGGCGCGGCGCGAGGTGGACGCCTCCGCGTGCGCGCGGCTGACGAGCGCCACGACGCGGACGCCGCGTTGCTGGAACTGCTCGGCCATCTCGATCGGAACGATGTTGCAGCCGCTCGAGGACACGACGAGCGCGGTGTCGCGCGGGTCGAGGGCGTAGTTGCGCAAAATGCGTTCGGCGAGGCCGCTGACGTTTTCGAGAAACATCGCCTGCCGCTGGCCATTCGCGCCGACGACCAGGTTGTGGAACGAGAGCGAGAGTTCGACGATCGGGTTGAAGCCGGGAAACGAGCCGTAGCGCGGCCACATCTCCTCGACCATGATGCGCGAGTGGCCGGAGCCGAAGAGGTGGACCATGCGTCCGGCGCCGATGGTGCCGGCGAACCAGTCGGCGGCGGTGGCGATGACGGACGATTGGGCGGCGACGGCGTCAATGAGGCCGCGCGCCTTGGTCAGGTAGGTTTCAGTGGGAGTCATGCGGGAGAGGTGAGGGCATAGTGCGCGGCGCCGATCGCGCCGGCGCGGTCGCCGAGCGCGCCGGGCACGACGGGCACGCGATGGCCGCCGGGGCGCCATTCGATGCGGGCGAGTTCGGTTGCGAGCGGGGCGAAGAGGGCGTCGCCGGCCTGGGCGATGCCGCCCCCGAGAACGATGACCGCGGGGTCGAACGCGTTGATGCACGACGCGAGCGTGGTTGCGAGGGCCTTGACCGAGCGCAGCCATACGGCTGAAGCCGCGGTGTCGCCGGCGCGGTGGGCGGCGACGAGAGCGGCGGTCGAGGTGAATTTCCCCAGCGTGCGCGCGGCGACCGTGCAATCGCCGATCAGCACCTCGATTGCGCCGGGCATGCCGGTGATACTCACGGGTCCGTCGGGATCGAGCGACATGTGTCCGAGGTGGCCGGCGCGGCCGATGGCGCCGCGCAAGAGGTGTCCGTCGCAGATCACCGCGCCGCCGACGCCGGTGCCGAGCGTCAGCATCACGACATGACGCTGGCCACGCGCCGCGCCGGACCAAGCCTCGCCGAGGACGGCCGCGTGCGCGTCGTTGAGCACGGGGACGAGGCCGGGGCGCCCGAGCTGGGTGGTCCAGTCAAGGCCGACCAGACCGGCAAGTTTGCCGGGGAGGTGGGCGATGCTGCGGGCGTCGGGGGCGGCGAGGCCGGGCGCGCAGACGCCGATCGCATCAGGTGTCGAGCCGAGTTCGCGGGCGAAATCGGCAAGCGTCGCCTGCACGGCGGCGATCCAATCGGCGGCGCCGGCGGTACCGTCGCGCGTGGCGCGGGCGGCGTGGGCGAGCACGGTGCCGTCGGTCGAGACGGCGACGGCCTTGAGGTTGGTGCCCCCGATGTCGATGCCCGCGGCCCAAGTCATTGGTAGAGGTGGGCCACGCTCTTGCGGTAGCCCTCGTAGTAGGCCTCGAGTTGTGCTTCGGCGGCGTGGGCGGTGGTCGTGCCGACAAACTGGTGGCTCGGCAGCATCACGGGCGTGTGCCCACGGCGCAGGAGCCGTTCGGCGGTTTCGCAGCGCAGCATGTTGATCAGCATGGCGCCGGTAACCGTGGAGGTCGGGCCCGTGCGCCAGGTCAGGCCGGGGACTTCGACGACGCAGTCGCCGGGCGGGCAGTGGTTGTCGAGGACGATGTCGGCGACATCGATGAGCTTCTTGCCCGAGGAGTGCGAAGGCTGCGACTGCGAGCAGTGGGCGACGGAGACGAGCCCGATGACGGGGAGTCCGCGGGCCTTGGCGCCGAGGGCCATCTCGACGATGAGCGGGCGGATGCCGGAGGTGGAAATGACGATGAAGGCGTCGTGCGGTCCGAACTTGAAACCCGCGAGCAGTTGTTCGGCGTAGCCCTCGATCTTTTCGAGGAAGAGCGGACCGCGCAGGCCGTTCATGCCGACGGTGGCGCAGTGTTGCGAGACGGCTTGTTCGGCCCAGGAGTAGAAACCGACGAAGCAACCCTGCCGCGGCGCCATCTCCTCGCACATCATGCGCGAGTGGCCGGCGCCGAACATGAAGATGAGCCCGCCCTTGGCGATGCGCTCCGCGCAGAGTTCGGCGGCGCGCTCGATCGCGGGCAGCTGCGTGGCGCGGAGGTTCGCGAGAAGTTGCTGGGTTTTGTCGAAGTAGTCGGTGGCGGAGGACATGAGGGAAAGTGAAAGGGGAGGGTGAAAGTGAGAGGGCGTGAGGGGCGCTGCCCTCCCGTATTTCAGAAAGCTCAGGGGATTTGGCCTTCGCTCACGGACCAGCCGCCATCGACGGCGAGGACTTGGCCGGTGACGAACTTGGCGCCGGACGAGAGGAGGTAGACGGCCGCGTCGTCGCAGTCCTCCGGTTGGCCGATGCGGCCGCCGTCGAGGGGCTGTTTCGTCGCGATGAACTTCAGGATGGTTGCGTCGCCGGCGGCGCGGCGGGCCATCGGCGTCGCGACGAGCGCCGGGGCGAGCACGTTGCAGCGGATGTTTTGCGGCGCGTAGTACGCGGCGATCGATTTGGTGAAGCCGACGATCGCGGCCTTGGCGGCGGCGTAGGTGTGGGTGGCGAAGAACGCGGGCGACGGCGAACGACCGAGCACCGAGCTCAGGTTTAGGATCGAGCCGCCGGATCCCTGGGCGAGAAACTGGCGCACGGCGGCGCGGTTCGAGAGGATGACCGAGTGCAGGTTCAGCTCGAGCGTGGCACGGATGCCGTCGTCGGTGATCTCGTGCAACGGGCCGTCGCCCATCTTGCGGCCGCTGCCGCCGGCGACGTGGTAGAGGGCGTGGAAGCCGCCGAAACGTTTGTGCGCAAGGGCAAGGGCGGCGGGAGCGTGGGCGGGGTCGGTGGCGTCACCGACGAGGGGGACGCACGCGGGGCCGAGGGAACTGGCGGCGCCGGCGGCGTTCGCCGGGTTGCGGCCGGTGATCACGACGCCGCGGGCACCGGCGGCAAGGCACGCGCGGGCGGCGGAAAAGCCGAGTCCAGTCGTGCCGCCCACCACGACGATGACTTGGTCTGCGAGGGGTTGTCCGGCCATGCAACGAGTCCACTCCGGCGGGAACGGGCCTTCAAACGTTAACAAATCGCTCGACGCGAAATCTGATATGATAATGGTCGGTGCCGCCATGGCGCGTCCCCGCTCCTCCCACGTCGCCGAAGTGAAGTCGGCGTTGGCCGCGCGACTCCGCGGCGGGTTCGCCGCGCCGGGCGGAAGGTTCCTTTCTACGCGGGCGGTGGCGCAACGCTTTGCCGTCAGTTACCAGACCGCGCACCGGCTGCTTGCAGAGCTCGAGTCCGAAGGTCTGCTCCGGCGCAAAGCAGCCTCGGGTTCCTTCGTGCCGGGACGCCGCGTGGCGTTGCGCGGCGTGCAGCTCGTGTTTCATCCGCGCGCGCGGCGCAAAGGCAGTTTCGGCGCGCACCTCATGGAACTGCTCGAAGCGGGGCTGCGCGCCCGTGGGATCGCGGTGGTTCGCAGCTGGCCGACGGCTGCATGTCTTCCGCGTCTGCGGGCGGACTATTATCCGGTGGTGTGGGAATGCCGGGCGGCGGTGCAGGCGGCGGCGGAGGCGCGGAAACTGCTGTTGTGTGTCAACGACCTGCCGCCGGCGGGGCTGGGCGGCGGGTACATCGACGCGGTGACGACCGATGATTTCTCCGGCGGCGCGTGCGCGGCGGAGTTGCTGAAGGAGCGCACGGGACGCCGCCGTGGTTTCGTGGTGCTCGGCGGGCCGGTCGACGATGTGCGGAGCCAGCGGCGCATCGCGGGTTTTTGCGCGCACGCACCGGACGCGACGGTGGTGACGGCGGCCTCGTGGTTTTTGGAAGACGGCGCGGTGCCGGCGGCGGAAATCCTCGGTGGAAGCCCGACGGGAATCTTTGCGTGCAATGACCGGCTCGCGGAGGCCGTGATCGTGGCGGCGCGGCGGGGCGGACGCGCGTTGCCGCCGCTGATCGGCTTCGACAACGCCCCGGTCGCGGAGCGCCTGCGGCTCACCACCATCGGCATTCCCTGGGCGACGATGGTGGCGCAGGCGCTCGACGTGATTGCCGTCCGGCTCGCCGGCGGTGCTCAGGGTGCGCGCGTGATCAGCCTCGCGCACGAACCGGTGCTGCGGTTGACCGCGTGACTTCGGCGGGCGATTTGAAACTTGAAGGATCAAGCAGTTCAGAGCTGAGCGTTCACGCGTGAGCGACGGGGGATTCCCGCGGTGGGACCCGATGGCTTCATCGGGTTTTCGCGTGACGAGCACCTTTCCGTTCGAGCCGAGGGAGCCTCGGACTTCACGGTGGTTTCCGGCTCCGGCCTTGCCACCCGGCACTTGGATCTTTCCCTTTGGCGCGCCCGCCGCGTTACCCCGATGCCCACCGGTCGTTTTTGCCTGCCCCAGTTTTGCGTGCGACGGATTTCCGTCGTGCTTGCGGTCGCGTGGAGTGCCCTCACGGCGCTGGCCGCCCCGGTCGATTTTGCGCGGGAGATCCAGCCGTTGCTCGCGGACAAGTGTTACGACTGCCACGGGCCGGAGAAGGCCAAGGGCGGTTTGCGGCTGACGGCGCGACCGGAGGCGCTGCGCGGTGGCGAGTCCGGCGAACCGGCCATTGTCGTCGGCCACGGGGCGAAGAGTCCCTTGATCCAGCGCCTCACCACCGCTGAACCGGATGACGTGATGCCGCAGAAGGGCGCGCGGTTGTCCGACGCCGAGGTGAAACTCCTGCAGCGCTGGATCGATGAAGGCGCGGTGTGGCCGGAGAATGTAAGGCACTGGGCCTACGTGGCGCCGGTGCGGCCCGCGGTGCCGTCGGTCGGAGCCGCCTGGCCCGCGGCGGTCAACGCGATCGACGCGTTTGTGTTTAACCGGCTGCAACGCGAGGGGCTCAGGCCCTCGCCCGCGGCGGACAAGTCCCGTTGGTTGCGCCGCGTTTCACTCGACCTCACCGGCCTGCCGCCTACGCCGGTGGAACGCGCGGCGTTTTTGGCGGATGATTCCCCTGGCTCCGACGAGCGGGTGGTGGACCGGCTGCTCGCGTCGCCGGCGTATGGTGAGCGCTGGGCGCGCCCTTGGCTCGACCTTGCGCGGTATGCGGACTCGCACGGGTTTCAACGCGACGATCTGCGCGACCTCTGGCCGTATCGGGATTGGGTGATTCGGGCCCTCAATGCGGACATGCCGTTCGATCAGTTCACCACCTGGCAGCTCGCCGGCGATCTGGTGCCGGAAGCGAAGGCCGGCCGGACCTTGGAGCCGCTGGTTGCGACGGGATTTCACCGCGCGGCGCCGACGAATGTCGAGGCGGGCACCGACCAGGAGGAGGGCCGGGTGAATCAGGTCTTCGACCGGGTGAACACCACCGGCGCGGTCTGGCTTGGCACCACGCTCGAGTGTGCGCAGTGCCACAACCATAAGTACGATCCCTTTTCGCAGAAGGACTACTACCGGCTCTTCGCCTACTTCAACCAGGCCGAGCAGGAGACGGAGTTCGCGAGTGCGAAGGCCATGGCGACGCTCAAGTTCACCGGGCCCTATCTGACCCTTCCGGATCCGACGCAGGAGACCAAGCGGCCGGCGTTGGAAACGCGTGCGGCCGAGCTCGAAGCCCGGATCGCCGCCCGGACCACGGAACTGGCGACGCGGCAGGAGGGCTGGGAAAAAGTCGCGGCGAAGGCGGTGGTCGCGCCGGCGCAGGAGCACGTGCTGACGGTCACGGCGTTTGAGTCGGTCGGCGAGGCCAGTTACCGGATCCTGCCCGACCAATCGGTGCTGATTGTCGACGACGTGCCCGAGACGGATACCTATTATCTCACGGTCAACACCTCGCTCACGGACATCACCGGCTTCAAGCTCGAGGCGCTGACCGATCCGTCGTTGCCGGGGACGGGACCGGGACGGGGTGACGCGGCGCGCCCGAACTTTGTACTGAATAATGTGCGGGTCACGGCCACGCCGCCGGGCGGGACGGCGCAGCCGGTGATTTTCGTGCAGGCGCGGGCCTCGTTTGCGCAGGCGAAATTTCCCGTCGAGAACCTGCTCCGCACCGACAACGAGGCCAAGGGCGGCTGGGCGATCAGCCCGCAGTTCAAGCGCGACCACTGGGCTGTGCTCACGACGGAGCGGCCGCTCGGCGACGCGGGCGGGGTCACGTTCACGTTTTGTCTCGAGCAGAACTTCGGGGCGGCGCGGACCATCGGCCGCGTGCGGCTTTCGGCCCTGACGGGCGGTGCGGGCGGCGTGGCGGTAACGGCTGACGTTGCGGCGATCTTACGGCTGGAGAAAGCGCGTCGGACCAAAGCGCAGGCGGCCAAAGTACAGGAGTATTTTTTCGCCTCGGACCGGGATCTCGCGGCCCTGAAGCAGGCCAAGGTGCAGGTGGGCCAGGCGTTGGCGGCGCTGGCGGGCGTGAGGACGCTGGTGATGCGCGAGGTCGCCACCACCCGGCCAACGGCGGTGCTCAAGCGCGGCAACTTTCTCGACCAGGGAGAGGCGGTATCTGCGGGCGTGCCCGCGGCGCTGCATCCGGCGCCGATCGCCCCGGCGGGGAACCGGTTGGATTTGGCGCGCTGGCTGGTCGACCGGTCGAATCCGCTCGTGGCGCGGGTGACGATCAACCGCTGGTGGGCGGAGTTTTTCGGCCGCGGCATCGTGCCGACGCTGGAAGATTTCGGCGTGAAGGGGGAGTCGCCCACGCATCCCGAATTGCTCGACTGGCTGGCCGTGGAGTTCATGGATCACGGTTGGAGCGTGAAGCATGTGCACCGGTTGATCGCGTTGTCGGCGACGTACCGGCAGTCGTCGCGCGTGACGCCGGAAATGCTGGCGCGGGACGACCAGAACCGCTGGCTCGCGCGCGGACCGCGGTTCCGCCTCGACGCCGAAGCGATCCGCGACAACGCGCTCGCGGTTGCGGGCCTGCTCAGTCTGAAGCAGGGTGGACCGCCGGTGCGGCCCTACCAGCCGCCCGGCCTTTGGGACAGCAAGGTCGGCGGGGACCGCGTCACTTACGACGTGAGTACCGGCGAGGACGCGCACCGCCGCGGCATTTATACGGTGTGGAAGCGCAGTTCGCCGTATCCGAGTTTTGTGAACTTCGACGCCAACGCCCGGACGGCGTGCACGGTGCGTCGCTCGCGTTCGAATACGCCGCTGCAGGCGCTGACGCTTTTGAACGATCCGGTGTACGTGGAAGCGGCCCGGGCGTTCGCGCGGCGCATCCAGCTGGAGCGCCCGGCGGCGACACTGGTCGAGCGGATCAGGTATGCCTTTGAGCTGGGCCTCTCCCGCAGCCCGTCGGCGGTGGAAGCGGCGGCGCTGGAGCGGTTGTTTGCCCAGCAACAAGCGGCACACGCGAGCGAGACGATTGCCTGGGAAGCGGTGGCCGCGGCATTGCTGAATCTCGACGAGATGATCACCAAAGGCTGAACCATGCACCCGCTCGAAGCCCATTTGCAGAATGTCACCCGCCGCGCGTTTCTCCGACGCTCGGGGCTCGGCTTCGGGTCGATGGCGTTGGGTGCGTTGCTTGCCGAGAGCTTGGGCGCGGCGGAAAATCCGCTGGCGCCGCGGGTGGCGCATTTTGCGCCGCGGGCGAAACGCGTGATCTACCTGCACATGGTCGGCGCGCCATCGCAGCTCGATCTTTTCGACCACAAGCCGGGTCTGGCGCAGTACGACGGCAAGCCGTGTCCGGATGAGTTCATTCAGGGCAAGCGTTTCGCGTTTTTGCGCGGACATCCGACGATCGCGGCGTCGCGGTTCAAGTTCCAGCGTCACGGCCGGAGCGGGGCGGAAATCTCGGAGCTGTTGCCGCACCTCGCGAAGGTGGCTGACGAGATCGCGATCGTGAAGTCGCTGCAGACGGACGAGTTCAATCATGCGCCGGCGCAGCTCTTTTTGCACACGGGCTTTGGCCGGCTGGGGCGCCCGAGCTTCGGTTCCTGGGTGACGTACGGCCTCGGGTCCGAGAATCAGGATGTGCCGGCGTACGTGGTGCTGCAGTCGGGGCCGCAGGCCGGCGCGGGCACGAGCCTCTGGTCGTCGGGATTTTTGCCGAGCGTGCACCAAGGCGTGCAGTTCCGGTCGAGCGGCGAGCCGGTGCTCTTCCTCGACAATCCGAAAGGGCATTCGGCGCGGGACCGGCGGCAGGTCCTCGATGCGGTGCGGACGTTGAACGAGGCGCAGTTGGCGGACGTGGGCGATCCGGAGATTGCGACGCGGATCAGCCAGTACGAGATGGCGTACCGGATGCAGACTTCGGTGCCGGAGCTGATGGATATTTCGCAGGAGTCGAAGGCGACGCTCGAGCTGTACGGCGCGCAGCCGGGCAAAGCCTCGTTCGCGAACAACTGTCTCCTCGCGCGCCGGTTGGTGGAGCGCGGCGTGCGCATGGTGCAGCTCTACGATGCCGACTGGGATCATCATGCGGATCTGGCGACGCGTTTGCCGAGGAAGTGTCAGGATGTGGATCAGGGCATGGCCGCGCTCGTGGCGGACCTGAAGCAACGCGGCCTGTTGGATGAAACGCTGGTGATCTGGGGCGGCGAGTTCGGTCGCACGCCGATGGCGCAGGTTGATTCCGGAAGTGGCGTCGCCACGAAGCCCGGGCGTGATCACCACAAGGATGCGTTCACGATGTGGCTCGCGGGAGGCGGCGTGAAGCCCGGCGTGACCCACGGGCGCACCGACGATCTCGGGTATTCCGTGGTGGAGAAACCCGTGCATGTGCACGACCTCAACGCGACCGTGCTCCATCTGCTGGGGTTGAATCACGAGCGGCTCACATTCCGATATCAGGGCCGCGATTTCCGGCTGACGGATGTGCATGGCCGGGTGGTGAAGGACCTGCTCGGGTGAGTATGGGCGGGCGGGCGAGCGAACGCCGGTTTCTTTTGCGTGCAGGGTTGACGCGACGTCGGACGGCGCGTTGGAGTCGCCTGCAACTTTTCCCCTGTGGCAACCTCCTCCCGCTACGACGACGAAGTCGTCATCTCCTGGCCCGAACTGCACCGCGACGCCCGCTACTTGTCGGAGCTCCTGCATAACCACCCGAGTGGTCCGTGGAAGGGGATCATTGCGATCACCCGCGGTGGTCTGGTGCCGGCGGCCCTGATCGCGCGGGAGTTGGACCTTCGGCTCATTGATACGATCTGTGTGACAAGCTATTCGTCCGCTGCGGGCGAGGCGGCGCAGCAGCAGAGCGGCGTCAACGTACTCAAGGGCGTGCCGGGCGATGGCGAGGGGATGTTGTTGGTGGACGACCTCGTGGACACCGGGCGGACGGCCCAGTTTGTGCGCAAGCTGCTGCCGAAAGCTCATTTTGCGACCCTCTATGCCAAGCCGGCCGGCCGGCCCTTCGTGGACACCTGTGTGAAGGAGTTTAAGCAGAACAAGTGGATCTACTTCCCCTGGGACATCGATTACCGCTTTGTGAAGACGATCAAGGATGGCGGGCGGGCGGGCAGCGGATCGGCCGACTGAGCGCGGCACTGGCCTGCGGTCCGGAGATCACGCGCTTGCCGGCCTGAGCTGATTCGTTAGCACGCCGTTTTTACCACCATGAAAATCACCCGACCGAATGCCACGACCACGCAACGCGGCCCAGCGGACTACTTCAGCGGTACTGTGTGGTTGGACGAGGTTACGCCCGCGCCTTACGACTCGGACGTCCGCGTGGTCCGGGTGACCTTCGAGCCTGGTGCGCGCACGGCTTGGCACACCCATCCCCATGGTCAGTTGCTGCAGATTCTGTCCGGGGTGGGGCGGGTGCAGAAGGCCGGTGAGGAGATCCGCGAGGTGCTGCCGGGCGACGTGATTTGGTTCGAAGCCGGTGAGCGCCATTGGCACGGCGCGGCGCCGAATCAGGCGATGGTGCATTTGGCCGTGCAGCGCGCGGACCAGGCAGGCAAGACTGCGTTCTGGCAGGAGCAGGTGACGGCCTCGGAGTAGGCCGGAATCGCGCCGGTTACTTTTTCTCGCCCTGAATCTGCAGGTTGCGGAACCGGCCGAGGTCATCGAAGGAGCCCAGGCCGATCCAGCCATGCCCGAGGGTCTTGTCTTGGGCGGTCAAGACCGGCTTCTCCATGTCGTCGAAGTAAACCGCGATCTTCCCCGTCACCGTGTCGTGGACGAGTTTGAGCCGGTGCCATTGTCCCGGCTGCCACGGGGTGCCCCCGGTGCGGGTCGCGGTGATGGGGCGGCGATCGGCGTGATCGACCAGGTGGATTTGGTGGTGGTTGCCGTCGGCCTTCTCGCCGAGATGGGCATAATAAAACCGCGTGTCGTCCTGCCCCGCGAAGGCGAGGCACAGGTCATTGTTGCCCTCGTCAAATTTTGTAAGCTGTCCCTCGACGGTCAGCGTAAAGGATTTCCATTCGGTCGTTTTGAACCAGGCGAGGTCGAACGGGCTGCGGACCTTGGGACGGTAATCTTGCTGCTTTTTCAGGGTGAGAACCGTCTGCCCCTCCTCCTTGCTCCAGACCCAAGCGGTGGGATCGGCCATCGTCCAGGCTTCCGGCGTGTCAAGGGGCCGGGCGGGCTCGGCGGCGATGGTTGCCAGCGTGGTCAGGAAAAACAGCGTCAGGGATTTCATGGGAGAGGGATCGGAGGCGAAAGGGGCGCGGCCCGGGTAAGGGTGGAGTCTGGAGAGAAAGAAAGAGGGCAGGCAAGCGTACCGACGGAATCGAATTCATTAGCCTCGCCGACCTATCTGCCCGGCGAGATTGACGGCGACTCCGCCCGCCGCCTCGGGCTGCGTGAGGCCAAAAACGGGCTTCCCGTCATGTGCGCGACGGCTCAAGGTAGCCGCGATGAAACCCCTCTCGCATGCCTTTGCTTGTACGGTTTATTTCGCGGCGGCCCTTGTGGTCTCCGCCGCCGAGCCGAAAATGGTCCCGCTGTTCAACGGCAAGGATCTCGCCAACTTCAAGGCCGAGGACTCCAAGGCCTTCTGGCGTGTTGAGAACGGCGTGCTGATCGGCGAGAACGATGCGGCCAAGAAGGGTAATTACCTTTGGACGCAGAAAGAGTATGGCGATTTCGTCATCGAGTTTGACGTTCGCTGGAAGGCGACGTCGGAGCGGGGCGTCGACACGGGCGTCGAAATGCGGAAGCCGCACCTGCAATTGCAGCTGGGCATTTCAGGGAGCCTGAAAGTTGACATGTCGGGCTCGTTCTACACCGGCGGCAAACCCGCCTATCCCGAGGCCGGGCAGGCGAAAGAGGCGAAGAAGCTGATGAAGCCCGAGGGGGAGTGGAACACCTTCCGGATCCAGGCGAAGGGCAATACCTTCACCTGTTGGATCAACGGGACCAAGGCGTCGGAATACACCGACGCGAAGTTTTCCGGCGCGGCCCCGCTCGGCCTGCAAATCCATCCCGGTGTGGTGATGAAGTGCGAGTACCGGAAGGTGAAGATCGCGGAGTTGTAAGACGGCTGATGACCCTCGGTCTCGCGGCGTTTGCCGCGAGACCATGGTGACGGGTGTGGCGAGCTGGCCTTCGGCAGCCCGCGGACCGATGAGTCGGTCGCTCGTGAGGGCGCCGCTTTACACTCCGGCGCAGCGGAGGGTGGCGGCGAAGCGGCGCACTGAACCCGCGCCGCGTGGACCGCGGCCGGCGGGTGCCTATTTCTTTCCGCTGAAGAGGCCCTTGATCGCCTCGCCGACCTGCTTGACGCTTTCGGCCGCGCCGGCCCCGCCGGTCCGGCCAATATCGGTTGCGGCCTGCGCCGTCGCGCTGACGATACTGGCCGTGACGCTCTTCATGGCGGCGAAGGCCAGTTGGTTGGTGGTGATGCCGCCCTCCTTCACGCCGAGGTCGGTCAATTCGATCAGCGGCAGCGGCAGGGTGGCACCGGCGCCGGCGAGACCGAGTCGGACCTTGCCGTCCTGCAGCCGGAATTTTTTCACGACAAACTTCTTCGGGGTGCCGCCCGCGGGTTTGGCGTCCGGGGTTGCTTGTTTTCCGCCGGTGCCGAGCGACGCCTCGATGTTCTTCAGCAGGTCGTTCACATTGCTCGCGATGATCTTCGTCTCGTAATTGAATTCCGGCGCCTCGATGGTGATTTCTTCGATCACGATGGCGTCGTTAAAGAGCGTCCAGGGGGCGACCTTGACGTGAATGCGGCCGACGCTGCAGAGGTCGCGCTCGCTCCAGCCCGCCGGATTGCCGATCACGAGGTCACTCAGGGTCACGCTGCCGCTGAGGGGGGAGATGCGGGACCCGCCGAGGATTACCTTGGTCTTGGTTACCTCGGGGGCCAGGTGGTTGACGCCGGCGGTTAGGGTGTAGCCCAAGTACAGAAGCGTGCCGAACAGCGCCGCGATCGCACCCAACAAATTGAGACCCGAGATGGTCAGCATCTTTTTCATCGTTGGTCCAACCTGAGCACCGGTCCCGCCATCGCAAGCTTTGGGGATATTTGCGGGGGCGGGTGGCGTTGCGGTCGCCCTCCGGGCATCCCGCAGCCGGTTGCGGTCGGTGATATCACACTTGCCAGTCCGCACGCCGCCGGCTCTTTTGCCGAAAATCACGCAATGGCTTCCAACTACACTGAAGCGAGTATCAAGACCCTGAGTTCCCTCGAGCACATCCGGCTCCGCCCCGGTATGTACATCGGCCGGCTCGGCAACGGCACGCACGCCGAGGACGGCATCTATGTCCTGCTCAAGGAGACGATCGATAACTGCATCGACGAATTCACGATGGGCTTCGGCAAGAAAATCGAAGTCGAGCTCAACGAGCGGACCGTCCGCGTCCGCGATTACGGTCGCGGCATCCCGCTCGGCAAGCTCATCGACTGCGTCTCGATCATCAACACGGGCGCCAAGTACGACAGTGAGACCTTCCAGAAATCGGTCGGTTTGAACGGCGTCGGTCAGAAGGCGGTCAACGCCCTCGCGCTTGAATACCGCGCGCAGGCGTTTCGCGACGGCCAGACCAAGGCGGTCGAGTTTTCCCAGGGCAAGCTGCGCAAGGACCACAAGGTCGGGAAGAGCGAAGAACGTAACGGCACGCTCGTCGAGTTCGTCCCGGACGAGGCGCTCTTCGGCAAGGACTTCAAGTTCCGCGCCGAGTTCATCGAGGACATGCTATGGAACTACGCCTTCCTGAACCGCGGGCTCTCGCTCACGTTCAACGGGAAGGTCTTCAAGTCCGAGCACGGCCTGCGTGACCTCTTGCAGAAGAACCTCAGCGGTGCGCCGCTGTACCCGATCGTGCACCTCGAGGGTGAGGACATCGAGGTCGCGTTTACCCACGGCGGCCACTACGGCGAGGAGTATTTCTCGTTCGTCAACGGCCAGCACACCACGATGGGCGGCACGCACCTTTCCGCCTTCCGCGAGGCCCTCTGCGACACCATCCGTAATTTCTTCAAGAAGGATTACGACAGCGCCGATATCCGCCAATCGATCGACGCCGCCGTCGCGGTGCGCGTGATGGAGCCGGTCTTCGAGTCGCAGACCAAGACCAAGCTCGGCTCGACCAACATCGGACCCGACGGCCCGAGTCTCAAGGATTTCGTCGGCAAGTTCATGCAGCAGTCGCTCGATGTGTTCCTCCACAAACACAAGGAGACCGCGGATGCGCTGCGCACCCGGATCGACGAGAGCGAACGCGAGCGCAAGGAACTGGCCGGCATCCGCAACTTGGCGCGCGAGCGCGCCAAAAAGGCTTCGCTCCACAACAAGAAGCTCCGCGACTGCCGGCTGCACCTTGGGGACCGCAACGAGCGGGCCGAGCAGAGCACGCTGTTCATCGTCGAGGGCGACTCGGCCGCCGGCTCGCTCACCGCCACGCGCGACGTGCAGACCCAGGCCGTCTTTGCGCTGAAGGGCAAACCGCTCAACACCTACGGGCTTTCCAAGAAAGTCATCTACGAGAACGAGGAATTTCACCTCCTGCAGTCGGCCCTGAACATCGAGGACGGCTTCGACGGCCTGCGCTACAACAAGATTGTCATCGCGACCGACGCCGACGTCGACGGCATGCACATCCGGCTGCTGCTGATTTCCTTCTTCCTGCAGTTCTTCCCCGACCTGATTCGCAACGGTCACCTCTTCATCCTCGAGACGCCGCTCTTCCGTGTGCGCAACAAGAAGAAGACGATCTATTGCTACTCCGAGCACGAGAAGCAGGTGGCCATCGGCGAACTCGGCGCCAGTCATGAAATCACCCGCTTCAAAGGTCTCGGCGAAATTTCCGCGGGCGAGTTCAAAGACTTCATCGGTGAAAATATCCGATTGGAGCCCGTCAGCCTGAATCACCTCCACAATAGTGATGAGCTGCTCGCGTTCTATATGGGCAAGAACACGCCCGACCGGCAGGACTTCATCATCGGCAACCTGAAGGTGGAAAAAGATCTCATTGCCGTCGCGGTCTAACGGCGGCTCCGCTGCCGTGCCCTGGTTAAATCCGAAACGAAGCCCGGGCGGAACCCGCCGCCCCGGGTTGAGCACTGGCCGCGGGACGCGCCTCCGGATTCCGGGGCTGCTCCTGGGGTTCACCGTCGCTCTCGCCGTCGCCGGCTGCGTCACGCGTCCGCCGGTGGAGGTGCCGCTCGCCTCGTTGCCGGCCGCGCAGCGCGCGCGGGCGACGGAAAACGTCCGCGTGTTTCACCGCGTTTGGGACTTGGTGAACCGCAAGCATTACGATCCGAAATTCCAGGGCGCGGCGTGGGCGGAACTCGGCGTGCAGCATGCCGCCGCCGCCGCCGCCGCGACCGATACCGCGGCCCTTTACCGCGTGCTCAACGCAATGCTCGAGCCGTTGCAGGATAGCCATACGCAGGCGCAGTCACCGGATCAAGCGTTTGACCACCGCACCCGGACGCGGGCGCGGACCGGTTTCAATCTGGTGCGGATGGACGACGTCTGGGTGGTTTCCGAGGTGCTGCCCGGTAGTCCCGCCGAGGCGGCCGGGGTTCAGGTCGGCTGGATCGTGGTTTCGCGCGATGGCCGGCCGGTTGGCGCGCAGCTTGATTTTCGGCCGCAGCCGGGGGACGCCGTCGGCTGGGAGTTCCGCGATCTCAACGAACGCGTGGTCCGCGTTGCGCCAGTGGCGAAAGTCCTCTCGACCGGCCCGCGGCAGATCGCCCGGGTGCTCGAAGGCGGGTGGGTTTACCTGCGTTTTGATGAATTCGACGCCCCCGATCGACGCTGGCTTGCGCGGCAGCTCGCCGACCACGCGACTGCGCCGGGCCTGATCATTGATCTGCGGCGCAATCCGGGCGGCGAAACCTTTTCCCTCGGCATCACGGTCGGGGAATTCTTCGACCATCGCGTCGACTGTGGAACTTTCATCGGTCGCGACGGCGGTCGGTCGGTGAAAAACTCCTGGCAGCTTGGTTCGGCGCGTTATCGCGGCAAGGTGGCGGTACTGGTCGACCGCAATACCGGCAGCGCCGCGGAGATTTTTGCCGCCGTGATGCAGGATCACGGCCGGGCCACCGTGATCGGTCGCCGCACCGCCGGCGCGGTGCTGGCGAGCGTCTTCTACCCGTTGCCGGACGGAGGTCGGTTGCAATTGAGTCGCGAGGACTACGTCGCGCCCAAGGGACGGCGCATCGAGGGCACCGGGGTCGAACCGGACCTCACCGTGACCCGTACGCTGGCCGACCTGCGCGCCGGACGCGACCCCGAGCTCGACGCGGCCGTGCGCATGTTGAAAGGGCGGCAGTAGCGTCCCGGTGCATGCGCGCCGCGCCTGCCGGCGAAAGAATTTGAACCGGAAGGCCGGGATGTTCGGGGAGGGTGGGAGCCGATGGCCCAGCGGTTCGACTTTCGCCACGATGATCAGCCCGAAACCGACCGCGGGGTTCGCGCTGTAACCCGGCGCGTGCGTGCGGGGACCTCACGGGAATGCGAACGAGCCCCGCTCAGGCTCAGGGCTACGCCGGACCTGGCCGCCCCGGCTTTTATAGTTGTCTCCCGCCGTCCCTGCTCCGGAAATAGTAAGTAACTGTACGGTTATTTATTCACCGCTCCCCTGACCAAGGGGCGGCTCGGGGCAGGTCTCACCGTGCGGTTAACCTAGAACCTACTATGAACACCCGTAGCGTCCGCTTCCCGCTGCGATCCCTCTGGATCGCGCTCGTTTCTTTCCTTTTCGCACTCGGTGCGGGGGCATCCGCCCAGACGGCGGCGACCGGCCGCGTGACCGGCCGCATCTTCAATCCCGCCACTGGCGAATACATGCGCAACGCCGAAATCCGGCTCGATGGCTCCGAGCGCATCGCATACTCGGAGGAGGGCGGCGCCTACCAGCTCGACAATGTGCCAGCCGGTTCCGTGACGCTGCAGGTCCTGTTCTCGGGGTACCAGACCGCCCGCGCCACGCTCACGGTGACGGCCGGGGCGACCGCGACCCGCGACTTCGAACTCGTCAGCGCCCAAGCCAAGGCGGCCGGAAAAGAGGAGGTCGTCAAGATGACCCAGTTCGTCGTCTCCACCGACCGCGAGGGCAACGCCAAGGCGATCATGGAACAGCGCCGCAGCATGAATGTTTCCACCTCGGTCGCCGCCGACAGCTTCGGTGACGTGACCGAAGGGAATGTGGGCGAGTTTCTGAAGTTTCTCCCCGGCGTCGACGTCGAGTACGTCGACGGCGTGAGCCGCGGCCCGCGCGTCGGCGGACTCGACCAGCAGTACGTTGGCGTGACGATGGACGGCGCCAGTGTGGCGAGTGCCGACGCGTACGTCGCCTACGGCGCGACCCTCAACGGCGCGACCGGCAGCCAGTCGCGCTCCGTGGGTTTCGAGCAGATGTCCATCACCGCGGTCGAATCGATTGAGATCAACCGCACCCTCAGCGCCGACATGGACGCCAACTCGCCGGCCGGTTCGATTAACATGAAGACGCGCCGGGCCTTTGACCGTGCCGGCCGCCGCATCGACTGGCAGTTCAGTCTCGGCTTCAACACGCCCGACGCCGCCAAGCTTGGTCAGGTCCGCGGCTGGGACGACAACTCGCGCTACCAGTGGCGGCCGAATTACCAGGTCGATTACTCGGACGTCTTCCTGAACAAGACCCTCGGCGTCCGTCTCAGTTTGAGCAGTGCGAGTGTGCGCTCGGAGCAGCAGTACGTCACGCACACCTACAATCGCACGACCACCGCGGCCGACCAGCGCCCGATGGTGCTGACCGCGATCGCCTTCACCGACGGCCCGCGGTTGTCGAGTCGGGCGAACATCACCGGCACGGCCGATTACAAGGTTTCGCCGCGCCTCGTGCTTTCCCTCACGGGCATGTTCAACGCCTTTGAAAACAGTGCGCACACCAAGAGCCTGACGTTCAGTGCGGCGGCCAACGGCGTCGCGGCCGCCACCGGCCGGCAGAACGTACTCGGCGACGGACTGATTGATCTCCGCACCAACGGTCTGGCCACGAATACCTCGCGCACGATGGCCCATGGCGGTGGCAGCGCGATCAAGTTGACCAACTCCGTGACGGTCACGCCCCGCTTTGAGTACAAGCTTGGCAGCCTTACCGTCGACGGCACGGCGAACTTCTCCCGTTCGAATAACGACTACGAAACGAGCAGCCGCGGTACGATGCGCTCCGAGACGCTGAATGCGCTGCCCGTGGACTTCCGCGCGACGCGCCCCGGTCCCAATTCCGCAGAGTGGACGATCACGCAGACCGGCGGCGCCGATTGGTCCAACCTCGCCAACTACACCAACCCGCGCGTCACGGAAGAGGGCCGGTTCGCCTTCACCGAGATCTATACCGCCGAGATGAACGCGAAGTATGTCCTGCCGATTTCGCTGCCGGCGTTCCTGAAGTTCGGCGGCAAGTGGGCGGAGGAGAACCGCAAGACTGACAATACCACCCCATACCTCACTTGGGCGTATGTCGGGCCGGGCGGCAATATTCTCAACCCGAACGGCACGATCACCACGGCGGGCAGTTTTGCCGCCTTTCCCTCGGCGCGCGCCTTCAACCCGCAGATGGGCAGCATCAAGGCGTTGACGACCGCGAATCTCCCGACGCTTACGAACCGTTCCGATCTCTCGGTGCTGTTCCGTCAGCACCCGGAGTACTTCGTGAACAACGCGACGGCGGAGAACTACTACTCGGCCTACGTCGCGAACCACCGTGATTTCCGCCAGCACGTGCCCGCCGCGTACGGCATGGGTAACATCCGCCTGGGTAAACTCACGTTGCAGGGTGGCCTGCGCTGGGAGCGTACGGAGTCGGAGTCGCGGGAATTTGATCCGCGCACCGCGACGCAGGTGGTCGCGGCGGGTTTTCCCATTTCCGCCACCACCCGGCGGGCGACGACCGTGCCGGGCATGCAGTACCAGTTCTTCTCGCTGCCGAGTACCAAACGCAGCGGCGTCTACGACGATCTCTTCCCGAGTGTAGGCGCGAAGTACTCGATTTCTTCCAACCTGCAACTGCAGGCCGGTTACAGCCACGCCATCTCCCGTCCCCCGGTCGACGCGATCTCGGGTGTTTGGTCGATCAACGACGTTGCACTCCTGGTGACCGCGCCGAACCCGAATCTGCAACCGGAGCGCTCGGACAACTATGTCGGGCGCATCGCGTATTACTTCGAGCCCGTCGGCAGCTTTACGTTCCTCGTGCAGCAGACGGAAATTTCCAACCAGCGCATCACGGTGCGCGGTACGGCGAAGGACTTCGGCTTCGACGAGGATCCGGATTTCGCGTCCTACGAGTTTCAGTCCCTGACCAACAATAATTCACTCTACCGCTACCGCAGCGCGGAGCTCGGCTACACGCGCCAGCTGTCGTTTCTACCCGGCGCGCTGCGCAGCACGAGCGTCAACCTCAGCTACACCCGCAACTACGCGAACCAGTATTTCCCCGGCGTCAGCCCGCACAAGGCGACGGCGAGTGTCGGCTGGAGCTATCGCCGCCTGAGCGTGCGCCTCGGCGGCGTGTGGCAGGACGACACGCCTTACACCACGCTGTTTGGCCGCTACCAGCGGCATAATATCAAGGTCGACCTCAGTGGCGGCTTCAAGGTCACCGCCCGGACGAGCCTGTTCTTCCAGGGTCGCAACATCCTCAATGACCCGACGCTGCTGTACGAGGGCGACCCGATCGCGAAGATCCCGGCCGCGCTTTACCGCTACGGCAACTTCGGCGTGAGCTGGAGCGTCGGTATCCGCGGTAATTTCTAAGCGCCGGTCCAAAGCCGTTTCCGCGGCGAAACCGAGGGATCGCCCGTGTTTCGCCCGGCGCGGTCGGCGGAATCCGCGTAGTGGGCCCGTCGCCGACGCGCAGCGCGATCACATCCGGGGTAGCTGCGAGCGCCAGCGAGGGGCGGCTGCCTGGTTTTAGCAATGGATGGGTCGCGCGCGGAGTCGCGGAGACCGGCTTGGTGCTCCCTCCGCGCGCCCGCGTGATCCCTTCCATCGTTCCGTCCGAAGGATTCCGATACGCAGTTAGGCTTGCGCCGTCCGGCTTACATCCAGCCGGGGCGATATTCCTTCGTGACGAACTGATTCGCGTCGGGGACGTTCGTCACCTTCATCGCGGCGGAATCCCACTCAATGCGGCGACGGGAGCGGATTGCGACGTTCGCGAGCAAAACGGCTTCGGCGAAGGGGCCGGAGTAGTCGAAGTTCGAGCCGGGCTTCGGGCCGCCCTTGCAGCCGAGAATCCACTCGGCGAACGGCCCGCCCTTCACGCGCGGGATGGTCTTGCTCGGGAGGCTCGACGCCATTTCCTGCATTTTCACCTCGGGGATGATGCGCACGGTGTCGTAGTAGAATGAGCAGAGCACGGTGGCCTTGCTGCCGAACAGCAGCGTGCCCGCCTCGGGGTCAAGGTTGCGGCCGAACTCGAGTTCCTTGGGCAGCGCGGGAACCATGCCGCCGTCCGACCACGTGTACTTCACGGGCGGGAGGTTGCCGCGGGCGGGGAAATGGTTTGTGACGACGGAGGCGAGCGGGCAGGCGACGTCGGTCGCCCCGGTGGACATCGCCTCGACGGACGATGGGGCGCCCAGGTTCAATGCCCAGTAGGCGCCGTCCATGATGTGGCACGCGACGTCACCGAACGCACCGGTGCCGTAGTCCCACCATCCGCGCCACTTCCAGGGCAGGTAGGCGGGATCGTACTCGCGCGCCTTGGACACGCTCTGCCACGCGTCCCAGTTAAGTGTCTTCGGCACGACCGGCACAAACTTCGAGTGGTCGGGTTTGTTGAAGGAGCCGACCGGCTCGCGCCAGGGCGGGTAGAAGGGGCGGTTGGTCCAGCTGACGATTTCGCGGACTTCGCCGAGGACGCCGGCCTCGACCCATTCCTTGAGCAAACGGCAGCCTTCGCCGGCGTGGCCCTGATTGCCCATCTGCGTGACGACCTTCTTCTCGCGGGCGAGCTTCGACATCTGGCGCGTCTCCCAGACGGTGTGCGCCATGGGTTTCTCGACGTAGACGTGCTTGCCGAGGCCCATCGCGGTCATCGCGGCGGGGAAGTGGGTGTGGTCGGGCGTGGAAACGGTGACGGCGTCGATCTTGCTGCCGAGCGCGTCGAACATCTGGCGGTAATCGTTGAAGCGCGCGGCGCCGGCCATGCGCCCGGCTTCCTCGGGGAATTTTTCCTTGAAGCTCTTCAGGGAGGAGCCGACGCGGTCTTCGTCGACGTCGCAGATGGCGACGATGTTTTCATCCTTCATGCCCTGAACGGCGGCGCCGCCGCGGCCGCCGGCGCCGATGATGGCGACGTTGAGCCGGTTGTTGGGCGACGGGGTGCCGGGCGGCTGGGACTTGAGGACGGCGGGGAACGCAAGAGCGCTGGCCGCGGTCGTGGTTTTGATAAACGTGCGACGAGTGACGAGGGGGTTCATAAGCGCGGGGTGAGCGTCGTTTGCACGCGGGGACGACGCAATTCCAGAGTGCGGCCCGGCGACGGGCGTCCCCGTTGTGCTCGAGCGCTTCGGCCCGGCGGTGGAGATCGGCGGGAGAACGAGAACGATGTGACGGCGGCGCGGATGCCGCCCGATGAAACATCGGGCGCCACCGGCGTTCCCGCGCCCTTAGCTCGCGGCGCGGATCTTGATGAGCAAATCCTTCGCCTCGACGGTATCGCCGAGGACGACGTTCAACTCGGCGACGACGCCGTCGCACGGCGCGTAGACCGTGTTCTGCATCTTCATCGCCTCCATCATGAGCAGCTTGTCGCCCTTCGCGACCTTGGTGCCGACGGAGACCTGCAGCTGGGCGATCAGACCGGGGATGGGCGCGGCAACCTGCGTCGGGTCCGCGAGGTCGGCCTTGGGTCGGGCCTTCGTCTTCGGCGCGACGCTCTTGTCGGCGATGAAAGTCTCGCGGCCGATGCCGTTGAGTTCGTAGCTGATCGCGCGGCGGCCGTCCTTATCCGGGGCGCCGACCGAAATCAGGCGGATGATGAGCACCTTGCCCTCCTCGATGTTGACCGAAATTTCCTCGCCCGGCTTGAGGCCGTAGAAGAACGCCGGCGTCGGCAACACGCTGACATCGGAGTACGCGGCCAGGTGTTTCGCGAAGTCGGCGAAAACCTGCGGGTACATCAGGTGGGAGTAGACGTCGTCGTCGGTGGCCGGGCGCTTGAGCTTTTCCGTGAGCTCGGTGCGGACCTTCTCCAGGTCGATCGGGGCGGGTCCGCCCTTGCCCCGGCCGGACTTTTTGAGGGTTGCGGTGTAGCGGGCGCGGGCTTCCGCGTGACGCTTCTCGCCGAGGACGACGAGCGAAACGCGTTCCGGCCAGCCGCCTTCGGGCCACCCGAGGCCGCCGCTCATCATGTCGATCACGCTCTCGGGGAATGGCATTGAGCCGGGTTCGAGGTTCACCACGTCGGCGGCCTTGATCCCCTTGCTGAAGAGGAAGAGGGCCATGTCGCCGACAACCTTGGACGACGGCGTGACCTTCACGATGTCACCGAAAAGCTGATTCACGTCAGCGTAGGTGCGGGCGATCTCGGGCCAGCGGTGGGCGACGCCCATCGAGGCGGCCTGCTCCTTGAGGTTGGTGTACTGGCCGCCCGGCATCTCGTGCAGGTAAACCTCGGCCGAGCCGCTCTTGGGCGCGGTGTCGAAGGGGCGGTAGTAGTCGCGCACCGTTTCCCAGTAGTCGGAGAATTCGTTGAGCGCGGGCAGGTCGAGTTGCGTGTCGCGGGGCGTGTTTTGCAGCGCGGCGACAACCGAGTTGAGATTCGGCTGCGAGGTGCTGCCGCTCATCGCGGCGAGGGCGAGGTCGACAATGTCGACGCCGGCGTCGGCCGCGCGCAGTACGCTGGCGGCCGCGATGCCGCTGGTGTCGTGGGTGTGGAAGTGGATCGGCAGACCGATCTCGTCCTTCAGGGCCTTGACCAGCTTGTGCGCGGCGTACGGGCGGCAGAGTCCGGCCATATCCTTGATCGCAAGGAAATGGGCGCCCATGCGCTCGAGTTCCTTGGCGACGCGGACGTAATACTTGAGCGAGAACTTGTCGCGGCGGTCGTCGAGGATGTCGCCCGTGTAGCAGAGTGCGGCTTCGCAGACGCCGTGGGTTTCGTTCACGGCCTCCATCGCGACGCGCAGGTTCGGCAGGTAATTGAGCGAGTCGAAGACGCGGAAGATATCCATGCCGCTCGCGGCGGCGTGCTTCACGAAGCCGGCGACGACGTTGTCGGGATAGTTGGTGTAACCGACGGCGTTGGCGCCGCGGAACAGCATCTGGAAACAGATGTTCGGGACGCGGGCGCGCAGGTGGCGCAGGCGTTCCCACGGGTCCTCGTTGAGGAACCTCATCGCGGTGTCGAAGGTCGCTCCGCCCCACATTTCGAGCGAGAACAGGTCGGGCGCGCGGTGGGCGATCGCGTCGGCGCAGGCCAGCATGTCGTAGCCGCGCACGCGCGTGGCCATGAGTGATTGGTGGGCGTCGCGCCACGTGGTGTCGGTAACGAGCAGGCGCTTCTGCTTGGAGGTCCACTCGGCGAACTTGCGCGGGCCGAGCTCGAGGAGCTTTTGGCGGGTGCCGGCGGGCGGGGCGACGCGTTGGTCGAAGGCCGGGACCGGGGCGTTAAGGAAGGCCTTTTCCGGACGGTAGCCCTTGGCGTGCGGGTTGCCGTTGACGGTGATGTTGCCGAGGAAGGTAAGCAGCTTGGTCGCGCGGTCGCGGCGCGGCTTGAAGGCAAAAAGCTCCGGCGTGGTGTCGATGAGCGTCGTGGTGGCCTGGCCCGCCTGGAACTGCGGGTGGGCAATGACGTTTTCGAGGAAGGGGATGTTGGTCTTGATCCCGCGGATGCGGAACTCGCTCAGGGTGCGGTGCGCGCGGCGCATCGCAATGTCGTAGGTCTGGCCGCTGGTGATGCTCTTCACGAGCATCGAGTCGTAGAACGGGGTGATCACGGCGCCGGCATAGCCCATACCGCCGTCGAGGCGGACGCCGAAGCCGCCCGGCGAGCGGTAGGCGACGATGCGGCCGTAGTCCGGCATGAACTTGTTTTCCGGGTCCTCGGTCGTGATACGGCACTGGATGGCGTAACCGTTGCGGGCGACCTCGCTCTGGAACGGCATGCCGACCTCGGCCGAGTGTAATTCGTGGCCCTGGGCGATCAGAATCTGGGCGCGGACAAGGTCGAGGCCGGTGATCACCTCGGTCACCGTATGTTCGACCTGGATGCGCGGATTCATCTCGATGAAGAACCACTCGTGGCGGTCCAGATCGTAGAGGAATTCGACGGTGCCGGCATTGTCGTAACGGATCTCGCGGGCCATCCGCGCGGCCGCGTCGCAGAGTTCGCGCACAATCTTCTCGGGCAGCCCGAAGGACGGCGCGACCTCGATCACCTTTTGGTGGCGCCGCTGCACGGAGCAGTCGCGCTCGTGGAGATGGATGACGTTGCCGTGCTGATCGCCGAGGATCTGCACCTCGATGTGCTTGGCCCGCGGGATGTATTTTTCGAGGAAAACGGCGGGATTGCCGAAGGCGCGGCCGGCCTCGGCCTGGGCTTCGTCGAGGAGATTGGCGAGGTCACCCGGCTTTTGCACGACGCGCATGCCGCGCCCGCCGCCGCCAAAGGCCGCCTTGATGATGAGGGGGAAGCCGATGGTTTTGGCCGTCTTCAACGCCTCTTCGCGGTCGACAATCGGATTTTCGGTCCCGGGCAGCGTGGGGACGTTGATGCGTTGGGCGAGGGCGCGGGCGGCGGTTTTGTCGCCCATCATCTCGAGCAACTCCGGGCGCGGACCGACGAAGATGATTCCGGCCTTCGCGCAGGCGCGGGCAAAATCGGCGTTTTCCGAGAGGAAACCGTAGCCCGGGTGAATGGCGTCGATGCCCTTTTCCTTGGCGACGCTGACGATGCTGTCGATGTCGAGGTAGGCCGCGACCGGGCCCTTGCCCGCGCCGATTTGGTAAGCTTCGTCGGCTTTGTACCGGTGGATGCACAGCCGGTCCTCATGGGCGAATACGGCCACCGTGCGGAGATTGAGTTCGGTGCCCGCGCGGAAGATGCGGACGGCGATCTCGCTGCGGTTGGCCGCCATCAACTTGTGGATGGGGCGCAGCGGAGCCGGGGCGGCGGCGTTTTTGGGTGACGGGGCAGGGGTCTTGGGCGTGGCGGGCATCGAGCGTGAAGGTCGGATTAAGAGCACGAAGCGGGGGAGGGGAAGCCGCAATTTTCGCTGGTGCCGGGAAAGCGTTGCGTGGGGCGACGGTGACCCGTGCAACCCCGCGACCACCTTGTTCGCACGGGGCAAACCGGCGTTGACGCTCCGCGGGGAAGTAACGATACGGTTACCGCATGCTTACCCCACGAACCGCGGCCGTGGCCGCGTCGGTCCTGCTGTGTCTGGGCGCCGTCGGTTTTGCCACCGAACGTCTCCCGCGGGAGAACCTTCTCGTGTACCGCGCCGGTGCGACCACCGCGCCGGTGCAGTCGACCGCCGATTGGGCCAAACGTCGCGCGGAAATTCTCGCCGGCATGCAAGCCGTGATGGGTCCGCTCCCCGGCGCCGAGCAACGGGTGCCGCTCGACGTCAAGGTCGAGGCGGAGACCGACTGCGGCACGTACGTCCGGCGGGTGATCAGCTATGCCGCCGAGCCGCGGGCCCGCGTCACCGCGTTTTTGTTGATCCCGAAGTCGGTGCTCGACGGCAAGTCGCGCCGGCCCGGCGTGCTGGCGGCGATGCCGACCAACGCGACCGAGGGGAACCGGCCGGTCGTCGGCCTGGACGTGAACCCCGCCAAGCCCGGGCGCAATTACGGCGAGGAGTTGGCGCAGCGCGGCTTCGTGGTGATCGTGCCGCCGTATCCGCATCTCGGCGACTACAAGCCCGACCTGAAGGGGCTCGGCTACCGCAGCGGTACGATGAAGGCGATCTGGGACAACATCCGCGCCCTCGACGTCCTCGCCGCCACCCCCGGGGTTTCGGCCGGCGGGTTCGGCGCGATCGGCCACTCGCTCGGCGGCCATAATTCGATCTACACCGCGGTGTTCGACGATCGGATCAAGGCCGTGGTCTCGAGCTGCGGTTTCGACTCCTACCTCGATTATTATCAGGACAAGCAGGCGGCGGTCTGGAAGCAGGGCCAGGGCTGGACGCAGGAACGTTATATGCCGCTGCTCGGCAGCTACGCGGGGCGCCTGCAGGAGATCCCGTTTGATTTCCACGAGATGATCGGTGCGCTGGCGCCGCGTGCTTTTCTGGCGCTGGCACCGAAGCGCGATTCGAATTTCAAGTGGGAGAGTGTGGATCGCGTTCTCGCCGCCGCCCGGCCCGTGTACCAACTGCACGGCGCGTCGGAACGGATTGCGGTGGAGCATCCCGACTGCGAGCACGACTTTCCCGTCGCGATGCGCCAGAAGGCCTATGCCTGGCTCGAACGGTTCTTGCCGTGAGGGGGCGCGCGCCCGATGCGGGTCCGGCCGCGTTCGTTACCCCATGAAAATTCAGCTTTCGCTTCTCTGGTGCGTGTCGCTCGCCACGCTCGCCGCCGCCCCGGTTTTGCGCGTGGACCTCTCCGTGGCCCGGGCCGACGTCCTGCTCGCCCGCCTCCCGGCCGGCGATCCCTGGGAAAAGACGCCCGACGGCAGCACGCTCGCGTGGGGCGAGTCGCACCTGTTGCACGCCTTGGTCGACCTGTACGAGGCGACCGGTGAGGCGAAATATCTCGCCGAGGTGGCGCGGCGCGGCGACCGGTTGCTTGGCCATCGCGACGACCGCCGCGGCGTGAAAGACGGTTCCGGTCACAGTCGGCCGGCGTGGAGCATGGCGAGCAAGTATGTCGTCGCCACGGGGACATTGCGCGACACGGCGGGACGGCCGGCGTTGGAGCTGCGGTCCCTGCCGTCGGCGTACAACAACTCCACGCGGGTCACCGTGACGTCCGCCGGGCCGGATCGTTTCTCGCTGCGGATTGTCAACGAGCACTTCAAACGCGAGGAGTGGTTTGAAACGCTTTCCCTGGAGCCCGGCGCGGCGCGCTTCGTCGGCCGGATTATGGACAACCCCGTGCCGTCGCACGTGGCGAAGGCGGGGCGTTTCACCGAACGCTCCGGTTTGATCCGGGTCACGATTCCGGCGGGGGCGAGGGTGCCCGCGCCGCAGTCGCTGACGCTTGAGCCCGTGCCGCTCGCGTACACCGGGTATCTCGGGGTGATCTATCACCCGCTGCTGCGCCTGGCGGAAATCGTAAAGGCCGACCCGCGCCTCGCGGCGATGGTGCCCGCGGCGGACCGCTTTGTGCGCGCGGCGGAGGAGTCCTATGCCGACGCCTCGGCCCGGCTTTGGCGCGAAGGACCGCGGGCGGGCGAGGGGTATTACCTGTGCTGCGAGCGCGGCGAGTCGTTTCCGTTCGATAACATTCCCGAGCCCTTCAACTACCTCGGGCGGCATGCTTCGGCGCAGTTTGCGTTGCACCGGCTCACGGGGCGCGCGGAGTACCGCGAGCGGGCGACGAAACTGGCGCGGCTGTTTCACCACCGGCTGAAGCTCGATGCGGCCCGGGACCTCTACACGTGGAATTATTGGTACGAACCGGTCACGACGACGGGGTGGACGCCGGCGAACAGCCCGTCGTTCAACCTGACCAACTATCCGGCGGTCGCCGCGGTCGAGGACACGTCGCACGGAATCCTCGACGTGGCGCTGCTGGTGAACGCGCACGCCGCCGGCGTCGTGGTGGAGCGGCGCGACCTGGAGCGCGTGGCGAACACGCTGTTGCGGCACGTGCTGAATCCGGAGCGGACCAGCATTCGCCGCCGGGTGGACGGGCAGGGCGGTGATCACCCGCCGTTCCTGCCGGCGTTGGCGGGCTGGCTCGAGCTCGCGAACGTGAACCCCGCCGTGTACCGCGAGATCAGGCGCACGGTTGAGAATGCGGCGTTCGAGGATCTGCGCGTGACGGCGGCGCTGTTGAAGTGGGAACGACGGTTGGGCAATCCGTGAGGAAAGCCCGCGGGCCGTTGGAAATCCAAGCCATCGAACGTTGGCCGCATTCGGCCCAAAACGGCGGAGGGCGAGTGAAGCGTTCGATGCGCCCATCAGCGCCCGGGAGTTTTTTATCCGCCGGACGGACGAATTTGTGCTTCTCTGCGGCCGCTTCCCGGCGAACGCTGGCTCCAGACGCGCGTGGATTTCGCGGGATAAGCCGAGTTGGTCCGGGGCGCGTCGGCCCCGGTTGAATTTCCCCTCGTTGCCTCACCCTCTCATGCCCTCACTCCCTCCGGACTTTTCCCATGCTTAGCGCCCTCGGTCTCCTCGGTGGTTTGGGTCTGCTCATCGTGCTCACGATGCGCGGCATGAATCTGCTTCTCGCCGCGCCGCTCTGTGCGGCCGTGGTCGCGCTGCTCGGGGGGATGCCGCTGTTGCCGCCGGCGGCCGCGGTGCCGGGAACCGCGGACTTCGTGACTAACTACATGGGCGCTTTCGCGGCGTTCCTGAAATCGTACTACCTGATTTTTCTGCTCGGCTCGATTTTCGGCAAGGTCATGGAGGACAGCGGCGCTGCGGCCAGCGTGGCGCGATGGGCGGTGGGCCGCTTCGGCGCAGGTTCGGCGCTCCTCGCGGTCGTGGCGGCCTGCGCGGTTCTTACCTATGGCGGGGTGAGTCTGTTTGTTGTCGCCTTCTCCGTGTACCCGCTGGCGGTTAACCTCTTTCGCGCGGCCAACCTGCCGCGCCGCTTCATCCCCGGCGCGCTGGCGTTAGGGTCGTGCACCTTCACGATGACATCGGCCGGATCGCCCGAGATTCAGAACTGGATCCCGATCGAGTTCCTCAAGACCACGCCGTACGCCGCGTGGAAGGTCAGTGCGGTGGTCGCCGTGATGATGGCCGGACTCGGCTACGTCTGGCTGCGGCAAATGGTCCGGACGGCGGTGGCCCGCGGCGAAGCGTTTGTGGTGCGGGCGGATGATCCCTCGGAAGCGGCGCGTGATCTGCCTCACCCGGTCGCCGCGCTGGCGCCGCTGGTAACCGTGTTGGTGCTTTCGTTCCTTCTGCACGACACCCTCAAACAGACCGCGCTGCTGGTGGCGCTCGCCGGCGGGGTGGTGGCGTGCATCGGATTGAATTGGCGGCGGTGCACGCGGCTCGGCGGCGCGACGGCCGAGGGCGCGGTCGGAGCGCTGATTGCGATCGGCAACACCTGCGCGGTGGTCGGATTCGGCGGCGTGGCCAAGGCGACGCCGGCCTTTCAGGGCGCGGTCGAACTGATGACCCATTTGCCCGGCAGTCCGCTCGTCGGGGCCGCCCTGGCCGTGGCGGTTATCGCGGGCCTCACGGGCTCGGCGTCGGGTGGGCAGGTAATCGCCTTGCCGCTCATCGCCCCGATTTACCTGGCGCAGGGCGTCAGCGCCGAGGCGCTGCACCGCGTGGTGGCGATTGCCTCGGGCTCGCTCGATTCGCTTCCGCACAATGGCTACGTGGTCACGACCATTCGTGCAATCTGCGGCGAATCGCACCGCGACGCCTACGGCGCGGTTGGCGTCACCACGGTGATCGTGCCCGCGCTCGGCGTTGCGCTGGCGATCGGGTTGATCAGTTTGGGACTATGATTTTGCGCGGACGGGCCCACCGGGTTTCACCGCCCAACTCCTATTGGTATGAATGATTCCCTGCGAAAATCCGCCCTCGTCACCGGCTCCACCAGCGGCATCGGTCTCGGCATCGCCCGCGCGCTCGCGCGCAGCGGCGTCAACGTGATGTTGCATGGGCTCGGCGATCCCGCGGTGAACGAGGAGTTGCGCCGGTCGCTGGAGGCGGAGACGGGGGTCACGGTGCGGTTGCACGATGCCGACGTCGCGCGGTCCGACGAGGTCGCACGGCTGGTGGCGGACACCGAGGCGGCGTTCGGGGCGATTGATATTTTGGTCAACAACGCAGGCATCCAGTACGTCGCCGCGGTCGAGGCGTTTCCGCCGGAACGTTGGGACGCGATCCAGGACATCGTGCTGAACGCGAGTTTCCACGCGATCCGCGCGGCCTTGCCCGGAATGAAGCGACGCCGGGCCGGACGAATCATCAACCTCGCGTCGGCACACGGGCTCGTGGGCTCGCCGTTCAAATCGGCGTACGTCGCGGCGAAGCACGGCGTCCTTGGCCTGACGAAGTCCGTGGCGCTCGAGGTGGCGACGTTGAACATCACCTGTAACGCGGTGTGTCCCGGTTATGTCCGCACGCCGCTCGTTGAGGGGCAGATCGCGGCGCAGGCGGAGGCGCACGGCCTGCCGCCCGAGCGGGTCTTGCGCGAGGTTATGCTCGTCGCGCAACCGACGCAGCGGTTGATCGAGGTCGAGGAGGTCGCCGCGCTCGTGGTGTATTTGTGCGGCGATGCGGCGCGGTCGATCACCGGGGCAGCGATTCCAATCGACGGCGGGTGGACGGCGCGGTGAGCCGGTGGGCCCCGAGGTCCCCATCGGGACGATTCGGGGCGCAGTTTTGTGCGTAGTCAGCCCGCTGGGACGGC
>CAIJFT010000332.1 GCA_903820035.1 uncultured Opitutia bacterium
CTCCCGGTCCGCCTGGTCGGGTTACGTGGAGTCGATGCTACCCTACGTGGATCGCGGCGTAATCGGCCTGGGTTATGCCCAGCGGATGCCCCGCGCCGAACTCGATGCGGCGGAGGCGCGACTCCGCGCGGGGGATGAGGCGAATGTCACCGTGGAGCGGGACGGCACCGCCCCGGATGTTTTTCTGGTTACGCACATCGCACCCCTCGCCCGCAACGGAGGGGCGCTCGGCATGGACCTCGGCTCCGAAACCACGCGCCGGTTCGCGGCGGAGCAGGCGATGCTTTCCGGCGGGGCTGCGATCACGGGGCGAATCGCGTTGATCGACGGTAACAGAAAAGTGCCGGGATGCCTGCTGATTTTGCCCGTTTACCGCTCCGGGGTTCCGGCGGGCGACGCGGCGGCTCGGGAACGGGCGTTGCAGGGGTGGGTGTATGCCGCGCTGCAGGTGGACTTGATGCTGCGGGCGGTGATGCCGGTGGCGGAAGGTTTGCTGGACATGGAGGTTTTCGACGGCGACCAAGCGAATGGCGAGACGATGCTGTTCGATTCGGACTCCACGCTCAACATGGGCGATGCCCAATGGCGGGGTGACGACCTGAACGGGGCGGGCCGCTTTGCGGAGACGATCAAACTTTCCCGGCACGGCCGCACCTGGTTGCTGCGCCTGCGCACCACGCCGGAATTTTTGCCGGGTACGTTCGGGTGGTTGGATTCGTTCATGCCCAGCGGCGGAATTCTCGCGACCCTTTTGGCCGCGGCGCTGATGTGGATTCTCGTCAATTCGCGGCGGAGCGCGCTGAAATATGCGGCTGACATGACGGCGAGCCTGCGGCGGGCCGAGGCCGAATCCCGCCGGCTGGCGCTCGTGGCGAGTCGGACGTCCAATATTGTGATCGTGGCCGATGCCGACTGGCGCATCGAGTGGGTCAACGAGAGCTTTTCGCGGGTGTATGGCTATACCTTGGACGAGGTGCGAGGCCGGAGGCCCGCCGAGGTGTTGTCCGGTCCGGAGTCCGATCCGGTGGCCCAGACGGCGATGGCTCAGGCCGCGACCGACGTGGGGTCGTATCAGGGGGAGATCCGGAATTATGCCAAGTCGGGTGAGGTGCACTGGGTACGCGTCGACAACCAGCCGATCAAGGGCGAGGACGGCGTCGCCACGGGCTTTATTGCCATCCAGGTCGAGGTCACGGAGCAGCGCCGGATTCAGGAGGAGATCGCCCGGCAAGAGGCCGAGTTCCGCTTCATTTTCGAGGTGCTGCCGATCGGCGTTTCCTGGAAAAAAACTGCGCCGGACGGGACGGTTACACGCCTCGTCAACGACGCGCACCTGCGCCTCTGCGGCCTCACGAGGGCGGAGATCGACGAGCCCGATGCGTTTGCCCGGGTGAGTATTCCCGAGGAATACGCCCAGCAGCAAAAGTTGCAGGCGCGTCTGGCTGCCGGGGAGATTCCCCAGTTTTCGATGGAGAAGCGCTACCGCCACCGCGACGGCCGGCTGGTCTGGGCGATGCTCACGGTGCAGCGCAAGCAGGTCTCGGGTTACGGCTACGAAGACCTTTCGACGTTTGTCGACATCACCGAGCGCAAGCAGGCCGAGGAGCGGTTGGCGCAGGAACAGACGCGTTTCCGCTCCATCTTCGAACTGGTCCCGGTCGGTCTGTCGTGGTTCATCGTCGGCCGGCAAGCGGAGACGCACATAGTAAACACTGCGTTCGCGCGGATCACCGGTGTTCCGCTGGAGCGCTGTCGGGAAATCGAACTTTACGCGACGGCCACGCACCCCGAGGACCGGTCGCGGCACGAGGCCTTGCACCTGCGCGTGCAACGCGGGGAGATCGACCGCTTCGGACTCGAGCAGCGTTACGTCCATGTCGGCGGTCGCGAGCTCTGGGTCGTGATCAACACCCAGGTGTTCACTGATCCGGTCACGCAGCTGCGCCACCAGATTTCCTCGGTGGTCGACATCACCGAACTGAAGCGGCAGGCGCGCGAGCTGAGTTCAGCCAAGGAGGCTGCGGAATCGGCCAATCTGGCGAAGGGGCAGTTCCTCGCGATGATGAGCCATGAAATCCGCACGCCGATGAATGGCGTGATCGGCATGACGTCGCTGCTGCACGATTCGCCGCTCACCCGTGACCAGCGTGATTTTGTCGACACCATCCGGGCGAGCGGCGACGCGCTACTTACGATCATCAACGACATCCTCGACTTCTCAAAGATCGAGTCGGGTAAATTTGAGTTGGAGCATATCCCGTTTGCGGTGCGCGACTGCATCGATGGCGTGCTGGATCTGCTGGTGCCCAAGTGCGACGAGAAGGGTATCCAGCTCCTCTACGAGGTGGCCGATACGGTGCCCCACGCGGTCCGCGGCGACCCCACCCGGTTGCGGCAGATCCTCGTGAACCTGCTGGGCAACGCCGTCAAATTCACCGAAAAGGGCGAGGTGTTCCTGGCCGTGCGCGCGGAGGCCCTGCCGGATGGTCGCTTGGAGCTCGCGTTCTCGGTGCGCGACACCGGCATCGGGATTCCGAACGAGGCGATGAGCCGGCTCTTCCAGTCTTTCTCGCAGGTCGATGCCTCGACCACCCGGCGGTTCGGCGGTACCGGCCTCGGCCTGGTGATCAGCCAGCGGCTAGCGGAGATGATGGGGGGGAAACTAGGGGTGGAGAGCGAGGTCGGTAAGGGTTCGACCTTTTACTTCGGCGTGGTGGTGACGCCGCTCGGGGTGCAGCTTCGCGATTGGATTCCGCCGGTGAAGGGCAACCTGGGCGGTCACTCCCTGCTTGTCGTCGAGGACCACCCGACCAAGCGGCAGATCCTGCTCCAACTGGCGTCGGCCTGGGGCATGAAGGCGCAGGCCGTCTGCTCCGGCTCCGAGGTGCTGGCCCAATTGAGCGATCACGGTCCCTACGATATCTGCCTCCTCGGCGTCGATTTGTCCGAGGGGGAAGCGGTGGCGCTGCTGGACGAGATGAAAAAGTTGATCACACCGGTCGTCATGCCGATCGTCCGCCTCGTGAGCGCCGAGGGGCGGAACGTGCTGACGGATCCGGCGGCCTACGCCGCCGTGTTGTCCAAGCCGGCAAAACCGGAGGAGCTGCTCACTGCGTTTGCCGGCCTGTTCAAGGGCGAATCACACGTGCACCGCGCCATATCGAGCCATCCGTTTACCCCGCGGCCCGCGCAGGAGCGGCCGGAGCGGATGCTCCTGGCGGAGGATAATGCGGTCAATCAACGCGTCGCGCTGCTGATGCTGGGCAAGCTCGGCTTTCGGCCGGATGTCGCCGCCAACGGGCTCGAAGTCATGGCCGCCTTGGAGCGGCAGAAATACGATATTATCCTGATGGATGTACAGATGCCGGAATTGGACGGCATCGAGACCACGCGGGCGATCATCGCGAAGTGGCCGGATCGCAAGGACCGTCCCCGCATCATCGCGATCACCGCCAATGCGATGATCGGCGACCGCGAGGCCTGCCTCGCCGCGGGGATGGACGAGTATGTCAGCAAGCCGATGAAGACCATCGAGCTTTCGACGGCCATCGAACGGGTGAAGACGTCGCTGCCGTTGCAGTGACCTCGCGGCGGAACGCGTTTCCCCTCCGGGCCGGCGCCGCGACCGCCGCGGTCTCCGCCAGAGGAGGCGCGGGACAAGCCCCGCCGCCTACGCTGGTTTCTGCTGGGGGCGCGCCGGGGCCGCCGAGCCTTCGACTTGCGCGGCGACCTGACGCCAGAGTGCCTCGGCCTTCTCCGTGACGATTGCTCGGCACTTGTTGATCTCCGCCTCGCGGGCGACGCGGTTTTCCTCGGCGATCTTGGCGAGGTCGTCGAGGTTGTAGAGAAACACGTTTTCGATACTGGCGACCGCGGGATCGACATCGCGCGGCAGCGCCTGGTCGATGAAAAAGAGCGGGCGGGCGGGGCGCTGCTGCATCGCGGCGAGCGTGGCGCTGATTGAAACCACGATCTCCGGGGCCGATGTCGCGCACACCACGATGTCGTATTCCGCGAGGCGCGCCTCGCGCTGTTCGAAGGGCATCGCGCTCGCGCCGAGGGCCGTCGCAAGTTCCATTGCGCGTTCGAAACGGCGGCTGGCCACCGTCAGGGCGGCGGCGCCTCGGCTCTGGAAGGCCTTGGCGGTCTTCTCCCCGATTTCACCTGCGCCGAGCAGCAGGATCCGGGTGTCGGAAAGTCCGCCGAAAATCGTCTGTGCGAGCTCGACCGCGACGTTGGCCACGCTGACCTGACCCTCGGTGATCGCCGTGTTGGTGCGCACGTGCTTTGCGGCCTGGAAGCCCTTTTGGAAAACCCGGTTTAACACCGGGCCCGTCGAGCCGTGCGCCTGCGCCGCAGCGTAGGCCTCCTTCACCTGGCCGAAGATTTCCGTTTCCCCGAGCATCTGGGAGTCGAGCCCCGAGGAAACCTCCAGTAGATGGCGCACGACGTCGCGGTTGCGGAGGTCGAGCCGGATCTTCGCGAATTCGGCCGCGTCGAAACGCTGGCGGGCGCAAAACGCCGCGCTCACCAAGGCCGCCGCCTCGGCGTTGTCGGCTACGCCGTAGAACTCGACGCGGTTGCAGGTGTTGAGCACCGCGAACTCCCGCAGGCCGCTGATCGCGGCAAACTCGGCTTTCAATGCGGCCGCACCCTCGGCGCTGAGCGAGAGCTTCTCGCGCACCGCCAACGGCGCGCGGTGGTGCGTGGCGCCGATGACAAAGAGCCCGCTGCCGCTCATGGCGTGCGTTTCTCCTCTTTCGGGACGGCGGTGTGGCGGCTCCGGTCTACCGGCCCGAGGGAAAGGAGGGCGGCGGCGAACAACGCCAGGCAGGTCCAGGCGAACCGGCTCGAAAGCAGCCGGCCGCGGAGCCGGAGTCCGAAAGTCACGACGTACGCCAGCCAGATGGCGACGGTCACCAGCAGCTTGGTCACATTCACCGACGAAAGGTCCTTGAGCCAGTACACCGAGCCGACGGCAAGCGAGACGGCGAGGACCGTGGCGCCGGCCCCGAGCAGCCGCACACCGATGTGGTCGAGGTCGCGGATCGAGGGTAGGAAGGAGAACCAGCCGCCGAGCTGCTTCGATTTGAGCGAATGGATGCGAAGGATGAACATCACCGACGTCAGTGCCAGCAGCGCGAATACGCCGTAGCTGAAGACGGCCAGCGCGGCGTGCAGTTCGATCCAGGGGTTATTGCCGAAAATCCGCGCGCGCTGCCCGCCGTCCCAGTGCGGAATCGCCAGTGAGGCGAGCGTGAGGGTCGCGGCGAGCGACGACGTGAAATAACCGAGGAGACTCTTGCGAAACGTCACGCCGACGACGAGGTAGAGCGTGATCGCGGACCACGCGGTGAACTGGTAGATCTCGAACTGATTACCGAGGGGGCAACCACCCACGATCCGTCCGCGCGCACTCAGCCCGGCGAGTTGCAGCGCGTAGCCGAGTGCGATCAGGATGTAGGTGGCGCCGCTGGCGGGGCGCCCGCGCTTCACCAGCATGAAGGTGCCGAGGCCGAAGCCCGCGAAATAGAAGCCTGCGGCCAGCCAGAGCCAGGTGCGATCGGTCAGTGCGGCTAACATGAAGGGGGGACGTTACGTGGCGCCGGGCAAGGGGCAAGTCCGGGGCTTGGGTGGGGGCGACGGCGGGAGCGGCACTGGGCCGCGATCGGGATGCCGCCCTGCGCGTCAGCGCAGGGAAGATTTCCGAAGGGCAAAGGCCGCGGCGCTCACGCGCGGGCGACGCCGCTCAGCGTTTCAGCTGCGCCGCGACGATCGGCTTCCACAGGGCGTAGCCGGCCTCGTTCATGTGCAGCATGTCCTTGACGAATAACTCGGGCCGCGGATTTCCGGTCGCGTCCAGCATCACCGGATAAATGTCGGCGAACGCGAGGCGCGGGTCGGCTTTGCAGGTGGCGGCAATCCGTTCGTTCGCGGCGACGATCTTGTCCTTCAGTTTCCAGCGCGCCGGGCTCGGCTTGATCGCAATGTACACGATGCGCGCGGCGGGCAGGGCGGCGTGGATTTTAGCGCAGAAGGTTTCGAAATCGGCGTGCACTTTTTCCGGCGTCTTGCCCAGGCTCAGGTCGTTATCCCCGGCGTAGAGCACCACGACGCTCGGGTGCAGCGGGACCACGAGGCGTTCGGCGTAGAACGCGCTGTCGCCGAGTTCGGAACCGCCGAACCCGCGGTTGAGGACATTTAATCCGGGGAAATCCTGCTTGAGGCTCGTCCACTTTACGATCGTCGAGCTGCCGACGAACACGATGCCGTCGCGGGTCGGGGGCTGGGCCAGGTCGGCCTGGACGAATTTATCGATGGCCGCCGTCCATTTTTCCGGGGCGGCCCAGAGCGTAGCGGTGGTTAACGCGAGGGCGCTGATTAAGAGGCGGCGGAGCAGCATGCGCGAAAGTGAAGGACGGGTTTCCGTGCCGGGGCAATGCGGGAGCACCGCGGGGCGGCGTTTTGTCGTTGCGCGCGGGCGGGGCGCCACCGGCAATCGCGCTGCGTCATGGCCCGTTCTCTTCGCCTCCCGCCGGCCCTGTTGCCGGCAAACCAGCGGCGTGTGCCGGAGTGGTGCCGCGGGGCGGGGCTGTTTGGCGTGACGCTGCTGGCCTACCTGCCGGCGTTGTCGGCCGGTTTCATCTGGAACGACAGCGATTATGTGACGGCCCCGGCGTTGCAGTCGTTCGCGGGCTTCTGGCGCATCTGGTTCGAACTCGGCGCGACAGAGCAATATTACCCGCTCCTGCACAGCGCATTTTGGCTCGAACACCGTTGGTGGGGTGACGTGCCGTTCGGCTACCACCTCCTCAATGTGCTGCTGCACTCCGGCGCGGCGGTCGTATTGGCGGCCGTCCTACGCCGTTTGGCCGTGCCCGGGGCGTGGTTGGCGGCCTTCGGCTTTGCGCTGCACCCGGTCGCCGTGGAGTCGGTCGCGTGGGTTTCGGAGCAAAAGAACACCTTGTCGTTGTTGTTCTACCTCGGGGCCGCGTGGTTTTTCCTGCGGTTCGACGCGGAACGGCGTGCGCGGGACTACGTCGCGGCGACGCTGCTCTTCGGCTGTGCGCTGCTGACCAAGTCGGTCACCGCGACCCTGCCGGCGGCCCTGCTGGTGGTGGCCTGGTGGCGGCGCGGTCGAATCGAATGGCGCGGGGATGTGCGTCCGCTGCTCCCGTGGCTCGGGCTCGGGGCGGCGATGGGCCTCGTGTCGGCCTGGGTGGAGCGCGTGTACATCGGCGCGCACGGGGCCGAGTTCGAACTCGATTTTCTGCAGCGCACCCTGCTCGCCGGCCGCGGAGCGTGGTTTTATGCCGGGAAACTGCTCTGGCCCGCCGAGCTCATTTTTATTTATCCGCGTTGGACGGTGGCGGCGGCGGAGGCGTGGCAATGGATTTTTCCCGCCGGCGTGGTCCTCCTCCTCGGCCTGCTCTGGCGGCTGAGGACCTGGTCGCGGGCCCCGTTGGCGGCGGCGCTTTTCTTCGGTGGTTCACTCGTGCCGACCCTCGGCTTTTTCAACGTATACGCGTTTGTATTCTCGTTTGTGGCGGACCACTGGCAGTACCTGCCGGCGATCGGGCCCGTCGCGCTGGCCGCCGCGGGGCTTATGCTCGGGCTCCAGCGAGTGGGAGCGTCGGCCGGGCTCCGGTGTGGTTTGCCGGTGGTCGTGGTCGCCGCGCTCGGGGTTTTGACGTTTCAGCAGTGCCGCGACTATGCGGATCTGCGGACGTTCTACGCTGCGACGCTGGCGCGCAATCCCGCGGCTTGGATGGCGCACCACAATCTCGGCAATCTTTTGCGCGAGGCCGGAGAGTTGCCGGCGGCGCGGGCCCATTTCGAGGCGGCGTTGCGGGTGCGGCCGGATCTGTTCAAGGCGCACAACAACCTCGGTAGCGTGTTGCGCGACCTGAAGGACCTCCCGGCGGCGCGGGCGCACTACGAGCAGGCGTTGGTGATCAAGCCCGACTACCACGAGGCGCACAATAACCTCGGCAGCCTGCTGCGCGAGCAACGCGACCTGCCGGCGGCACTCCGGCACTTGTTCACCGCAGTGCGGCTGGAGCCCACCTCGGGTGACGCGCGCAACAACCTCGGGATGGCGTTGCGGGATGCTGGGCGCCCGAGGGAGGCCCTGGTGCAGTTTGAGCGCGTCGTGCGCGAGCAGCCCGCGATGGCCGCGGCGCGCTTGAATCTTGCGCTGACGCTTTCGCTGCTCGGGCGCATGCCGGAAGCGATGGCGCATTACCGGGAAGCCCGCCGCCTGAACCCGGCGTTGCCGGAATTGTAGCCGCGTTGGAGCGCTGCGACAGCGTGGTGCTTTCGCCTGACCACGTCTTCGCCTCCGGCTCCAACGCGGCGACGGAATGCCGCGGTTCGTCCCGGGGAGTGGGTCGACGCGTTTGCGCGCGCCGAACGCGCCACCTGCGCTCGCGAGCGGGTTGCCTTTCGGAACTTGGAATCGCAGCCCCAAGATATGGTTCATATTACACAACCGATGCGCAGTCGGGCGGGAACGTGCGTGGCACACTCAGGGTCTCTATGAACCAAACCCTCTTACGCCAAAACCCGGCCCGATGGATTGCTCGGCTCTGGGCGGGCCTTGCGCTCCTCGTCCTCTCCGCCTCGCTCCTCCGCGCCCAGAGTACGGGAACGATTCAGGGTCGTGTCTTTAATCCGACGCTCCAGCAATACGTCCGCAACGCCGAGGTGCGGCTGGAGGGTTCCGCGCAGATGGTGTCGACCGAGAGCGACGGTACGTTCCAATTTGCCCACGTTCCCGCGGGGCCCGCCACGATTTCGGTTTCCTATACCGGCTACGCCACGGCCACCGAAAAGCTCACCGTCGCCGCGGGGCAGACCGCCACCCGCGAGATCAATCTGACCAACTCGCTCGCGCCGGCGGCCAAGTTGGGCGAAATCGTCCGCCTCGAGGCGTTCACCGTCTCCACCGAACGCGAGGGCAACGCGAAGGCGATCATGGAGCAGAAGAAAAACATGAACGTCACCACCTCGGTGGCGTCGGACATTTTCGGCGACGTCACGGACGGGAACATCGGCGAGTTCCTGAAGTTCCTGCCCGGTGTGGATGTCGATTACGTTGAGTCCGAAACCCGCGGTCCGCGCCTCGGCGGCATGGACGCACAGTACACGGCGGTGTCGTTCGACGGCGTTCGCCTCGCCAGTGCGGATGCCAACCGCACGGGTGACCTCGGCCGCGCGACGAGCTTCGAGGCGTTTTCGATCAGTAGCATCGAGTCCATCGAGATCCACCGCACGACCAGTCCCGACATGGACGCGGATGCCCCGGCGGGTACGATCAACATGAAGACGCGCCGGGCCTTCGAACGCAAAGGCCGCCGCATGGGCTACAATGCCAGCCTGAATATGAACTCCGATGAATTTCACTTCAAGCGGACCTACGGCCCGGGTGGCGAGAAGACCTACAAGGCGCGGCCCAATTACAGTTTCGAATACTCGGAGTCGTTCCTGAATCAGCGGCTTGGCTTCGTCGCCAGCATCAACCACGTCGACTCCTACACCGAGCAATACCGGCACAATATCACGTACAACAAGTCGCCGACGGCCGCCGATCCGCGCGAGATGGTTGCGACCGTCCTGAACTTCAAGGACGGCAATAAGAACATCGCGAAGGACACCTTCACGCTGACGACCGACTACCGGGTTTCCTCGCGCCTCGTCCTCTCAAACGCCCTGATTTATAACTACGCGCTCGGCCAGTTCTACAACCGCGAGGTCACGTTCAACTCGGCGCTGAACAACGCCAACGTGAACCTGGGCCGCGGCACGGTGCTCGGCGACGGCCTGACCACGGTCCGCACCAACGCCACCGTCGACGCCTCCCGCAACTCCGCGATGGGCGGCGGCAGCGCCAGCAAGCGCACGCATACCGTCACCGTGGCCCCGCGTTTCGAATACAAGGTCGACAGCTGGGTCATTGACGGCGGAGCGGCGTATTCCCGCTCGTTTAACAATTACGAGGCGCTCGAGCAGGGCCACACCGCCAATGACCCGGTGAACAACATTACCAGCGGCTTTGTCGCCACGCGTCCCAGCATCACCTCGCACGAGTGGACCATCCAGCAGACGACCGGCGCGGATTGGTTTAACCTGGCGAACCGCACGAACCCCCGCATGGGCAACGAGGGGCGCTATGCCCGCACCGAGATCTACGCCGGCGATGTCAACGGGCGCTGGGTCACGCCGCTGCAGCTCTTCCCGACGTCGGTTAAGTTTGGCGGCAAGTGGGCGGAGGAGGGCCGCAAGAACGGCAATGAGACGCCGTACTATAACTGGCAGTACATCGGACCCGGCGGTGGGGCCACCGGTAGTTGGGCGGAATTTCCCAACCGCAACGTCTGGGACACCGGCACGACGAACATCCTGACCACGAAGAACTCCCTCGGGCAGGTGCTCTCCATCCCGCGTCCGGACTCGAACAAGATCGCGGACCTCTTCAACGCGCACCCCGAGCTGTTTCAGAATGTCGCCAACGCCGACGCCTACTACAACGCGATCATCGGCAACCGGCGCAACGTGGTCCAGACCGTGACGGCCGGCTACGGCATGGCGGATATCAAAGTGACGCCGAAACTCGCCGTCCGGGCCGGCCTGCGCTGGGAGCAGACTGAGAACGATTCCCGCGACTTCGACCCGAAGAAGCCGTCTGAAGTCACGGCGGCCGGCTATCCGGTCAGCACGGCGGGACGCCCCACCACGATTCCCGGTTATGCGTACCAGTACCTGACCAACCCGCTCGTCTCGCACGTCGTCACCTACGACAATCTCTTCCCGATGGTCAGCGCGAAGTACAGTTTCACCCGGAACCTCCAGGTGCACGCCGGGTACAATCAGGCGATTTCTCGCCCGCCGGTCGACAGCCTCGCCGGCGCGTGGGTGATCAACGAGACGACCCACGTTGTCACGAGCCCGAATCCGAATCTGCTGCCTGAGTATTCGAAGAATTTCTCCGCTCGCGCCGCGTACTATTTCGAACCGGCCGGCCAGTTTTCCGTGACGGTGTCACAGAATACGATCCGCAATCTGCGTGAAACCCGCCGCGGCACTGCCGAGGAATTCGGCATGGCGAACGATCCCGATTACGGCAGCTATGAGTTTCAGTCTCCCTTCAACGTCGCCAGCCCGCGCCGCTTCCGCAGCATGGAGTGGGCGTACAACCAGACACTCCCGTTTACCCACGAGGCGTTGCGCGGTATTTCGGTGCAGACGGCCTACACGCGTTCGTATGCGGACTCCCGCCGCGGTGGCATGTTGCCGCACCGCTTCACCTCCAGTCTCGGGTATAGTTACAAGCGGTTTCGCGCCCGGGCCGGTGTGGTCTGGCGCGACAATACCCCGGACGGCAGCGCGACGACCGATTACGGCCGCTTCCGCCGGCACGATACGAAACTGGATCTCGGGGGTGAGTTCCGGCTGACGAAGCACGCCTCCCTATTCTTCCAAGGTCGTAATATCTTCAACGGCGGTCAGACATGGATGGAAGGCCCGACCAATGCGATTGAAGGGCAGGGGGCGGCCGTCCGGGTGTATGAAAATTATGGAGCGAACTGGAACTTCGGTGTGAAAGGCACGTTTTAGAGCGGTTCCACGATTCCTGTCGCTGCGTTTGAGCCAGAGGCGAAAACGTGTTCGCGCCTTAGTACCACGTTGTGGCTGCGCTCCACCGCGGCTACAACGTTTCTGCAAACGCCGGCAGTCCTTTGCTTTTTTAGTCTGCGGGGGTTGGCCTCATGCCGTTGAGCGTTCGTCCTGAGGGCTGAGAGCAAAACCAACGGGTGGCTGCGCGTTCGAAGGTCCGTGTAACCCGAGTTTCCGCCGCGGATTGGTTACTCGACGCTCTGCACCTTGCTTCAAACTGCAGGATCTCGGCTTAGCTGGAAATACCCGTGGCCAAAATCCGATGTCCCTCATCGGTTTTGGGCGCTGTGGTCGACCGTATGAAATCGCCCCATGGGGACATCTGGCTCCGCCTGACTTGAATCTTTTCGGTTTCGCGTAGGCTCGGATTCGCACTGGCGCCGTTCTGTAGGCGTGCCGCGCCACGATGGTGCCCTGGGCGATTAGTAACGCTGATTTCGCAGCAACCTCGCCTGAACTTCTTTGCTTGCGGATGCCGACAAATTTAATGGGATTCCGACCGCCGCGGCCAGTTTTCGGCCCGGTTCACACCCAAGCAACCCCGCAAAGTACCCTAGGCTGGAGCGATGCTGCGTCGCGCCGGCTTGGATCAACCCTCGGCCTGACAAATTATGGAAGTCGCTCCCAAACCCCGACTGTTCTCGCTCCGTCATCTCGCTATCAGCGTATGCTGCTGGCTCGGCCTCGTGGCTTTCGCCCAGGCCCAATCTGGAGGCACCGGCTCGATTCAAGGCCGCGTGTTCAACCCCGTTGCCGGTGAGTATGTCCGCAACGCCGAGGTCAAACTCGACGGCACTCCGCGGGTCACCTACACGGAAAACGACGGTGCGTTCTCCTTCACCGGAGTCCCCGCCGGAACCTCGTCGATTTCAGTGACGTTCTCCGGCTACAAGACGGCGACCGAGACGTTTACCGTTACCGCCGGCCAGACCGCGACGCGCGAAATTAATCTCCAAAGCTCCGTCGCGCCATCGGCGACGAAGGACGGCGTGGTGAAGCTCGACGCGTTCACGGTGTCATCCGCCCGCGAAGGCAACTCGAAGGCGATCATGGCCCAGCGCCGTGATATGAACATCATCACCTCGGTTTCCTCCGACATCTTTGGCGACGTGACCGACGGCAACGTGGGCGAGTTCCTCAAGTATCTTCCTGGCGTCGACCTCGACTACGTCGAATCCGAGCCCCGCGGCCCGCGCCTCGGCGGCATGGACGGACAATACGTCGGCGTGGCCTTCGACGGTATCCGTACGGCCAGCGCCGACGCCAATCGCGGCGGTGGTTCCTCCTCGCGCGCGACGTCGTTCGAGGGGTTCTCGATCACGTCCGTCGATTCGGTTGAGATCAACCGTACGGCCAGCCCGGAAAACGACGCCGACTCGCCCGCCGGTGTGGTCAATATGAAGTCGAAGCGCGCCTTTGACCGTAAAGGTCGCGTGTTTACGTACAACTATTCGGCTAATTTCAACGGCGAGGAGTTTACGCTGAACAAGACGGTTGGTATTCAGGACGGCCGGGAAAATGCCATGTCGTACAAATGGATGCCCAATTGGCAGGCCGCGTACGCGGAGTCGTTTTTTAACCAGAGGTTCGGCATTTTGCTCTCGGCGTCCCACTCCCAGTCCTTCACCGAGCAGCTTTCGGAAACGGTCAACTACTCCAAACCCGGTACGCTGACGGCGGCGGATTCGCGTCCGATGGTCGTCCGCCAGATCACCTTTGGTGACGGACCGAAGTACATTATCAAGGACGCCCTGCTCCTCACCGCCGACTGGCGCGCCACCAAGAGCCTCGTGCTGTCGCTCAATATGAGCTACTCGTACTTTGAGGGCCACTTTTGGAACCGCAGCTTCGACTTCGTCGGCGCGAATGACAACGCCAACGTCAACAACGGCCGTCCTTCGGTCGGTGGCGACGGTGTGAACTCGGTGTCCTTCAACCGGGAAAACTTGGCCAATGTTTCGACGGTCAACAACGGTGGTGGCTCGTCCTCCAAGCTCTCCTACAACCGCCAGTTTGCTCCGCGCTTCGAATACAAGGCCGGCAACTGGGTGGTCGATGGTTCGCTCGCGATGTCTTTTGCGAAAAACAACTACGAGTCGCTTGAGCGGGGCTTCTCCAACTCGGAAGACGGCCGCATTCCCTCCGGTTTCATTGCCACCCGTCCGAACGCGCAATCCTGGGAGTGGACGATCAAGCAGACCTCCGGTCCCGACTGGTACGATCTGAAGAACTGGACGTTTGCCGATTCCCGCGCCGGCGGTACGCGCGTCAACAATGACAATCGCACGTGGGTGACGGAGAAGTGGACCGGGGCGCTCAACGCGGCTTGGAACGTGCCCTACTTGCAGCGTTTCCCGACCCGCATGAAGTTCGGTGCGAAGTGGGATGAAGAAACCCGCAACAACCGGACCGACTCCGACCTCGACATCTGGTCCTACATCGGGCCGGGCGGCAACACCGTCGGCGTGAATCCGACGACGGGTGCGATCATCAATACGTCCTATGGCAACTGGGCCAATGTCGGACCGCAGTTCGTTTCGCCGTTCCTGTTCGACATGGGCACGACGAATTCGATGACGGTCTACAACATCAATGGCGTGAAGGGCATGCCCCCGCGCGTCAGCCGCACCGAAGTCGCCAATCTCTTCCACTCGCGTCCCGATCTGTTCGTCAACACGGCGACTCCGGAAAATTTCTACACGGACATGTACGTCAACGCGCGCCACTTCCGGCAGACCATGAATGCCGGTTACTGGCAGGCCGACACGCGCCTGGCCTCGCGCCTGATGATCCGCTTTGGTGTCCGCGCCGAGCAGACGAAGAACGCCTTCCGTGAGTTTGATCCGCTGACCCGCGCGCAACTGCTGGCCAAGGGCGTTGCGCTCAACGCGCCCGCCACCAACGCGGGGCGACCGCTGACCGTGGCTGGCATGCGGAGCATGTTCGAAACCAACCCGCAGATTACCCGTAAGTCAGATTACACCGACTGGTTTCCCTCGATGGTGGTGAAGTACAACTTCACGCCGAACCTCGAGTGGCAGGCGGGTGTCAACAAGGGTATCTCCCGCCCCGGCATCGACAGCCTGACCGGTCTCTGGGTGCAAAACGACAACGCCAATCCGCCCACGGTGACGGCGCCGAATGCCGACCTGCAGCCTGAGCACCACAAGGTTTACCAGACCCGCCTCGCTTACTACTGGCAGGGGACCTCGCCCGGTCAGGTCTCGATTGCCTATATTCAGGACGAAGCGACGAACTTCATCGTTTCCCGGACCTACTCCGCCGAAGAGTTTGGGGTGACTGATCCCGACTTCTCAAACTACAACTTCATTTCGACGACCAACACGGTCGCGTTGCAGCGGTACAAAAACTTCGACTTTAACTACAACCAGACCCTCGGTTTCCTCCCGAGTGAGTATCTGCGCGGCTTGAATGTCGGCGCCACCTATAGCCGCTCTTACGCCAACCAGCGTCGCAACAACCTCGCGCCGCACCGCGCGACGGCTCGTCTCGGTTACAACTACCGCCGCTTCAGCGGTTCCATCGGCGCGATCTGGATCGACGACCGCCCGATCGACGGCGTCTACGGCCGCATTTGGGGCGCGATGACCAAGCTCGATATCTCGGCCAACTGGCGCCTGAACCGGTGGGCGACACTCTACGTCCAAGCCCGTAATCCGACGAACCAAAAAGACATCCGCTACGAGTCCCCGAACGGGGTTGAGGAAGGCAAGCAGAAGTACCTGCGCTTCCAGGAAACCTACGGCGACAACTGGGTCTTCGGTGTGAAGGGCCAGTTCTAAGCCGCTTTAGCACGTCGATCTTTCCAAGCGCCGGCCGCAAGGCCGGCGCTCTTTTTTTTGCGGGAGTGAGGGCTAGGGGGGGCGAGATCGGGGCGCCCCCCCCGCGACGGCGGAGCATAGCCTCCCCGGCCGTTTTGCGGGCTTGCGGCACCGCGCCGAGGTGCTTCCGTGGTATGGGATTCGGCGTCGAGGACGGACGCCGGCTGCCATCCCTGACCGCCCCGACGTCCATTAACTTCACCGCGGAACTTTGTTCTGTGGCATCCCCCCGATGAACTTGCGACTCCACCTCCTGTGCCGCTGCTCCACGCTGACCGCGGTCCTCGTTTTCGGCTTCGTTTGGATCGCCCCGCTGTGCGGTCAGAACTCCACCGTTGGTACGATCCAGGGTCGCGTCTACAACCCCGCGGCGCAGGAATTCGTCCGCAACGCCGAGGTCCGCCTCGAGGGTACGGCGCAGGTCATGTACACCGAAAACGACGGCACATTCCGCTTCCCGAACGTCCCCGGCGGAACTGCGGCCGTGACCATCACCTACACCGGTTACAACACCGTGCGCGAGTCGCTCACGGTGACTCCCGGGCAGGTGGCGATGCGGGAAATCAACCTGATCAGCACCGCGGGCGCCGCGGCGTCCAAAGACGGTGTCCTCCAACTCCAGGCGTACACGGTGTCATCCGAACGCGAGGGCAACGCCAAGGCGATCATGGAGCAGCGGCGCAACATGGACATCACGACGTCCGTGTCGTCCGACATTTTTGGCGACGTCACCGACGGGAACGTGGGCGAATTTCTGAAGTACCTCCCGGGCGTGGACCTCGATTACGTCGAGTCCGAAGCGCGCGGGCCGCGGCTCGGCGGCATGGAAGGGCAGTATGTCGGCGTGTCGTTCGACGGTATCAAGACGGCGAGCGCGGACGCCAACCGCGGCGGCGGCGACGCTTCGCGCGCGACGAGTTTCGAAGGTTTCTCCATCACTTCGATCGAATCGATTGAGATCAGCCGTACCCGTAGCCCGGACTCCGACGCGGACTCGCCCGCCGGCACGATCAACATGAAGACGCGCCGCGCGTTCGACCGGAAGGGTCGGCGCTTCGGCTTTAACTTCAGTCTGAATTTCAACGCCGAGGAATTTACCGTGAATCGCGAGTGGGGACCCGATGAACACAAGAGGTTCAAGTGGAAGCCCAACCTCTCGCTCGAGTATTCGGAGTCGTTCCTCAACCAGCGCCTCGGTGTTTTGCTCAGTGCCAGCCGCGCGAGTTCCTACACGGAGCAGTATGCGTTCGCCAACACGTACAGCCGGAGTGCGAATGCGGCCGATCCGCGCCCGCTGGTTACGCGCGTGATCGATTTCAAGGACGGTCCTAAGTTCATCCAGAAGGACGCGATGATGCTCACCGTCGACTACAAGGCGACGCGCCGGCTCGTGCTCTCGTTGAACGCGATCTACACCTATACCGAGGGTGCATTCTGGAACCGGAGTTTCACGTTCACTGCGGCCAACGACAACGCCAACATCAACAATGGCCGGCCCTCGATCAAGGGCGACGGCCTGACCACCGTGCAGACGTCGCGCGGCACCGCCAATACCGTCCCGGCCGTCGCGAACGGCGGCGGCACGTCGACCAAGCTGACGTATACGCGCACCTTCGCCCCGAAGTTTGAATACAAGCTCGATGCCTGGACCTTCGACGGTGCGTTGTCGGTCTCGCGCTCGGTGAATAATTACGAGGCGCTCGAGCGCGGCTTCTCGGAGTCGGAGGCGCTCGGCAACACGGGTGACTGGATTGCTACGCGGCCGAGTCCCCGGTCCTGGGAGTGGCGCATCCAGCAGCGCTCCGGCGCGGATTGGACCCAGCTCGCCAACTGGACCGGCGGCACGCGGGTGGAGAACTCGGGCCGCGAATGGGTCACCGAGATTTGGAACGCCCAGCTCAACGCGCGTTGGGTGCTGCCGTTTTTTCGGGCGTTTCCGACCGTCCTGAAGCTCGGCGGCAAGTGGACCGAGGAGAGCCGCGACAACAACAATCAGGACGAGTGGAATATCTGGCGCTACATCGGGCCGGGCGGCGACGTCATGACCGGCCGCAACGCCACCACCGGCGTGCCGACGATCACGACGAGCGGCAACTGGTCACGCCTCGGGTTTGTCGCGCCGCACTCCTTCGACACCGGCACCTCGAACGGCCTGACCTTCGTGAATCTCGCCGGTGCGACGGCGTCGCTGCCCCGCGCCGACCGCAACCGCATCGCCGGCCTTTTCCGCTCGAATCCGGAACTCTTCGTCCAAACGGCGACACCGGACAACTACTACAATTCCTTCATCTCGAATAAACGCGACTTCCGCCAGACGGTGACCGCGGGCTACGGGCAGGCGGACATCCGGGTGACCGCAAATTTCCGCGTGCAGGGCGGCGTGCGGTGGGAGCGCACCGATAACGCGCTCACCGAGTGGGATCCGCGCTTCCGCGAAGATGTTATCGCGAAGGGCTACCCGGTAAATGCCAACGGTCGCGCGACCACGTTTGCGGGCATCCAGTATCAGTTCCAAACGCAGCCCCGGGTCACGCGCCGAGCTACCTATGACAACTTTTTTCCCTCGATCAACACCAAGTACAGCATCCTGCGGAACCTGGAGTTGCAGGCGGGCTTCAGCCGCGCGATCAGCCGGCCGCCGATCGACAGCCTGACGGGTTTGTGGACGATCGTGGAGGATGCCGCGGGGATCACGCAGCGGGTGGATGCGCCGAACCCGGAGCTGCAGCCGGAACGGATCAAGAAATACGACGTGCGGCTCGCGCACTACTTCGGCGGGCGCTCGCCCGGACAGGTATCACTCGGGGTGTCGCAGTTCGACATCGCGAATCTGCGCGAGACCTTCGACTACACCGCGGAGGAGTTCGGCGTGGATGATCCGGATTTCGCCGGTTTCACCTTCCGCTCCACGCGCAACAGCGCACAGACGCGCCGGAGTCGGAACTTGGAATTCTCCTACCAGCAGACGCTGGGTTTCCTTCCGGAGAAATTGCGCGGCACGAGCGTTAACGTCGCGTACACACGTTCGTACGCCAGTGCCCGGCGGAACGGCCTGGCGCCGCACCGGATCACCTCGCGGCTCGGTTACGCGTATCACCGTTTCAACGGCTCACTCGGCATGGTGTGGATCGACGACCGCCCCGACGGCATCTATGGCCGCTACCGGCCGGAGCAGACGCAGTTTGATCTTTCGCTCAACTGGAAGCTCACCGCGCGCTACTCGCTGTACGTGCAGGGCCGCAATATCACGAACCAAGCCGTGCGGTGGATGGAGTCACCGGCCGGCGTGATCGAAGGCCATTCGGCGGCGATCCGCCAGTACCAGGAGTACGGCGCGAACTGGGTGTTCGGGTGCAAGGGGATGTTCTGAGGCCGATGGGGGAGCGGGGAGTGAGCGAATGAGGGAGTAAGGGTCGTTTCCGTAGCCCTGCGCGTGCGCGCAGGGGGGATCGAAAGGGTGGGAGCGGATTTACCCCTCAACTGTCGGGGCCTAAAGCCCCTCCCACTGCCTGAGAGGCTCCCGTTCCCCGCTTGAAGTCGCGCGTCCGACTTCCGAGCGTGGCGCGTGCCTTCCCCGGTTCGATCCGCCGTCCGACCGCTCGCCCTCGGCGTGCTGCTCGCCGCGCTGCTATTTGCGGCCTATGCGGGGTCGTTGCGCGGACAATTTCTCTGGGACGACGACCTGCATATTACCGCGAACCCAACGATCATCGGTCCGCTCGGGCTGAAGGAGATCTGGACGACGGCGCGGGCCAACTACTTCCCGCTTGTGCTCTCCAATTTTTGGGCGCAACACGCGCTCTGGGGCCTCGAACCGGCGGGCTATCGCGTGGTGACGCTCGCGTTTCATATCGCGGCGGCGCTGCTGCTTTGGCGGGTGTTGCTCCGCCTGCGGGTGCCGGGCGCTTGGCTCGGCGCGGCCCTGTGGGCGCTGCATCCCGTGCAGGTTGAGTCGGTCGCGTGGATCTGCGAACTCAAGAATACGCAGTCGGCGGTGTTCTTCCTGGCGGCGATTTACTGCTGGGCAAGGTGGCTGGAGGGCGACTCCGGGGCGGTGCCCTCCCTCGCGGCCGCGGCGGAGAAGCTAGGTCGGACGGAGAGCTGCCCTCCGCAGAGAGCGAACACCTGGTACGCGGCGGTTGTGGCCTGCGCGGTCGCGGCGATCCTGAGTAAGCCGTCGACGGTCATGCTGCCGGTGGCGTTGGGGCTTTGCACGTGGTGGCTCCGCGGCGCGATAGGTTGGCGGGATGCGGTGCGGCTGGCGCCCTTTTTTGCGCTTTCGGCGTTTGCCGCCGGCTGGACCATTTGGGAACAGAAATACCACTCCGGCGCGATCGGGCCCGAATGGTCGCAGACTTTGCCCGAGCGAGTCGCAATCGCGGGACGCGTGATCTGGTTTTACCTCGGCCAACTCGCTTGGCCGGAACCGCTCATGTTCATTTATCCGCGTTGGGAGCCGGGGGTGGCGGGTTGGGGCAATATCGCGGCGCCGGTGCTGGCGCTGGTGGGATTGGCGATCCTCTGCCTTTGGGCGTGGCGGGTGCGGACGGTGGCGGCGCGGGCCGCTTTTTTCGCGGCGGCGTTCTTTGTCGCGCTGCTGTTTCCGGTGCTGGGCTTCTTCAACGTCTATTTTTTCAGGTATTCATTTGTTGGCGACCACTTCCAGTACCTCGCCAGCATGGGGCCGCTGGTACTCGCCGGAGCGGCGTTGTCGCGATTTGGTCCACGCGTGACCACGGTTGCCGGCTTAGCGCTCGTGGCGGTGCTGGGGCTGGCCACGGCGCGGCATGCGCGCGTGTTTCTCAGCAACGAGGCGTTGTGGCGCGATACCGTGACGAAGAATCCGCCGGCGGTGATGGCGTGGCTCAATTTGGCCGATACGTATGCGCGGGCCGAGCGCTACGACGAAGCGATTGCGACCTTCCGGCGCGCGGTAGAGATTAAACCGACGGATCCCGACGGCTGGAACGACCTCGGCAACGTGCTCGTACTGACGGGACGTCCGGCGGAAGCAGTGCCACACTTTGAACGGGCGATCGCCTTGAAGCCCGGGCTGGCGCCCGCGCACAACAACCTTGGCAACGCGCTCCGCGAGCTCGGTCGTGGCGAGGAGGCCGCGGCGTGTTACCGGCGGGCGCTCGGACTCGATCCGACCTACGCCGGGGCGCTCAATAATCTCGGTGGCCAGCTTGCCGAACTGGGCCGGGCGGCGGAGGCGCGGCCGTTGCTGGAGCGCGCGCTGCAACTCAAGCCGGGTGATGCGGCGGTCTTGGACAACCTGGCGGGGGCCTTGCGCGACACCGGCGATCCGGCGGCCGGGCTCGTCCGACATGAGGCGGCGCTCAAGTCCGTGCCGTCGCGCGCGGAATACCAGGCGAATTACGGCCGGACGCTGCTGGCCGCGGGGCGGACGGCGGATGGGTTGGCGGCGTTGGCGCGGGCCTTGGAGTTGAAACCCGCGCTGATCGCCGCGCGCAGCCGCTACGCGCTGGCGTTGGCGGACGCTGGCCGCCTCGGTGAAGCGATGGCGGTGCTGGAGCGCGGGGTGGCGTTGGTGCCGGAATCGGCCGAGGCGAGATTAAACCTTGGTGCGGCCTTGGCGCAGCAGGGGCGCCCCGCTGAGGCCTTGGTTCACTTCGAGGTCGCGGTGCGGCTCCAGCCGGGATCCGCGGCGGCGCAGCTGAACCGCGGCAACGCGCTCGTGGCGCTGCGCCGGATCGACGAGGCGGTGGTCGCCTATGGGGCGGCGGCGGCGGCGCAGCCGGATTCATTCCCAGCGCGCAGCCAGTTGGCGGTGGTGCTCGTCAACACGGGAAAGCTCGGGGAGGCCGTGCCGCATTTCGAGGCGGCGCTGCGGTTGAACCCGCAGTCGGCGGAGTTGCACCAGAATTTTGCGCAGGTGCTCGATGCGTTGGGCCGGCGCCGCGAGGCGTTCGAGCATTTTGAGGCCGCGGCGCGATTGCCGCGGCGGTAGGACGACGAGGTGTAGGCCGGCCGGTGCCGGGCTTCACGTTTCGCCCGACGTTCGGAGGAGCCCGCCAAACGGGCCGGCCTACAGAAAAACCCGATGTAGCCCTGCGCGTGAGCGGAACGAAGGTCCGTGTGCGGGACCGGTCCGGTCCCGCCGCTCACGCGGCGGGCTACGGGGCTCACTTCGCGGCGGCGGTCACGGCCTGACCTTCGCGCTCAAGTTCGTCGACGGACTTCGGCGTGAGATAGCGCGTGAAGCGTTCCATGTAGATGTAGAACACCGGCGTGATGTAGAGCGTCAGTAACTGGGAAACCAAGAGGCCGCCGACCACGGCGAGACCCAGCGTGCGTCGGGCGTCGGCTCCGGCGCCCCAGCCGAGGGCGATGGGCAATGTGCCGGCGAGGGCGGCGACGGTGGTCATCATGATCGGGCGGAAGCGGACAATGCAGGCCTCGTAGATGGCTTCCTCGGCGCTGCGGTGGCGCGTGCGTTTGGCGTCGAGGGCGAAGTCGATCATCATGATGGCATTCTTTTTCACGATGCCGATGAGCATGATGAGTCCGACGTAGCCGTAGATGTTCAGCTCTTGCTTGAAGATCAGCAGTGTCACCAGCGCGCCGAAGGTGGCGGAGGGTAGGCCGGAGAGAATCGTGAGCGGGTGGACAAAGTCCTCATAGAGCACGCCCAGCACCAGATAGATGACGAGCACCGCGATGAGGAGCGTCCAGCCGAGTCCGCGCAGTGAGCTGGTGAAGGCGGCGGCCGTGCCTTGGAAGGTGCCGTTGACGGTGGATGGCATCACTTCGCGGGCGATGCGTTCGATCTCCGCGGTGGCCTGACTGAGGGCGAAGTCCGGCAGGAGGTTGAAGGTGATGGTGACGGCGGGTACCTGACCCATGTGGGCGACCGTGAGCGGGCCGACGGTTTGGCGGATCTTCGAAACGGCCTCGAGCGGGATCTGCTTACCGTCGCGGTTGCGGAGGTAGAGCAGCGAGAGCGAGCTCGGGTCGCGTTGGTACTTCGGATCGAGTTCGAGGATGACCGAGTATTGGTTGGTGGGCGTGTAGATGGTTGAGACCTGCCGCGCGCCGAAAGCGCTGTAGAGGCTCTCCTCGACTTGCGAGGCGTTGAGCCCGAGCGACGACGCCTTGTCGCGGTCGATGTCGATGATGACCTGCGGGCTCGTGATCTGCAGGTCGGAGTTCACATCGATGAGGCCGGGGATTTCCTTCACCCGGTCCAGCATCACCGGCGTCGCCTTGTACAATTCCTGGAGGTCCGTGCCGTAGAGCGTGTATTGATAGACCGAGGTCGAGCCGCGGCTGCCGAGGCGGATGCTCGGGGGGACCTGGGGAAATACTTTTACGCCGGGGATGCCTGCCGTGTCGTTGCGCAGCATCTGGGCAATCACGGTCGCATTGGGACGCTTGTCGCGGTCAATGAGGCCGACGAACATGCGTCCGGTGTTGATGGAGCCGCCGCCGCTGCGACCGAAGCTCCCCATCATGGACGAGCGGTCGGCGACGTAGGGATTTTTGGCCACGGCCGCCATGACGGCGCGCTGGTGGCGGACCATGGCCTCGAACGAAACATCCTGCGCCGCTTCGATCGAGACGCTAATGCGGCCGGTGTCTTCGGTCGGAATGAAGCCCTTCGGCAAGAGGACGAGCAGCCAGATCGTCAGGCCGACCGTGGCGAAGGCGACGAGCAAGGTTAGGCCGCGGTGGCGCAGCGCGGCCTTCAGGGTGATGTCGTAGAGCTTCACGCTGCCCTGCAGGAGGCTTTCAGTGGCGCGGTAAAACCAGCCGTGGGCGACCCCATGCTGGATTGGCCGCAGGAAGCGGCTGCACAGCATCGGGGTGAGGGTGAGGGAGACGAAGCCCGACACCAGGATCGCGGCGCTGATGGTCACGGCGAACTCGAACAGCAGGCGCCCGAGGACGCCGCCCATGAACAGCACGGGGATGAAGACCGCGACGAGCGAGATCGTCATCGAGAGGATGGTGAACCCGATTTCGCGCGAGCCCTTGAGCGCCGCCGCCATCGGCGTTTCGCCGAGCTCGATGTGCCGGACAATGTTTTCCAGCATGACGATGGCGTCGTCGACGACGAAGCCCACCGACAGCGTGAGAGCGAGGAGGGAGATGTTATCGATGCTGAAGTTGCAGAAATACATCACCGCAAACGTACCGAGTACGGCGATGGGCATCGCGATACTGGGGATGAGGGTGGCGGCGGCGGAGCGCAGAAACAGGAAGATCACGAGCACCACGAGGATGATGGCGAGGATCAGGGTGAACTTGACGTCGTGCACCGAGTCGCGGATCGGAAGCGACTTGTCGCTGAAGATCTCGAGCCGGATCGCGGCGGGCAGTTGGGCGCGGAACGCGGGGAGCAGGGCCTTGATGCCGTCGACGACCTTGATCGTGTTCGTGCCCGGCTGGCGTTGGATCGAGAGCGTGATGGCGCGAACGGCCTTCTGGCCGCTGGCGAACGTCGGATCCTCTTCGCCGTCGACGAACCGCTGGTCGAACCAGCTGTAGGATTTTTCGTTTTCAATGCCGTCGATTACATTGGCGACATCGGCGAGGCGAACGGCGGAGCCGTTGCGATAGCTGACGATGACCTTGCGGAAACCTTCGGCCGAGCCGAGTTGTCCGGTCGCGATCAACGTCGTGGACTTATGGGCGCCGTCGAGGGTGCCGGCGGGGAGGTTGACGTTGTTGGCGTCCAGGGCGCTGCGGACCTCGTCGATGCCGATGCCGCGGGCGGCGAGGGCGCGCGGATCGAGGCGCACCCGCACGGCATATTTCTGCGAGCCGTAAACGTTGACCTGGGAAACGCCGTCGACCGTCGAGAGCCGTTGGGCGAGGACCGTCTCGGCGTATTCGTTGACTTCCGAAAGCGAAAGCGTGTCGGACAGTAGAGCGAGCAGCAGCACCGAGTCTTCCGCGGGGTTGGATTTGCGGAAAGACGGCGGGCTCGGCATGTCCCGCGGCAGCCGGCGCTGCACGGCGGCAATCGCCGATTGCACGTCCTGCGCGGCGCCGTCGATGTTGCGGTCGAGATTGAACTGCAGGGTGATCGATGTGCTCCCGAGCGAGCTGGTCGACGTCATCGAGTCGATGCCGGCGATGCTCGAGAACTGTTGTTCGAGCGGCGTGGCGACCGAGGCGGCCATCGTTTCCGGGCTGGCGCCGGGGAGGCTGGCCGAGACGGAGATGGTGGGGAAGTCGACGTTCGGCAGATCGCTGACGGGCAGCTTTTCGTACGCCATCCACCCGAAGAGGGTGATGGCGGCGGTGACGAGCGTCGTCATCACCGGGCGGCGGATGAACTGTTCGGGAATGTTCATGGCGCTTTGTTTTCCTGGTCCTTCTTCTTGCCCTTGCCTTCACCGGCGCTCTTGCCGCTTTTGCCGGCCTTGGGGCCGGAGGTGCCGGCGGGGTCCTTGACTTCGACGGGGCGGCCGGGGACCACGCGCAACTGGCCGTCGATGACGATCATTTCACCTTCGGTCAGGCCCTTGGCGATGACAGCGTCGGCCTCGAAATTGCGCTCGACCACGATCGGCCTGAGCTCGGCGGTCTTGTCGGCCTTGATCACGTAGACGTGCTGGCCCGACTGCGACGTTTGCAACGAACTGCTCGGTACCGTCAGAACCTCCGGGGTGGCGAGGGTCACCGAAACGGTGGCGAATTGCCCCGGCCAGAGCCGTTGCTGGGAATTGGGGAACGAGGCTTTGAGCTTCAACGTGCCGGTCGAAGAATCGACGGTGTTGTCCATGAAGGTGAGCACTCCTTCCTCGGGTTTTTCGTCGGGCCCCGGCGGCACCACCTTGACCTTGAGCGCGCCGGTCGCGCGGTAGCGCGAGAGGGTGCCGAGATACTGTTGGGGGATGCCGAACGTGACGTAGATCGGATTGAGCTGGTTGATGGTCACGAGCAGGCCACCAGCCTCATTGGTGCGGACGAGATCGCCCTCGTGCACCGTCATGTTGCCGGTACGGCCAGCCATCGGCGCCCGGATCGAGCAGTACTCGACGTTGAGTTTGGCGGTGGCGAGCTTGGCCTCGTCAGCCAGGACCTCGGACTCAAGGCTACGGGCGGTGTCGGAGATTTTCTCAAACTGCTCCTTCGACACCATCTGATCGGCGGTTAAACCACGGTAGCGTTCGACTTGGCTGCGGGCGGTCTCGAGTTGCAGCTTGGCCTTCTGCAGGTCGGCTTCGGCCGACTTGAGGGCGTTGACGAATGGTCGTGGGTCGATCTCGAAGAGGAGGTCGCCTTCCTTCACGTCCTGACCCTCCTTAATGGCGATGCGTTGGAGCGTCCCGGTAACCTGGGAGCGCACCGCGGTGGTGCGGATGGGTTCCACGGCCCCGATCGCCTCGATCATGAGGGGCACGACCTTGCGTTGGACGGTGCCCGCGAGCACCGGGGCGGCGCCTCCGCCGCGACCGCCCTTGGCGCCCGCGCCCCCGCTCGCGGCCGGCTTCGCGTCGCCGCATCCGGTCAGGCCTAGGGAAAGTGACAGGAGGGCGAGGACGGAGAGCAGTCGATGGCAAGAAATGAGCGACATCATGGGATCGGGGAGGGGCTAAGTCCGGTAAACGCAAGAGGCGAAGCCCCTTGTTGGACGGGAACCGAGTGGGGGGGGGCGAAATGCTTTTGTCAAAGGTCTGCGGCTGGACGAAGCAAAAATGGAAAAGGCCCGCGGTCTCGGCCCGGGGCCCAAAGCTTTTCCTTGCTAGGGATGCGTGCGGGGATTTCCCTCGGAAGAATTTTTCTCTGATGAAAGTCCTCGTAGCCGACAAGATCTCACCCAAGGGAGTAGCCTACCTGCGCCAGCAGCCCGGCCTCGAAGTCATTGAGGCCTACGGCTCGTCGCCGGAAAAGGTCCTTGAGCTCGTCAAGGACGTGCACGCCATCGCTGTCCGCTCGGAGACGAAGATTACGGCGGAGGTCTTCAAGGCCGCCCCGCTTCTTAAGGTTGTCGGCCGCGCCGGCGTTGGCGTGGACAACGTCGACGTCGAGGCCGCCACCAACCATGGGGTCGTCGTCATGAACACGCCCGCGGGCAACACCATCGCCACGGCCGAACTCACGTTCACCCATATTCTCTGTGGCGCGCGCCCGGTGCCGCAGGCCGGCGCCTCGATGAAGACCGGCCAGTGGGATCGCAAGAGCTTCTCGGGTATCGAACTTTTCCGCAAAACGCTCGGCATCGTCGGCCTTGGCCGGATCGGCGGCGAAGTCGCCAAACGGGCCCAAGCTTTCGGGATGCGCGTGCTCGCTTTCGACCCCTATCTTGCACCCAGTCGCGCCAAGGCGATGCAGGTTGAAGGTGTCACCCTCGACGAACTGCTCACGCAGTCGGACTACATCACGGTGCACATGCCGCTGACCGACGATACGAAGTACATGATCGACGAGGCGGCCTTCGAGAAGTGCAAGAAAGGTCTCCGCATCTTCAACTGCGCCCGCGGCGGCATCATCAAGGAGTCCGCCCTCATCGCGGCCCTCAAGAGCGGCAAGGTGGCGGCTGCCGGCCTTGATGTTTTTGAAGAGGAGCCTTTGGCGAAGGATAGCGAGTTCCGCTCGCTGCCCAACGTCGTACTCACTCCGCACCTCGGCGCCTCCACGGCCGAAGCGCAGGAATCAGTCGGCATCGAGATTGCCGAGCAGATCGCCGACGTTCTCAACGGGGGCGTGATCCGCAACGCCGTCAACGTCCCCTCGATCGACGCCGCCGCACTGAAGATCCTCGGGCCCTACCTCGACCTCGGCACCAAGCTGGGCACCCTCGTACAGCAGATTGCGCCCGCGCAGATCGCGCAACTGCGCATCACCTACTACGGCAAGCTCGTCGATCTCGACGCCAACGCCGTCACCCGCGCCATTGAACGCGGCTATCTGCGCCGGATCAGCGGCGAGCAGGTTAATTTCGTCAACGCCCCGGTGCTGCTCGAGCGGCTCGGCATTCGCGCGGAAGTGGTGAAGTCAACCGACGACTGCGGTTACAGTGAACTCATCAAGGTCGAGGCGGTTGCGCCCGATGCACAGGTGTACTCGGCGGCTGGTACGCTCATCGGCAAGGGCAACCAGCCCCGCATTGTCAGCATCAACAGCCGCGAGGTCGAAGTCGCGGCCGACGGCAAACTGCTCGTCCTGGAAAACGTCGACCAACCCGGCATGGTTGGCACGATCGGCACCATCCTCGGCAAGGCGAACGTCAACATCGCCGACATGTCGCTCTCCCGCCTCACCCCCGGCGGCACCGCCTACATGGTGGTGCGCGTCGATACCGAGCCCGGCGAGGATGCGCGCAAGGACATCAAGGGCCATCCCGCCATCAAAATGGCCAAGTTTGTTCAGCTGTGAGCGGTAGACGCTCAGGTTGCCCGGCGTTTACCGGCCGGAACTTGGCCGCAGCGGCCGCTGGTCCCGCCGTTCAGGCGGTGGGATACCGGCGCGGTCGGAGTGGCGCTGCGTAACCCAACGCCGTTTCTGTCATGCTCGCTTCGCTCATCCTCGCTGCGGCGATCGGCTACCTCCTCGGGGCTCTGCCCTTTGGTTACCTGGTCGCGCGGGTGAAGGGCGTGAACATCTTCGAGGTTGGCAGTAAAAATCCCGGCGCGACCAACGTCCGCCGCGTGCTCGGCTCCGGTCCGGGCAACCTCGTGCTCTTTCTCGATGTGCTCAAGGGCGCGTTCGCGGCCGGTTGGGCGTTGGGTCCGTTCATGATCGGCGCCGGCGCCACGTCGCTGGAAATGGGCGTCACCGGACTCGTCGCCGCCACCCTCGGTCACGGTTTCTCGTGCTTCACCGGCTTCCGCGGCGGTAAGAGTGTCGCGACGGCCGGCGGCGGCTTTGCGGTGCTGTTCCCCGCGGGCATCGGCATCGCGCTGGTCGTGTTTCTCGTGGTCGTCGGGACGTCGCGCTACGTTTCCCTTGGGTCTTGCCTCGCGGCCGCTTCGCTGCCGGTCACGGCGTTTTTCCTGCACCAGCCGACGCTGCTCGTCGTTTCCGCGGCCCTGGTTGCGTGCTTTGTCATTCTGCGCCATCGTGCGAATCTTTCCCGTTTGCTGGCCGGCACGGAATCCAAGATCGGTCAGAAGGCGGCCACCCCCGCCGGCAGCGTCCCACCGAAACCATGAGCGAACCCCTCCCTCTCAACATCGGCCTCTGCGGCTTCGGCACGGTCGGGCAGGGCGTTTGGAAACACCTCTCGGCCAACCTCGCCGAACTTGAGTCGCGTCTCGGCGCCAAACTCGTGCTCGCCCGCGCCTCGGTCCGCGACCTGAAGAAGAAGCGCGCAATTAAGGTTCCGGCCAAGGCGCTGACCGACGATCCGATGTCGATCGCGACCGACCCCTCGATCCAGATCGTGTGCGAACTCATGGGCGGCACCACGCTTGCCCGCCAGGTCACGCTCGCGGCGCTCCGACGCGGCGCGGTCGTGGTTTCGGCGAACAAGGCCCTCATCTGCGAGCACGGTCCGGAGATCATCGCGACGGCGCAGCGGCACGGCGGTCATTTCTTTTTCGAGGCGTCCGTTGCCGGCGGCATTCCGATCATCAAGGCGCTGCGGGAGGGTTTGGTCGCGAACCGCTTTCCCCGGATCTACGGTATCCTGAACGGCACGTGCAATTACATCCTCACGCAAATGGAGGAGCGGGACGCGCCGTATGCCGCCGTTCTCGCCGAGGCCAAGCGGCTCGGTTACGCCGAGGCCGACGAGTCGCTCGATGTCGATGGCTGGGACACCGCCCACAAAGCCTCGGTCCTGACGTGGCTCGCGCACGGCGTCTGGGTCAAGACCGACCAGATGATCGTCGAAGGTATCTCGCGGATCACGCCGGCGGATTTCAAGAACGCCGCCATGCTCGGCTTCGGGATCAAGCTGCTCGCGATCATCACGCGCGACTTCGCCCGCAACGAGATCTCCGTCCGCGTGCACCCGACGCTGCTCCCCGAGGGTAACGTCGTTGCCAACGTCAGCGGCGTTTTCAACGCGGTCTCGGTCACGGGCGACGTCGTCGGCACCACCTTCTACAGCGGTCGCGGCGCCGGGCAGGATGCGACGGCGAGCGCGGTCATCAGCGACATTGTCGACGCCGCCGCTCTCCTGAAGCACGGCAAGGGCGCACACCTGCTGGGCGAGGTCGCCGCGTCGCCGCGCAATCGCGGCAGGCTCGCGCCGCCGGAGAGTATTCGCTCGCGCTATTATCTCCGCCTCACCGTCAAGGATCAGCCCGGCGTCCTTGCCCGCGTTGCATCCGTGATGGCGAAACAGCAGGTCAGTATCGCAAGCGTGATCCAGAGCCCCGCCGATCAGCCCGGCGCCGCCTCGCTCGTCCTCACCACCCACGAAAGCAACGAACGGGCCATGGGCGCGACCCTGCGCCAACTCCGCGCCCTCGCCGCCGTGCTCGACCAACCCGTGCTGCTGCGCATCGGGGACTTCGAATGAACGACCGGGTTGAGAGCTGAGGGTTGAGAGTTGAGTGACCGCACCAACTGTCCGCCTTCCTCCCTCTCGCTGCTTCACACCCGTTCGATTCTCTCAACTCTCAGCTCTCAACACTCAACTGCATCATGGCCCGAATCGTCCAGAAATATGGCGGCACCTCTGTCGGTGACGTCGATCGCATCAAGAACGTCGCCGCGCGCATCAAGGCCAACCGCGATGCCGGCAACGAACTCGTCGTCGTCGTCTCCGCCCGCGCCGGCGTGACCAACGAACTGATCGCGCGCGCCAAGGCCGTGTGCGCGATGCCGAGCGAGCGCGAGATGGACCAGCTCCTCTCGATCGGTGAGCAGGAAACCATCGCCCTCACCGCGATGGCGCTGCACGGCATTGGCGTCGAGGCCGTGAGCTACACCGGCGCGCAGGCCGGCATTTTCACCGACACGGTGCACACGAAGGCGAAAATCAAGACGATCAACGCCAAGCCGCTCATCAAGGATCTCGAGGCGGGCAAGGTTATCATCGTTGCCGGCTTCCAGGGGATCAACGACGACGGCCAGATCACCACGCTCGGCCGCGGCGGCTCCGATCTCACCGCCATTGCGCTCGCCGCCGCCATCCACGCCGACAAGTGCGAGATCTATACCGATGTCGACGGCGTCTACACCGCCGATCCGCGCGTCGTGAAAGACGCCAAGAAACTTCAGGAAATCAGCTACGACGAGATGCTCGAGCTCGCCTCGCTCGGCTCCAAGGTCATGCAGACCCGCTCCGTCGAGTTCGCCTCCAAATACAACGTCGTTTTCGAAGTCCGCTCCTCTTTCAACAACAACCCAGGAACCATCGTGAAACAAGAAGTCGCCTACATGGAAAAGGTCGTCGTCCGCGGCGTCGCGGTCGACAAGGACCAGGCCAAGGTCGTCGTGAGCAACATCGCCGACAAGCCCGGCACCGCGGCCAAGGTCTTCCGCGCGCTCGCCGAAGCTAACATCAACGTCGACATGATCGTGCAGAACGTCGGCAAGGACGGCGTGGCGAATCTCACCTTCACCGTGCCCCAGACCGAGACGCTCAAGGCCGAGCAGACGCTCGCGCCCGTGCTCAAGGCCATCGGCGGCAGCGTGACCCTTGACGACAAGATCGCTAAACTCTCCGTCGTCGGCGTGGGCATGCGCACACACAGCGGCGTGGCCTCGACGCTCTTCAGCGCGCTCGCCGACGCCGGTATCAACCTCGAGTTGATCAGCACCTCCGAGATCAAGATTTCCGTCGTGATCGCCAAGGACAAGGCCGACGACGCGGCCCGTGCGGCGCACAAGGCGTTTCAGCTCGATCAGCTCGGCTGATCGAGCTGAAACGCAGACGTCAGCACTCAGATGCCAGAGGTCAGAGAGCAGATGCCGGAACCCGTGGCGGGCAGGCCGGGGCCAATCCGGCATTTCACCGATTTGATCGTCCGGCAAAAAGCGCACGCGGTGTCGCAGAAGGTCTTCCGCCTCTCGAAGACCTGGCCTGCGGAGGAACGTTACGCTTTGACCGATCAAGTGAGGCGTTCCTCGCGATCCGTGGGTGCGAACCTCGCGGAGGCGTGGGGAAAACGGCGCTACGAAGCCGCCTTTGTGGCAAAGCTCGTCGATGCCGATGGTGAGGCACACGAGACGGAGCACTGGCTGATAAATGCCGAAGCGCACGGCTACCTGTCGCGAGATCGATTCGACGATTTGCGTTCGCGGCTGCACGAAGTAGGCCGCATGCTGGGAAGTATGATCAACAAACCGGCGTCATTTGTCGCGAAGCGCTGACTTCTGGAATCTGACCTCCGACCTCTGACCTCTATGCAATTCCTCTCCACCCGCGGGCAGACGCCAACCCTCGGTTTTTCCGATGCCGTTGCCACCGGCCTGGCGCCGGACGGCGGGCTCTACCTGCCCGAATCGCTGCCGGATTTTTCCGGCCAGCTCGCACGCTTCGAGAAGCTCCCCTACGCGGAACTCTGTTTTGAATTTCTGCGGGTCTTTGCCACCGACATCCCCGCCGACACGTTGCGGGACCTCGTCGCGCAAAGCTATACGCGGTTCACCGATCCCTCGATCGCGCCGCTCAAGCCGCTCGGCAAAAATCTCTACGTGCTCGAGCTCTTCCACGGGCCGACGCTCGCGTTCAAGGACTTCGCCCTGCAGTTGCTCGGGAATCTCTACGCGCACCAGTGTCAGGTCCGCCGCGAGACCATCAATGTCCTCGGCGCGACCTCGGGCGACACCGGCGCCGCCGCGATCCACGGCCTGCTCGGCCGGCCGGGCACCGCGATCTTTATTCTCTATCCGGACGGTCGCGTCTCGCCGCTGCAGGAGCGGCAGATGACCTGCACGGGCGCGGACAACGTCTTCGCCCTCGCGGTCGACGGCACCTTTGATGACGCGCAGACCTCGATTAAAGAAATCTTCGGGGATCAGGAATTCCGGCTGCGCCACCGCTTGTCGGCGGTGAATTCCATCAACCTCGCCCGCGTCCTCGCCCAATGCGTGTACTACCTGTACGCTTGGCTCAAGCTGCCGGCCAGCGAGCGCGGCAACGTCGAGTTCGTCGTGCCGACGGGCAACTTTGGCAATGTCCTCGCCGGTTGGATGCTCCAGCAGATGGGGGTGCCGATCCGCGGCTTCCGCGTCGCCACCAACCAGAACGACATCCTCTACCGCCTCTTCACCACCGGCGAATACCGCGTGGGCAACGTGCAGCCGAGCCTGGCCCCCTCGATGGACATCCAGGTCGCGTCGAACTTCGAGCGCTTCATCTACTTCGCCGTCGGCCGCGATCCGGCGCGCGTCCGCGAGGTCATGCAGACCTTCCGCGCCACGGGCGCCTATCAGTTCCAAAACTTCAATCGCGACTCGTTCTCCGCCTCGCGCACCAGTGACGCCGAGATCGCGAGCATCATCGCCCGCGTGTATCGCGAACATGGCTACGTTGCCGATCCGCATACGGCGTGCGGTTTCAAGGAGCTGAGCGCGGACCGGGTGAGCGTCATCCTCTCCACCGCGAGCCCGGCGAAGTTTCCCGACACGATCCGCCGCACAATCGGCGTGGAGCCGACGCACCCGAGCCTGGAGGCGCTCAAGTCGAAGCCGATCGTGAAGCACCGGATGAAGGCGCACCCCGATGTGATCCGCGCGTTCATCGACGCCCGGGCCGTACGGGCGTGAGGCTCCGCTCCCGGCGGGCCGGATGTCCGCATCGGGCTGGTTCGGACCGCCCGCCCACCTTTGGCTTGTCCGGTGCCCCCCTTCCTGAGCCAATCGCCGCGCATGTTACCCTCGTTGCGCCGCCTCTCCGCGTGTGTCGTCGTCCTGCTCTGTTGCACCGCGCTCTTTCGTCCCTGTGCCGCCGCTGAACAGGCCGCAGCGCGGAAGCAGACCGGCGCCGGGAAGAAAGCCCGCGCCGGCGACCAGTGGTGGCGCGAAATCGACACCGGGCCGTTCCTCGCCGACACGATTCTTGCCGCTCCCGCGGGCTCCGTGGCCGCGCTGAAAGGGTTGGCGATCAAACTCGGCGACGCGCGCGACGTGTCTGTGGTGTTTGATACCGAGTTGCTCGCGTGGCGGGCGGGCTTTGGCGGCGCGCTGGTCCTCGATGGCACGCCGTGGAGCGGGACCCACGGCGGCAACTCCCACTACCCGGAGGGGGAGACGAACTTGTTTTTCCAGAATCCGGCCGGTCTCGGGGTGGCGCTCAACGGCGACTGGTCCGATCCACGCGAACAAAAAAATGGTCCGCTCCCGCACGCGCTCGGGCGCTACCGCGGACTCTATCGTCACGGCCAGCAGACGGTGCTGCATTACACGCTCGGCGGGGTCGAGGTCCACGAACTGCCCGCGCTGGAGCAGGTGGGCGGGGTCCGCGCGATCACTCGGACCGTCGCGGTCGCGGCCGCGGCCCCCGCCGAACTCGAGTGGGCCGTGACGGCGAAACCGGATCGGCGCGTGCAGGCGGCCGCGCGCGTCTACCTCGTCGGGGCACCCGCCGGAGTGACCCTGGTGACCGCGGCGGACGGCCGCCAGACTGTGGTGGTGGCGAAGGGCACGCCGCCCGCGCGCTTCAAGATTGTTTACGCGGAAAAGGCCCTCGATCCCGCGGCGGTGCCGCCGCCGGCCGACCTGGCGCCGCTGTTGCGTGGCGGGCCGGCCTTGTTTCCGCAGACCTTTGCCTTGAAGGGTCAGCTGGATCCCGACGCGGCGAAGAAGACCTATGCCGTCGACGTGATCCCGTTGCCCGCGGACAACCCGTGGAAATCGCCGCCGCGTTTCGGCGGGTTTGATTTTTTCCCGGATGGCAAGCGCCTCGCGGCCTCGACCTGGAACGGCGACGTATGGATCGCCGAGGGTATCGACGGCGATCTCTCGAAGGTGACCTGGCGGCGTTTTGCGAGCGGCCTGTTTCAAACGCTCGGGCTCAAGATCGTCGACGGCGTGATCTACACGCAGGGTCGCGACCAGATCACTCGGCTCACCGATCTCCACGGCGACGGCGAGGCCGACCGCTACGAGTGCTTCAACAACGACGTGCTCATCACGGCCGGATTCCACGAGTTCAGCTTCGATCTGGAGACGGACCGCGAGGGGAATTTCTACTTCAGCAAGGCGATGCCGGTGAACCAGGGCGGCCGCGGCTTCATGGCGTGGACGCCACACAACGGCGCCGTGCTCAAGGTCAGCAAGGACGGTTCGAAACTCGAGCGTGTAGCTTGGGGCCTGCGGGCGCCGGGCGGCGTCGGCGTGAGTCCGGACGGAGTGGTGACGACGGGCGAGAACGAGGGTACCTGGGTGCCAGTCTGCAAGATAACCTGGACGCGACCCGGCACTACGACCTTCAACGGCGTTGTTCCGAGCAAGTGGGAAAACAGGAATGTCTTCGCGGGGGTTTTGCCCGGCGCGCCGACGAGCTACGACCTGCCGCTGTGCTGGATTCCGTACGCGGTCGACAACTCCAGCGGCAGCCAGACCTGGGTGCCGGAAAACACCGCGTGGGACCCGCGGCACGCGGGTGAGATGCTGCATCTTTCATATGGCAAGTCCTCGCTCTTCCGCGTGCTGCGCGAAGAAGTGAACGGCGTCGTGCAGGGCGGCGTGTACCGCCTGCCGATCGATGTCAGCGCCGCGGTCATGCGCGCGCGGTTTCACCCGCAGAACGGTCAGCTCTACGTCGTCGGTTTTCGGGGCTGGCAGACGAACGGTCGTGATGCGCTGCAACGCATCCGCTACACGGGCGTGACCACGCCGGTGCCGGTGGAACTGCACGCGCACGAGAACGGATTATTGGTGCGGTTTTCCGCGCCGCTTGACGCCAAGACCGCCGGCGATCCGGCGCGTTACTCCATCAGCAAGTGGAATTATGTCTGGGGCCCGCAGTACGGCTCGGGCCGGTTCTCGATCGACCAGCGCGACGTCAAGGCCGAGGAGCGTGCGGTCACCGAGCCGTCAAAGGGTGCGCACAACGTGATCGACACCGTGCCGGTCGCCGCGGCGATGCTCCTCGAGGACGGGCGTTCGGTTTTCCTCTACATCCCGAAGATGACGCCAGCGATGCAGATGGAGTTGAAGCTCGATTTGCGCGACCCCAAGGGGGCGCTCGTGCGCGAGACGATTTATCACACGGTGCACGCCTTCGCGCCGGAATTTAAAACCGCGGGCGTGCGTTGGGCGGATGTGAAGGTAGTACCGTCGGCGCCGGCGGGTGAACCGGGGCTGGCGCTGAGTTTCAACGCCGAGATTACCGACACGCTACGCGTCGACCAACTTGCGTTGACGGTTCCGGCGGGCACGTCGCCCTCGGTGTTCATCACCCCGCGCAACGGCGCGTTTGGCGCGGCCTTCCAAGGTTCGCTGCTCGTGCCGGACCGCGACGACTACACGTTTTCCCTCGAAGGCGAGGGCGAGGTCTCGCTTGTGCTCGATGGCAAGACGATCGCGAGCGGCAAGCTGCCGCTCACGGCGCCGGCCGCGGTCACGCTGGCAAAGGGGCCGCACGCGATTTTTTGCAGCTACCGGAGCAAGGCCAACGGCGAAGGCCGGATTCGCCTGATGTGGAGCACCCCGGGGTTTAAAACCGAGCCCGTGCCGGCGGCGGCGTTCCGGCATTTGCCCGGCGCCGAGATGGCGGCGTGGAGCCAGGCGCGGGCGGGGCGCGAGGTGTTTGCGGCCGCGCACTGCATCAAATGCCATGTTCCGCGCGGCGGTTTGTCCACCGAGCTCGCGCCGGAAGTCCGGCAGACGGCGCCGGATCTCACGGCCGCGGGCGCTCGTTTCGACCGTGCCTGGTTGGAGCGTTGGGTGGCGGCGCCACAGGGGCACTGTCCGTCGGTGGCGACCGGCCGCGCCGCGGAGGTGGCGGCGTATTTGGCTAACCAACCCGCGGCCGGTCCGCTGGAGGAACGGGTGCCGACCGACGCCGCGAGTGTGGCCGCGGGCGCGGCGTTGGCCGAGACCTTGCATTTGGGATTCTGGCTTGAGCCTCTAGCCAAAGAGCGGAGGCACACGGACGCGGGGCTCATCGGTTTTTTGCGGCAACCGGCGGCCCATCATCCGGACACGACCTTCCCTGATCTGCGCCTGAGTGCCGACGAGGCGCGGCAGTTGGCGGCGTTGGTGCGTTCGCGCCAGCCGGCGGCGGTGCCGGCTTCGTCGCGCGGCGATGCGGCCGCGGGTGGAGCCATTGTGTCGGCGAAGTGTGCGGCGTGCCATGAGGTGGCGGCGGCCAAGGCGATTGCCCCGGCGTTTGAGGAGGTTGTGCGCAGCGATTGGGCGGTGAAGGGGTGTGTGGCGCCGACGCGCGGCCTTGCTCCCGACTTGCATTTGACGCCGGCGGACGTCGCGGCGCTGCTCGCTTTTCGCAACGCCGACCGCGATGTCGGCATCCAGTCGCTGCGGCGTTTCGCGCCGGCGGAATATGTCGCGGGCCAGATGAAGGCGTTGCAGTGCGGTCAGTGCCACGCGGCGGGCGGGGAGAACAAGTTGCCGGACCTGACCTTAGCGGGGGAAAAGTTTCAGCAAGCGTGGCTCGAGAAATTGTTTGCGGGCCAGGCGGGGCGTCTCCGGCCATGGCAGGAGTCGCGGATGCCGGCGTTCGCGAGTCGGGCCGCGGCACTCGCGGCCGGGTTGGCGGCGAAGCACGGGGTGCCATTGTCGACGCCGGCTCCGGCGAAACGCCCGGATTGGATCGAGATCGGCGGCAAGGTGGCGGGGGAGGCGGGATACTCGTGTGTGGCTTGCCACGATTCTGGCATGCGGGCGGCGTTGCAGGTGTTCGAAGGGCAGGGGCCCAACCTCCAGCTCGCGGGGCAGCGGCTCCGGTATGACTATTACCAACGCTGGGTGCACTGGCCGCAGCGCATCGCGCCGACCACCATTATGCCCCGTTACACAAAGGATCGCGAAAAGGCCCTGCTCGCCGCGCCGTTTGACGGGTCCGCCGCGCAGCAATTTGAGGCGGTCTGGCACTGGATGGGCAGTCTCGAACCGGGCCGGCCCTAGCATTCTCGGCGCTTTTGTCGTCGCGCTTGGGCTGGAACCGAAAGCGTGGTGGTTCCCTCTGACGCCACCTTGGCGCTACCCTCGGCGCGGCGACCGTAACTAGGTCCGCCAAGACGGGCCGGAACCGGCATCCCAATTCAGCTTTGCAAAGATTCCGCTGCCACCCCTTTTGATTCTTGCAGGTCGCAACGGTCGATTCTTGGCTTCGCACCTCTGATTTTCTGCGGCAGGGCCCGCGGAATACTCGCAACCCTAGCTCAACCCTACACCCTGTGAACTACCGCTCCCTCAACGGTGCCACGCGTCTGCTGCAAGCGGCGCTTTTGGCATTGTCCTTCGCCGGCGCTTGTCCGCCTGTCGCTCTTGCCGCCGATTCCGCTGCCGCTTCCGCCACGGGGGTCGTCTCCGGCATTGTGACCAACAAGACCACCGGCAACGGTCTGATTGGCGCCCGCGTCGAGATTCCGGCCCTCAAGCTCAGTACGCTGGTCGACAACACCGGCCGCTATCTGCTCAACGTGCCGGTCGGCACGCACGAGCTCGTTGTGACCTACACCGGCCTCGACACCGATAGCAGTGCCGTGGTGGTCAGCGCCGGGCAGCCGGCGATCAAGAATTTCTCAATGAGCAGCCAAGTGCTGATGCTCGATGCCTTCAAGGTCGCGAGTGAAAAGGCCGGTCAGGCCTCGGCGCTCACGCAGCAGCGTAATGCGGACAATCTGAAGAGCGTCGCCTCGATGGACGCGCTGGCCGACTTGCCGAACATGAACGCCACCGAGCTCGCCATTCGCCTCCCGGGGGTGACGTTCGCCGACCCCGGCGACGAGGTCGTGGAACAGATCAGCGTGCGCGGCATGGGCGCCGGCACGACCTCGATCACCATCGACGGCGGCGGCATGTCGTCGTTCAGTGCGCAAGGCCGCACGACGCGCATGACGGCCTTCACCGGTGCCATGTTCGAGTCGCTCGAGCTCACCAAGGGCCAGACGCCCGATCGCCCCGTCGATTCTCTCGGCGGCAGCGTAAATTTCAAAACCCGCTCGCCGCTCTCCATGAGCGAAAAGCGCCGCATGGTCTTTAACACCCAGGTGCGCATGGCACCGTGGTTCTCCGAGCAGGTGCCGATCCGCGAGGCCCGCCGCACCCATGGTCTGGCTAATTTCCAGTACACCGAGAAATTCGCCATCTTCGGCGCCGAGCGCGAGAATCTCGCCGTCTCAGTCAACGCCTTCTACAGCGAAAACGCCTTCGGGTACTTCCAGACGAACCGCGATTTCCAGCAGACCAACAACCAGCCGGCCTATGTCTGGGACTACCGCACGCGGGATAATTTCAATATCCGGAAGCAGCGCAGCATTAGCAGCAAGTGGGACTACCGCCTGACGCAGAACGATCTGCTCAAGGTAAACATCGTGCTCAACAACGCCCCCGAGCCAATGCGCCGCCAGTACAATCAGCGCGCCTTTGCCGGTAGCCAGACCACGGTGCCGAACACGACCAACACCGGCGTGGTCCCGGGCTTCACCGATCGCATCACGACCATTCGCGCCGTGCCGACCGCATCCAACGCCACCTCCGGCACCACGGCCCCTGCGCTCATCGATCAAGGCACGTCCAATATCAACCGCGACCAGCGGCTGCGCCACTTCGACTTTGCCGGCGAGCACAAGGTGCTCGGCTTCCTCGAGGCCGACTGGGCCGCGCTCTGGAGCCGTACCCGCTACCGCACGCTCGGCAACGAGGCGTCGCTCACTAACCGTATCGGCAATGTTCCGTTTGTCGGGCCGAACGGTCTCGTCGGCTCCGCGACCAACAACGTCGTCGGACCGAACGGTGAAACCGGCGTGGGCTGGATCCTCGACCGCACGCAGTCCGACCTCTACCCGCGCTTCATCCAGAACGGCGGTCTTGATTTCACCAACCCGAAAAACTGGCGCCCCTCGGTCAACGGTCTCAACACCGCGGCGGGCAACCTCGACGTCGACCTCATCCGCGAAGCGCGCGGCAACGTAAAGATCAAGCTGCCGTTCCTCGAGGAGTTCCCGAGCTTCTTCAAAGCCGGTTACTCGATCCGCGACCACAACGTCGAGCTCTACCGCCAGAACCGCCGCTGGAGCTACATCGGTCGCGACGCGCTGCCGAATGATCCCTCGATCCTGACTTGGGACAAGGTGAAGACCGGTCGCAACCTGCCGTATTGGGACGGCGCCGCGGTCTTCAACCACGGTAAGCTGGTCGATCCGACGCTCTGGCAGGAAGACATGTACTACTATTACACGAACCGCCTGAACGCGAGCGTCCGGACCCACGAAATCATCACCGGCTACTACGGCATGATGAACGGCAAGATCGGCCGCTTTGGTTACCTCGGCGGCGTCCGCCACGAGAACACCGAGACGATCGGCTACCTCAACGTCCGCTCGCGCACCCTCACGTCGGCCGCGCAGCAGACGGCCGATCCGTTGGGTTCCGCGATCAAGGACTATAACAACCCGACCCGGAATGACGGCGAATACGCCCAGAACTTCCCCAGCATGCATACGTGGTACGACGTCACGGCGAACCTTCGCCTGCGTGCCGCGTGGAGCACGGGTATGTCGCGGCCTTCGCTCGCCAACGCCGTCACCGCGCTTGGCATCAATGAGACCGCCCAGACCGTCACGTTCGGCAATCCCGCCCTGCGTCCGACCAAGTCCAAAAACTGGGACTTTGCCGCCGAGTACAGCTTCGGCACCGGGAGCTACGCGAAAGTCGGCTGGTTCCACAAGCGGATCGACGACTATATCCGCGGTGGTCAGCCGGTCGGCATCGTCGGCATCGGCGCCGACAACGGTTTCAACGGCCTTTACGAAGGCTACGAAATCCTCGCGAACTCCAACGCGGGTTCGGCTTTCACGCAGGGTTGGGAGCTCGAGTACTTCCAGCAGTTCCGCTTCCTGCCCGGCCTGCTGCGGACCCTTCGCCTCTCTGCCAACTTCACGCAGATCATGGCGCATGGCGACTACGGCACCCCGGGCGTTTATCTGACGACGGAAAAGGTGAATGGCTTCATTCCCTTCACCTCCAACGTGAATCTCAGCTGGGATTATAAAAAGTTCGGCGCCTCGGTCAGCTGGAATTATACCGACGGTAGCATCCGCGGCGGCGCCAATATCGCGGCTCCGTCCCGCGACCGTTACATGCTCCCGCGTGACCTCTTCAACCTGAACCTGCGCTACCAGCTTCCGCGCAATGTCACGGTCAATTTCGGCGTGCAGAATATCTTCAATGAGCCGCAGCGCTACTACCGTGGCGTGCCCGATCAAATGGAGACCTTCCTGATCCAAGGCACGACGCTCACGCTGAGCGTTGAAGGCCGGTTCTGAGCTTAATCTAATTGCTCGTCGGGTGGCTGGGGCGTAAGCCTCCGCCACCCGATTTTTTTTGTCCCCGTTCCGCCATGTCGATCTCCGCCCGCCGTTTTTCTCCCTCGTGTAGGCCGGGCTGCCGGCCGGGCGCTTTGACCGCCTTCCGTTTTGTCTGCCCGGGTTTTGCCCTGCTCGCCCTCGCCCTCGTGCTGCCGCCGTGCACCCGCGCGGCCGAAGCCGCGGTCCCCGACGGCTGGAAGGCCGCCGCACCCCGCGATGAAATCCGCCCGCGGCTTACTTACGATCCCAGCGGCGGTCTCGACGGTCAGGGGCGCCTCATCATCGAGGCGGATGCCCGCGAAGGATTGCACGGTTTCTGGACGCGCACGTTTAGCGTCGAGGGCGGCCAACATTATGCGTTTCGGGTCCTGCGCAAGGCGCACGGTTTGCCGTTCGAACGACGCAACGCCGTCGTTCGCCTCCTCTGGCAGAACGCCGCGGGTAAACCCGTGCTCACCGACGAGCCGATGGTGAAGGGCTTCCTCCCCGGTTACACGCCCCGCGCCGAACCCGAATACCCGGGCGAAACGACGCTTCGGCCCGACGGCTGGACCGAGGTTACCGCAACCTATCGGGCACCGCCCCAGGCCGCCCAGGCCGTGGTCGAACTGCATTTGCAATGGGCGGCTAATGCGCGGATCGAGTGGACGGGCGCGGCGCTGACCACCACCACGCCACCGGCAGCCCGGCTCGCGCGGCTGGCGAGTGTGCACTATCGGCCGGTCGGCGGAAAGTCCCCCGCCGACAACTGTCGCGAGTTTGCCCCGCTCATTGCCGACGCCGCCCGGCAGCGTGCCGATCTCGTGGTGTTGCCCGAAACACTCACCTTTTACGGCCTGCGGCGCCCGTACGCTGACTGTGCGGAGCCCGTTCCCGGACCTTCGACCGAGTACTTCGGCACGCTCGCGCGTGAGCATAACCTCTACATCGTCGCCGGCCTGCTCGAGCGCGACGGCGCGCTGATCTACAACGTGGGCGCTTTGATCGGACCCGACGGCAAGTACATCGGCAAATACCGGAAGGTCGCCCTCCCGCGCGGCGAGGTCGAGGGGGGCATTCAACCCGGGCACGAGTATCCGGTGTTTGAGACCCGCTTCGGCAAACTCGGCATTATGGTCTGCTACGACGGCTTTTTCCCGGAGGTGGCGCGGCAACTCTCCGCGCAGGGGGCCGAGGTGATCGCGTTTCCCGTCTGGGGCTGCAACCCGGGGCTCGCGAGCGCCCGCGCCTGCGAGAACCACGTCTTCGTCGTAAGCAGCACCTACACCGATGTCGCTTCGAATTGGATCACCACCGCCGTACTCGACCGCACGGGCCGGACGCTTGTGCAGGCGGAAAAGTGGGGCACGGTTGTCGTCGCCGAGGTGGACCTTAACCAGCGCTCGCTCTGGCCGAGTCTCGGTGACTTCCGCGCGGAACTGCCCCACCACCGTCCGGTGTGGGCCGGTGAGCCCGCCGTCCGTCCGTCGCCTGCCAAATGAAGCTCGGCGTCGATCTGCTTTTCGAAGCCCGCCTCGATCTGGTGCGTGGTCGGCGCGTCGGCTTGATCACCAACCCGACCGGCGTCGACGGCGCGTTGCGCAGCACGGTCGAGCGCTGCCGGTCGCACCCCGGGGTAAAACTCGCCGCTCTCTACGGGCCGGAGCATGGCGTCCGCGGCAACGCGCAGGCCGGCGAGTTTGTCGACGCGTATCAGGATGAGCATTTCGGGTTGCCGGTCTTCAGCCTCTACGGGCAGGCGCTCCAGTTGCCGGACCGCCCGCTCGAGGACATCGATGCCACGATGCGCGCGTTCGACACGCAGCCGGCCGGCAAGACCGTCGAGCACGCCATGCTCCGCGGGGTCGATGTCCTGCTGTTTGATCTTCAGGACGTCGGCACGCGGGTCTACACGTATATTGCGACCATGGCTTACGCCATGCAGGCGGCCGCCGAGGCGGGCATCCCGTTCGTCGTGCTCGACCGGCCGAATCCGGTGAACGGCGTGACGCTGGAGGGTCCGATCCTCGAATACCCGCGGCACAGTTCCTTCATCGGCCTGTATCCGGTGCCGTGCCGCCACGGCATGACGGCCGGCGAGCTGGCGCGGCTGTTCAATGCGAAATTTCTCGCGCGCCACGTTGAACTCACCGTCGTGCCGATGGACGGTTGGCGGCGGACGGACTGGTTCGACCAGACCGGGCTGCCGTGGGTGTTGCCGTCGCCCAACATGCCTACACCCGACACGGCGACGGTGTATCCCGGGCAGGTGATCCTCGAGGGTACGAATCTTTCGGAAGGTCGCGGGACCACGAAGCCCTTTGAATGCTTCGGCGCGCCTTGGATCGACGGCTATCTGCTGGCGCGGGACTTGAATGCGCTCCACTTGCCGGGCGTCGCCTTTCGCGAAACCTGGTTCGCCCCGACGTTTTCGAAGTTCTCCGGCCAACGCTGCGGCGGCTGCCAGCTGCATGTGACGGACCGCGCTGCGTACGGCTCGGTGGTGACGACGCTCGCGATCCTTGCAGCTGTGCGGGCGCGGTATGGCGACCGGCTCGAGTTTCACGCCGACTATTTCGACAAGGTCCTCGGTACGTCGACCGTGCGCGAGGCGATGCTGCGCGGGGTCTCCGTAGCCAGCATCGCGGCCGGTTGGGCACAGGGACTGGAGGCGTTCGCGGCACTGCGGACGCCCTACCTCTTGTATTGAACCCTTGGCCTTCCGGAGGGCGCTTCCGGCAGGGCTGGCCTTTCCTTCGGTTGTGGCACCGTGCGGGCGCTGAACGGCGGACCCATTTTTAGCGCGGTTGACCCCGGCGCTTGTTGTCCCGAAGGTCGCGACTATTGCGCCGGTACCCCGCCGGATCTGTTAACGACCGCTTCCCCTCGTTTGCCCATGAAACAGCCTTACCCCGTTCTGCTTGCTGTCGCCGCCGGCCTTCTGGTGTGCAATCCGTTATCCGCCGCCGGCCCGCGGGTTCTCGCGCCGGGAACGTTGCCCGATGATGTTCGGCTGGAGACGCCAAAAAGCCTCGACGGTTATTTCCCCTTCACGCCGGCGACGAACCAGGCCGCGTGGGCCGAGCGGGCGGCGCTGGTGCGCCGGCAGATTTTGGTTTCCCAGGGCTTGTGGCCGATGCCGACCAAGACGCCTTTGCAGGCGGTGATCCACGGGCGCATTGATCTGCCCGAGTACTCGGTCGAGAAGGTTTACTTTCAAAGTGCGCCCGGGTTCTACGTCACGGGTAATCTGTACCGGCCGAAGAACGTCACCGGCAAAGTTCCCGGCGTGCTCTTCGCCCACGGCCACTGGAAAGACGCGCGACTTTCCGAAGAAACCGACGCCAAGCTGCGCCAGGAAATCGCCACAGGGCAGGAACGTTTCGAGCAGGGCGGGCGCAGCCGCTTCCAGGCGATGTGTGTGCAACTCGCCCGCATGGGCTGCGTGGTGTGGCAATGGGACATGTTGAGTGATTCGGACTCGAACCAGTTTACAGCCGAGGTCGTCCATCGCTTCACGAAGCAACGCCCGGAGATGAACACGGCCGCGAACTGGGGACTCTACAGCGCGCAGGCCGAGGCGAATCTCCAGAGCATCATGGGCCTCCAGACGTGGAACGCGGTGCGCTCGCTGGATTTTCTGCTCAGTCTGCCCGAAGTCGACCCGGAGCGCACCGCGATCACCGGAGCGAGCGGCGGCGGAACCCAGACCATGCTGCTCGCGGCCATCGACCCGCGCATCAAGCTCTCCTTTCCCGCGGTCATGGTGAGTACCGGGATGCAAGGCGGCTGTACCTGTGAGAATTCGTCGCTGTTGCGGGTCAATACCGGCAATGTCGAGTTCGCCGCGCTGTTTGCGCCGAAGCCGCAGGGCATGACCACGGCCAACGACTGGACCAAGGAGATGGCGACAAAGGGCTTCCCCGAGTTGAAGCGGCACTACGCCTTCCTGGGGGCGCCCAACGAAGTGATGCTGCACCGCGGCGAGCACTTTCCCCACAACTACAACGCGGTTTCCCGCTCGGCCTTCTTCACGTGGCTCAATCAATATTTCAAACTCGGGCAAAAGACTCCGGTGCTCGAGCGGGACTTCACGCCGCTCACCCGCGAGCAGTTGTCCGTTTGGGACGCGCAGCACCCGGCCCCCAAGGCCGATGGTCCCGCGTTCGAGCGGCAACTGCTGCAGTGGTTCACGCAGGACGCGGCGCAGCAGTTGCGGGCCGCGGCGGCGGTGCCGGAAAATCTGCGCCGCACGGCCGGCGCCGCCGTCGAGGTCCTGATCGGCCGCACCTGGGCGGGGGCGGGTGACGGCGAATGGCAGCTCAAGGCCAAGGAGGATCGCGGCGACTACCTTGAGATGACCGGCCTGGTCACCAATCGTACCCACCACGAGCAGTTGCCGGTGGTGTGGCTGTATCCGAAAAAGGCTAACGGTCGCGCCGTCCTCTGGCTCGACGACGACGGCAAGGCCGCGCTGTACGCCGCCGACGGAACCCTCAAGCCCGCCGTGCGGCAGTTGCTCGCCGCGGGCACGATTGTGCTCGGGGCCGACCTGCTGTCTCAGGGTGAATTCCTTGCCGATGGCCGCGCGGTCACCCAGACGCGCAAGGTCGCGAACCCGCGTGAATTTGCCGGCTACACCTTTGGCTACAATTCCGCGCTCTTCGCGCAACGCACCCAGGATGTGCTGACGTTGGTGAAATTCTTGCGGCAGGGCCGTGGTGGCACGCAGCCGAATCCGACGATTGTCGCCGTCGCCGGTTTTGGCGGAGCCGGTCCGGTCGCCGCGGCGGCTCGGGCACTGGCTGGCGGCGCGATCGACCGGGCCGCGGTTTCCACCGGTGGATTCCGCTTTGGCCAGCTGTTAGATTACCGCGACCCGCGCTTTCTGCCGGGCGGCGCCAAGTACCTGGACGTGCCCGGCCTGCTCGCGCTCGGGGCCCCGCACCCGCTATGGGTGGCGGGCGAGGGCGCGTCGCCGGGTATCGCATCGGACCTCTACCGGGCGAGCGCGCACCTCACCGCCTACACCGGACCGGCCGAGGGCCGCGAAACCGCCGCCGCCACTTGGCTCTTGCAGTGAGTTGGCGGACCCTGACTGGATTCGCTAGCGTTTCCAGAATCAGGGTGGCCGCTTTGGAGCGCAGCGACCACGTGGTCCTCCGACGTGACCACGTTTTCGCCTCCGGCTCAAACGCGGGTACAAAGAGTTCGGCACCGCTCGAGTCGTCTTGCGGCGGGATGCTTGGCCGGCGGCGGCCGCGCCCCGGCATCGACAATCCGGTGTGCCCGGCAATGCTGCGTCGGATCATGAAACAGATCCGCCCCTTCCTGTTGCTCGTGTCCCTCCTGCTGGCCGCCCGGTGCATGGCGGCGGACCGGCCCAACGTTATCTACATCCTCTCCGACGACGTCGGTTACGGGGACATCGGCTGCTACGGCGCCAATCAGGTCAAGACGCCGAACCTCGACCGGCTCGCCCGCGAAGGTCTCCGGTTTACGGATGCGCACGCCACCGCCTCGGTCTGCACGCCGACGCGTTTCGCGTTCATGACCGGCCGCTACGCGTGGCGGCAGCCCGGCACCGGCATCGCCGCGGGCAATGCGACGCTGCTCATCCCCGTTGGCACGCCGACCGTGGCCTCGGTGCTGAAGGCCGCGGGTTACCGCACCGGCATCGTTGGCAAGTGGCACCTCGGGCTCGGCGAGACGCCGCCCGACTTCAACCGTGAGATCAAGCCGGGCCCCAACGAACTCGGCTTCGACTACAGCTTCATCATTCCCGCGACCGGCGACCGGACCCCGTGCGTGTTCGTCGAGGATCGCTTCGTGGTCGGCCTCGACCCGAAGGACCCGATTGCCGTCAGTTACGGCCAGCGCATCGGGAGTGACCCGACCGGGGTTGAACGTCCCGATTTGCTCAAGATCAAGGCCGGCCCCGGGCACGGTCAGGCGATCATCAACGGCATCAGCCGCATCGGCTACATGACCGGCGGGCAAAAGGCGCGCTGGGTTGACGAGGACATCGCCGACACCCTGACGAAAAAGGCGGTCGCTTTCATCGAGCGCCAAAAAGCCGGACAGCCGTTCTTCCTCTACCTCGCGCCGCACGACATCCACGAGCCGATGGTGCCGCATCCGCGGTTTCGCGGCACCAGTGGCTGCGGCTGGCGCGGTGACGTGATTCACCAACTCGACTGGTCCGTCGGCGAAGTGCTCGCCGCGCTCGATCGCCTTGGCCTTGCGCAGGACACGCTGGTGATTTTCACCTCCGACAATGGCGGTGCGATCAAGAACACGTACGACGACGGCACCAACGACCTGCACGCCAAGCAGCCGCCCAACGGCGTACTGCGCGGCTTCAAGGGTGCGCTCTATGAAGGCGGCAACCGCGTACCCTTCCTTGCGCGTTGGCCGGGGCGCATTCCGGCCGGCGGCGAGTCCGCGGCGTTGATGGCCCACCTCGATACGTTGCCCATGCTCGCGGCGTTGGCGGGCCAAAAGATTCCGGCGGGCGGCTCGCCCGATGGGGTCAACGTCCTGGCTGCGCTGCTCGGGGAAAAAGGGGCGAAGGGACGTGAGACCCTTGTGCTGCAGAACAACCACCAGGCGCCGCTCGCGCTGCGGGTGGGAACGTGGAAATTGATTCAGCGCCCCAACGGCTCCTCTGAGCTCTACGACTTGGCCTCTGACCTGAAGGAGGAGCACGACCTTGCCGCGCGGGAAACCGAACGCGTAAAGACGATGACCGCCCAACTCGCCGCCGAGCGCGCGAAGTCGGGCGGTTGAAAAGTGAGCTCTGTAGTCCATCGCATGATGCAACCCTGCGCGTGATGTAGCCCTGCACGTGAGCGCAGGGACCTGATTGGGCATTCCATTGCTCCCTGCGCTCACGCGCAGGGCTACAGGCCACGCGTCGGTCTTCCCCTTTTTTGCCGCTCAACCTTCAACTGCAGCTCCCCATGCTCCGCTTCAACCGCTCTCTGACGCTCGCTGCGCTCGCCCTGGTGGGCGCGGCGGAACTTTTCGCCGCCGTGCCGATGACCAAGGTCATGCTCCTCACCGGGCAGTCCAGCAAGTACCACGACTGGACGAAAAGTGCTCCGCTCGTGAAGTCCTATCTCGACCAGACGGGGCTCTTTGCCGTCGACGTCGTCACCACGCCGCCGGCCGGGGCGGACATGGCGGGGTTCAATCCGAAGTTCGCGGACTACGCCGCGATCGTGATAGTCTACGAGGGCGCCGAGTGGCCCGCGGCGACGAAGGCGGCCTTTGTTGCCTACATGAAGAAGGGCGGCGGCCTCGTCACGATCCATGATACCGACAACGCCTTTCCGTTCTGGCCCGAGTGGAACGAGATGATCGGCGTCGGCGGCTGGGGCATGAAACCCGACGGCGGCATCGGCGCGCGCAATGAGAGTTGGGGGCCAAAGCTCCGTTGGCGCGACGGGCAGGTGATCTTCGATGCGACCACACCCGGCAACGCCACGCATCCGGCCCGCCACGACTTTCCGGTTGTGACGCGGACTGCCGCGCATCCGGTGATGCAGGGGATTCCCGCGTCGTGGCTGCATGCCAACGACGAAATCTACAGCCAACTGCGTGGTCCGGCAAAAAACGTGCGCGTGCTGGCGACGGCGTTGGCCGACAAGACCCGTTTCCCAACGGCGACGGGTGAACACGAGCCGATGTTGATGGCGATCAGCTACGGCCAAGGGCGCGTCTTTCACTCCACGCTCGGTCACGTCGGACCCAACGACAAGCCGCCGTACACCTCGCTGGTGTGTGCCGGGTTTATCGTGACCTTGCAGCGCGGCACCGAATGGGCGGCCAGCGGCACGGTCACGCAAACGCTTCCCGCCGACTTCCCGACCGCGGAGAAGACCTCGCTGCGGCTGAAATAAGGTGTAGCCCGCGGCGTGAGCCGCGGGTCCTTGCGGAAATTGGGCTCCCTCACGGTCAGTCCCTGCGCTCACGCGCCGGGCTACGGGCGACCTGGGCTTTTAGGGTGGAGGCGGGCCAAACGTGAACGGCCCGATATTGGCCCGCTCGACTGGATGGACTCTTCTCGTCGCCGCGTTTGAGCGGAAGGCGAAAGCGTGGACACGCGTCAGGACCACGTTGTCGCCGCGCGCCAACGTGGCTACGACATGGTTGAAATTGCGTTCGGTGGTTGGACTTTAAGGGATCGCTTATGAAGCGCCCGGCCGCCGGTCGGGCCTACAGCGGCAGTCGCTTCCGCTCGCGCAGCGCGGTGCGCAACACGGCTAAGGCGGCGGCCCGCTCCGCGCCGGCGACTTCCAGGCGCGGCGCGCGGACGGTCGCCGTGCCGGTGCCCGTTTCCGCCTGCACGAGTTTGATCAGCTGGACGAACTTCGGCACCGTATCGAGCCGCAGCAGGGGCAGGAACCAGCGGTAGATCGCGTCGGCCCGCGCGGTGTCGCCGGCCATGGCCGCGTTGAACAACGCCACCGATTCGACCGGGAACGCATTCACCAGCCCCGCGATCCAGCCCGTCGCGCCGACGCGGATACCCTCGACAATTCCGTCGTCCATGCCGACCAGGAGCGTGAGCCGGTTACCGAGGATGGCCTTTAATGCGGTGACGCGGCGCGTGTCGCCGCTCGACTCCTTGACTGCGGCAAGGTTCGGGTGCGCCGCCGCCAGCTCAGCCACCTGCGCGGGCAGGAAGTCGGTTTTGTAGGCGGGCGGGTTGTTGTAGAGCATGCAGGACAACGGGGTCGCGCCGATGACGGCGGAGACGTGGGCCTTCATTTCGCGCCAGTCGGTGCTGTAGACGTACGGCGGCAAAACCATCAGCCCGCGGCAACCAGCCTTCGCGCCGGCCCGGGCGAGGGCGACGGCTTCGCCGGTACTCAGCGCAGCGATGCCCAACACGACCGGAGCGCGCCGGCCGACTGCACGCACCGCGGTCGTGACGACGGCGATTTTCTCCTCGAAAGAGAGCGTGGCCGCTTCCCCGAGCGAGCCGCAGCACACGAGCCCGGTGCAGCCGCTGTCGATCATCCAGCGGCAGTGGCGGGCAAACGCCACCTGGTCGATCGCGCCGTTTGGACGCAGGTTCGTGGTGAGGGCGGGCAGGACACCGGTCCAGGTCATCGGGGAGGGCATGGGCGGAAAGGGAGAAGGATGAGCGGGGGCAAGCGGGGGAACGAGCCTAGGAGATGATTCCGTCGCAGCCGCCGCGGCGATTTATTTTTCAAAAACGCGCAGGAGGCCAAACGGTGGGTTTTCGGCAAACAATGCCTTTGAAGGTAATTTCCGCCGTTGGCTCACCGCTCCTCCTCTCGCCGCCAAGGCGCCGCCGTTGACGTGAGCGCACGTGTCATTGCTAAAAAAAACACGCGAATGCGCGCAATGCGCGAAACCAATCCCTTCGCTTTCGCGCGCTTCGGGTCATCGCCTGACCTTCCTGTACAGGATCCAACCGCAGCGAGGCACGCTCACGCGTAACGGTCGGGGCTCAACTGGCCGATCGAATGGGAGGGCGGCTCGCCGGCGATGATTTCGCCGACAAGTTGTCCGGTGATGGGCGCCAGGCTCAGTCCCATCATGGCGTGGGCGGTCGCGGCCGTGAGGTTGTCGTAGGCGGCGAATCGGCCGACATACGGCAGGCCGTCGGGCGCACAGGGTCGCAGGCCGCGCCATACCGGCGCATCACGAAAATCCGCAGGCTTGAATTCCGGGAAGTAGTGCGGCACGGCCGCGATGATGCCCTCAACGCGGTTGCGTTGAATCGATTCGTCGAGGCCTACGATTTCCATCGTGCCGCCGATGCGCAGGGTTGATCCCATCGGCGTCACCGCCACGCGGGCTTCGCTGAAAATCGAACACAACTCCGGCAACTGCCGCGGACGTGTTAACGTGAGGCTGTAGCCCTTGCCGGCTTGCATCGGCAGTCGCAGCCGCAGCGGGCGGACCATCCCTGGCGACCAAGCGCCGCCCGCGAGTACGAACTCATCCGCCGACAGGTCGCCGGCGGGCGTCTGCGCGGCGATAATTCGGCGGCCCTCTGTGCGCCAGCCGGTGATTTCCGTCTGCCAGCGGAAGTCGACGCCGGCCGCGACGAGTGCGCGGGTGAGGGCGGTGACGAAACGGGACGGCGAGAGGTGCGCGTCGCGGGGGAAATAGATCGCGCCGGCGATGCTCATGCGCACGCCGGGATCGAGCTCGGCGGCGCGCGCTGCGGAGCAAACCTCCGCCGGTACGCCGAGGTCGCGCGCCCGCGCGGCAAACGCCGCTTCGTGGACGAGGGTTTCCTCGTCGCGGCACAACATCAGGAGTCCGCGCGGGACGAGCCCGAAGTCGTCGGGGAGTGTTGCGGCCAGTTGCACATAGCGTTCCCGGCTGGCGAAATTCAAATCGCGCAATAACGGCGCCGCGCGGGCAACGTGGCCCGCGTTGCAGGCTTGCATGAAGCGCAGACCCCAACCGATCAGCTCGGCGCTGAGCCGCGGGCGGATGTAGAACGGACTCCTCGGGTTGAGCATCCACTTCAACCCGAGCGCGACCATGCCCGGTGCCGCCAGCGGTACGAAATGGCTCGGCACAATCATGCCGGCGTTCCCGAAGGAGCAGCCGTCCCGGTCGGCGGGGTTGCGCTCGACGACGGTCACCGCAAAGCCGCGTTGCCGCAGCGAATACGCGCAGCACAATCCGATGACGCCCGCGCCGCAGACGACGACATGTGGGTTGCCGCTCATGGTTGCGTCCGGATTCCCCAGCAGAACGGATCACGCGCGTCGAATAGCAGCGTCGCCTCCGCCATCACGTGCGCCGTGCCTGTAACGGTCGGCGCGATCTCGCCCTTGGTTCGGTCGTGCCAGCGGTAACGTCCGGTGAACGTGCTGCCGATAATGCTTTCCTGCACCCACGCGGCGCCCTCGGCGAGTTTGCCGTCGGCCGCGAGGCACGCGAGTTTCGCACTGGTGCCCGTACCACACGGCGAACGGTCGTAGGCTTTGCCGGGGCACAGGACAAAATTGCGGCAGGCGATGCCCGCCCGCGGCGACGGCGCGAATAACTCCACGTGGTCGACCGCCGGATAACCCTGCGTGTTGACCGCTTGGCGCACGCGCCAAGTGAAGTCGGTCAAGGCCTCGAGTGCGGCGAGCTCCAACGGCAGGCCGTGTTCCTCGACGAGGAAAAACCAGTTGCCGCCCCACGCGACGTCGCCTCGGACGGTCCCGTGGCCGGGTACGTCGATGGCGACCCCGCGGGCTTGTCGATACGCGGCCACATTATCCACGGAAACCGCGCCGTCGGGATGGAGTTCCGCGGACACGGCCCCGACCGGGGTATCGATTGCCACGCGCCCCGGTTGGATTCGGCCGAGATGGGCGAGCGAGGCCATCAGCCCGATCGTGCCATGGCCGCACATGCCGAGGAGGCCGACGTTGTTGAAGAAAATCACACCGAGGGTGCAACCCGCGCGGTCGGGTGGCACGAGGAGCGCGCCGACGATCGTGTCAGAGCCGCGGGGTTCGTTCACAATCGCGGAGCGATAGGCGTCGAAGTGGGTGCGGAAGCGCGCGGCGCGTTCCGCCAGCGGGCCGGTGCCGAGGTCGGGCCCGCCGTCGAGCACGAGGCGCGTCGGTTCGCCGCCGGTGTGGGAGTCGAGGACGCGGATCGATTTCACGGGGTAAACGAGAACGTCTGGCCGCTCGCCGGTGCGGCGACCGACGGCAGAAGGAGGCAGGCGAGGGAGCAAAGACGAGAAGAAGGCAGGGACATCGAGAGGTGTGACGATGGACACACTTTGGCCCAGTTCGGGAGGAAAAAGTGGCAGCGCGTGCGCGGTCGGATCGTGCCTCGTTGTTAACAGGCATGCCGCTGGATTCGCGCACCTCGCGTGTTCGCGTGAATCCAGTTTGGTTCGACGCCAGCGGTGAAAACCAGGAGCCGGGAGCGAGCTTCACGCGAAGCCGCGAAGATCGCGACGTTGAGGCAGGGGGTTTCCGCCCCGGCGGCCGCACCACGAACGGTGCAAGGCTGCGTTCTCGGGATCGGTTCCGGCGCCCGACGTAGGGCTTTGGACAGCCAGAGGCTTGAGTGCCGGATTGCGTCGTGCCGCGGGATCGCGACACTCTTTCAGCCGGCCGGCGCGTCGCGGGTCGGGATCTTTATGAAGTTACCATTCTGCGGGTTCTTCGCGGCGATCGTTAGTGGTTTCGGCGCCGGATTTCCGATCGTGCCGGTCCATGCCGCGGAGCCGACGATTCAGTACTTTCGCGAGGTCGACACCGTGTTCGCGAATCCCGGGCAGGGCTGGATGGCGGGAGCGCGGGTGCCGGCGACGGATCCGCGATTTCCGGCGTCGGTCGTTTACCTCCGCTTCGGCTGGGCGGACGTCGAGCCCGAGCCGGGTCGCTATGACTGGAAACGGATCGATGACGCCATCGCCGCGTGGGGCCCGCGTGGGGCGACGGTGGCGATGCGCGTGATGGCCACCAGCGCGCACAGCCGCGGTTACTACACGACGCCGAAGTGGGTCTTCGATGCCGGGTGTCGAGGTTTCGAATACGAAGTCGGTGGCGACGATCCGACGACCGGCGGCAAACGGATTCCGCGCATCGAGCCTGATTATGCGGATGCGGTGTTTCTCGCGCAGCACGGCGCATTTCTCGCCGCGCTCGGCCGGCGCTACGACGGACATCCGGGGATCGCGGTCATCGACATCGGTTCCTACGGCCAATGGGGCGAGTGGCACACCAAGCATCCGGTGGCGGTCGCGGTGCGGCGGCAGATCGTCGATCTCTACCTGAAGGCGTTTCGCCGGACGCCGCTGGTGTTCATGTCGGATGACGCCGAGGTGCTACCCTACGCGCTCGAGCACGGCACCGGGTTTCGCCGCGACGGCGTAGGTTCGCCCTGGCACGAGCAGAACTGGATTGGCTCGAAGAAGTACGCTGCGGTCGCCGCCATGGCTGACACCTGGCGGCGTGCGCCGGTCGTCTTCGAGTGGTATGGCGACTACGATTACCTGCAGCGTCGGAAATGGTCCTTCGACGCGGCCGTCGAGTTCATGCTCCGGAACCATGTGACGCTGATCAACGACAACATCGGCCGTTTCCCGCCCGAGGCCCGGTCGCAGTTGGACCGGTTGGCGCGGCTGGCGGGCGCGCGCTTCGTCCTGCGCGCATTGACCCAACCCGGTGCGGTCAAACGCGGGGCCGGACTCAACCTGAACATGGCCTGGGCCAACACGGGTGTCGGCAAACTGCATCTGCCGTATCAACTGAGGTTCACGCTCGTCGATCGCGCCGACAAGGCTGTCGCGACCGGTTTCTCCAGAGTAGATCCGCGCGCCTGGTTGCCGGGCGAACACCGCGTGATGGAAACATGGACGGTCTCGGACGCCGTGGCGGCGGGCGATTACCGGCTGGTGATGAAGCTGGTGCGGACCGACGGGGAGTTCCCGCCGTTCCGTTTGGCGTTCGAGGCCCCGGAGGTGGACGGTGGTCGGGTGGTGGGGCGGGTTCGGGTGGAGTAGGGCTTCGCCGGCGCGCACCATTCGCGGTGGGGCCCGATGTCCCCATCGGGC
>CAIJFT010000333.1 GCA_903820035.1 uncultured Opitutia bacterium
ATGCCGGCTTCAACGCCGACTACCGGATCGCCGAAAACACCGTCGTGTATTTTAAGAGCACGTACAGCCGCGTAAAGCGGGCGAGTGGCTCCGTCCCGGCCTACTTTCGTTGGAAGCTCCTGGCGCCGACCACCCTCGCCTCGTTTACGCCCGGAAGCACGTTCGACGTCCTCGAAGCCAAGGGTGGCACCCTCGACCTGGAGTCGGTCGTTTATATCCGCGAGAGCGAAGGCACCGCGCTTTCCAGTGGACTTGAGCAAAAGTTCATGAACGGCACGGCCAAGCTGAACATCGATTTCAACTACTCGAAGAACCGCACGATGTACCCCAAGCTCAACCAGCTCTTCGCCCAGATGACCGGCGTGGGTTGGACGCTCGACCGCCGCGGTCGCGACCCGTGGCTCCCGCTCGTCCGCCAAACTGCGGGCGCCGATTGGAGTGACCCCGCGAGCTATCGCGTCCGCACCGACTCTCAGTTGATCAGCTATGCGGCCCCGGCCGAACGGTGGGGCGGCAAGGCTGACTTCCAGAAGGACTTTTTCGGGGCCCTGCCCTTCACCGTGAAGGTTGGCGTTAAGCAGGCGAATTTCCACCAAAAGGTAAACCGCGACCTCAACTATTACACCTACGCGGGCCCCGTGCAGACGCCGGCCGGCGGCGGCATCAAGCCGTTCGTGGGCTACAACATGAAGATGTCCGAGGGCAACTACGGCCCGTTCCCCTTCCTCCAATTGCCCGGCACCGGCCTGGGCGGCGACGTCTGGGCTGATCGGTCGAACTGGCGGCAGACCGCCGCGGACGTCTGGAATACCGTGTATCAAACGCGCCTCAACGACGTGGAGTTCACCGACAAGATTGACGCGCAGTACATTCAGGGCAGCACCCGGCTTGGCCGCTTCCGCCTGCTGACCGGCCTTCGTGTTGAGGAAACCGCCACCAGCGGCAGCAGCTACCTGCGGATCTCGAACGCGACCAACAACAATCTCGCCACCGCCACGCCGGAGCAGAACGCGGCCCGGGCGCTGGACAACTTCCGCGGCTGGTCGACCCAGGGTACGAAGTACAACAATGTCTTCCCCGGCGGCCACATCGTGTACTCCGTCACCGACAACCTCCAGGCCCGCGCCAGCTACAACGTCTCGATCACGCGCCCGAGCCCGACGAACCTGCTGCCCAATCTCGTGCCGAACGAGACGAATCAGACCCTCTCCGCCGGCAACCCGAATCTCCGGCCGTACACCTCCGACAACTTCGACGTCTCGGTTGCGCGCTACTTCTCCGGGATCGGCCAAGTATCCGCTGGAGCTTTCTTGAAGGAGATCCGCAACTACTTCCGCTCTTTCCAGAGCACGGTCGCCGCGGGTCAGGACAACGGCTTCGGCGGCGATTACGCCGGTTGGACGATCACCCGAAACCAGAATATCGGCCGCGCCCGCATTCGCGGCATCGAGCTCAACTACCAGCAGCAGTTTACGTTTCTCCCGGGTTTCTGGCGCGGCTTCGGCACGTTCGCCAACTACACCTACATCGACACTTTCGGTGACTTCGGCGCGGCCACCGGCAACGTAAAGCGGCTGCCGAACCTCACGCCCGAGACCCTCAACGGCGGCCTGACCTACGCCGCCAATGGCCTCGCGGTGCGACTCCTCGCCAACTACCGGGGCGAGTTCTACCGCAGCTCCACCAGCGGGAACTACGGCACCGGAGCCGGCGTGCTACCCGGGACCCGTTTGTATGACGTTTACCAGCACGCCCGGCTGCTCGTCGATTTGAAGATTCAGTACAGCCTGGGCCGCTCCTACGTGCTCAACTTCGACGTGTACAACCTCACGAACGACTACGGCGCCAACGATTGGGTGCACGTCTTCGGTCGCGAAATCCCCTCGTACGCGTCCGGCTCCGGAACCGCCTTCCGCGCCGGCATCAGCGGCCGATTCTAACCCTAAACGCCGCTACGCCAGTGCCATTGGACGGCCAAACCTGCCGTTCATTATTCCCGGCGCGACCTACTCGACGATCACGGAGACCTCCGCCCGGCAGACCATCACCGTCGTCAATTCCCGGCTGAAGCCGTGGACGGCCGACAACTACGATGTCTCGCTCGAGTCTTACCTGATCAAGGGCGGCTTCGGCTCGGTGGGCTTCTTCCAGAAGGATCTCAGCAATTTCTTCACAACGACGACCCTGCCTGGCACGCCCGAGTTACTCGATCAGTATGGGGTTATCGCGGCCGCGGGTGATGCCATTGCCTACGATCTGGTGACGGGGGGCAACGGCGGCGATGCACGAGAGCGGGGCATGGAGTTCACGTACCGGCAGTCGCCACCTTCCTGCCAAACTGGGCGCGCGGCGCGCAGGTATTTATCAACTACACCCGTTCGACGCTGGGCGGAACCACCACGGCGGATTTCACCGGCTTCAATCCCCAGACGCTGAGCTGGGGCATAAACTTCGTCCGTCCGCGCTACAATGTGAAGTTCTCCAGCACCGAGGGCAAAGAAACCAAGCGCGCGGCGGTGGCAGCAAATGCGACCACGCCGGCCGGCTCGTACCAGTGGCAGGGCGCGCTGAAGCGCTACAAGCTCAGCTTTGAGTACAGCTTCAGCCGCCGTCTTGGGTTCTACGCCTCGCCGGGCGACTTCAACACCTCGGGTGGTTACGTCATCATTCAGAAGGTGTATGCCCCGGGCACACCGAACAACCTGCGGACCATTCGCGTCACCGAGTGGGGGCAGAGCGCCATCGGCGGCATCAGGGGCGAGTTATAGTCTGTTGTAAGTTTGCCCAACCTCGTACTTCACTTTCATGCGCACCAAGTTCCTTTTTTCGCTTCTTTCCAATTGCGCGGTACTCGCACTCGTCGGCGCCGGCCCGGGGCGGGCGGCCACCCCGCTTGAACTGGGCTCCCGGCGCGAGCTCTTCGTCGACGATTTCCTGATCGCGAAACTCACCGGCAAGGCCGAGCAACTCCTGCATCATCCCGTGCCGCAGGAGATCGCCATCGTACACGACGCGCCGTGGGAGGGCAGCGGCAGCGGCTACCACAGCGTCTTTCACGACGGCACCAAGTACCGCATGTACTACAAGGCCTGGCAGCTCACGGTGACGGCCGACCAGAAGGTCAACACCAACGAGCACCCGTTGTTCTGCTGCTACGCGGAGAGCGCCGATGGCATTCACTGGCGTAAACCCGAACTTGGCCTCCACGATTTCAACGGCTCGAGGGCGAACAACATCGTCATCACGCAAGCCAAGATGGGTCAGGCCAGCCCCGACGGCGGCCACCCCGCAGTCTTCCTGGACGACAACCCTGCAGCCCCGGCCGACGCTCGGTTCAAGGCCATCGTGAGTTCGAACTCCCCCAAGGGCTTGCTCGCGCTGAAGTCCGCCGACGGGCTCCGCTGGTCGCCAATGTCGGAGGCGCCCGTGATTACCGACGGCGCGTTCGACTCGCAGAACCTCGCGTTCTGGGACGCGGTCCACGGTGTTTATCGGGCCTACTGGCGCTATTTCACTGGCGGCGTCACGGACGACAAGAACTGGAAGCCGACCGGCCATCGCGCCATCCGCACCGCCACCTCGAAGGATTTTCTCCACTGGGAAAACCAGCGCGATCTCACCTACGTGGATTCGCCCAGCGAACAGCTCTACACCAACCAGGTGAAGCCGTACCCTCGCGCCCCGCACGTGCTGCTGGGCTTTCCGGCGCGCTACGTCGAGCGCGGCTGGTCGGAGTCAATGCGCGCACTGCCGGAGCGCGAGCACCGCGAGTGGCGTGCGAAGACCAGCCTACGTTACGGCACCGCGATCTCCGAGGGACTGTTCATGGCTAGCCGCGATGGGGTGAACTTCAAGCGCTGGAACGAGGCATTTCTGCGCCCTGGCATCGAACGCACGGGCACGTGGAATTACGGCCACCAGTATCTCGCGTGGCACGTCGTCGAGACGAAGTCCGCCCTCGAGGGCGCGCCCAATGAACTGTCGCTCTACGCCGTCGAAAGCTACTGGACCGACCGCAGCAGCGCGCTGCGGCGCTACACGCTGCGTCTCGACGGCTTTGTCTCGATTCACGCCCCGATGAGTGGCGGCGAACTGGTCACCCAGCCGTTCACCTTCTCCGGCCGCACGCTCACCATGAATTTCGCCACCTCCGCCGCCGGCGGTATCGAGGTGGAACTGCAAAATGCCAGCGGACAGCCGCTTCCTGGCCACGCCCTCGCCGACTCCGAGACGCACTTCGGCGACTCCGTCGAGCGCACCGTCGTGTGGAAGGGCGGCACCGACGTGAGCGCGCACGCGGGCCAGACCGTCCGCCTGCGTTTTGTGCTGAAAGACGCCGACCTTTACGCCGTGCGCTTCGCCCCCTGACGCCCCAGCGCCTCCAAGGCGAAGGCTGCGGTGCCACTAGGCGCGCAGACGAACTGGTATTACAACTCCCGCATTTTCCGATAGAGGTCACGCCGACCCTCAGCTCGCTGGGGAGACCATAAGTCACGTGGAACTGCGCCAGCTCCGGATCACTCAATTTTGGTTAATACCAGCAGGACCTTCCGATTCTTTCACCCGACCCAACTCCCCCGAATAGATCCTGCCTGAATCCCATGGCGTCTCTCCTGCAATCCGGATCGCTGCGCCTGCTGCTGGTCGCTGCGGCGGCGATGGGTGCCGACCGGCCAAGCATCCTCTTCATTCTTTCCGACGACTACGGTGCGCACGAGGTCGGGCATGACTGACGGTGCCGTTTCCACGCCCCAGCTCGAAGCCCTCGCGGTTCGCCGCCAGATACTGCAGGAACCCCGGGTCACCATCGCATCGAGCGTATTGGCGCCGTTGCTTCCGAGTAACCGGAGCAAGGTCACAAGGAGCGCGTAAACCAAAATCCTGGCAGCGGATTGAGTGCGAAGACCGGCGGGGCCAACGCAGCCGAGACCACCTCGTTTAAATCAAACCCGAGTCCGAACCCGAGCCCCCCCCGAAAAGCACGACGAGAAATCACATCGGACCGAGCGAAAGCACGATTCGTCGACCATCGGAAGCACGCTCGCCGGCCGCCTTACCACGAGGTTACGGCCGTTACAAAACGCTTGCACCCGCACCGTCATCAACGCGACGACCACCGCCGAACCCAGTCCCGCCATCGCGAGCATCTGATCCTGCGGTTGCACTTGGAGGAGCAAAAACACCAATGTCGCCATCGCCGCACTCACGACCGCCTCCGGCTTCAGGCGTTTGCCAGGGCGTAGCCGATCGCGAAACACACGGATACCGCCAGCAGCCCGAACGTCGCGGTTCCATGCCCGCCCGGATGGCAGAAAGGTACGGATTCTCGCTCAGCGCGATGAGCGCCCGGCAGCACCCGACGATTCAGCCAGCCGACCGCGCCTTGCATCCGAACGAAGCGGCTCAGGATTTCGCCTGATGCTTAGCCCAAACGGCGAGCGCCTCGCGGTGTTCATGCACCTTCGCGAACGCCGCGACGATATGCTCCATGTCCGCCCGCGAACCGAGGAACGTACTTTGCTCGAGCCAAAGCCCCTGCTCCCGGCAGATGCGGTCGCTGTTGGGGCAATGGGTCTTTCGATAATCCAAACGCTTCTTCTCCGCGGCCAGATAAGGCCCGAATGCCTTCTTTTGGAACATCGGCTGGTGGTGCAGCGAAAGCGGGTAGCCGCCCGAGCAATGAATGCCCTCGGCCTTCAACGCCGCGATCACCGCGGTCCGCGGCGCACCAAATTCCCCGGCATCGATCCGCGCCATGAACAGGTGATAACTGTGTCGCGTGCACGCCGCCGGGCGGTGCTGCGGGAACAACCCCGGAAACGCCCCGAGCTGGCGGGCGAGATAAAGTCCGTTGCGATCGCGCGTCGCGGTCTGCCCCTCGAGACGGTCAAGTTGGCTGTTGAGCACCGCGCCCTGAAATTCGCCGAGCCGGTAATTTGCCCCCAGCACGTGATGTTCGTACCAGGCGCCGGTCGGAATCCGGCCGCAGTTGTGCAGCGAACGGCAGGCCGCTGCCAGCGTGTCGTCGTTCGTCGTGATCAGGCCGCCCTCGCCCGACGTGAGGTTTTTGCTCGACTGAAACGAGAACGAACCGAGATCCCCGAGCGATCCCGCCGGCTTCCCCCGGTACGAGGCGCCATGGGCGTGCGCCGCGTCTTCAATGAGGAGCAGATCATGTTTTTTGGCCAACGCGCGTAGCGCCGTCATATCCGCCGGCTGTCCCGCGAAGTGCACCGCGATGATCGCCCGCGTGCGCGGCGTAATCGCCGCCGCCACCGCCTTGGGATCAAGGTTGAAGGTCTCCAACTCGACGTCGGCAAAGACCGGCACGGCGTTCGCCTCGATCACCGCCGAAGCCGTCGCGTAAAACGTGTATGGCGGCACGATGACCTCGTCGCCCGCCTGAATGCCGCCCGCCATGAGCCCGAGTCGCAGCGAGACCGTGCCGTTGACCACCCCGATCGCATGCTTGCAGCCGTGCATCGCCGCGAAGCGCTGCTCGAACTCGGTTACCTGGGTCCCCGCCAACTTGCCCCACTTGCCGCTGCGAAGCGTGCGGAGAAGGCGCTGTTCATCGGCGCGACCGAAGACCGGCCAAGGGGGAAACGGGCGGGTGCGTACTGGCGCACCGCCAAAGAGAGCGAGGGTCTGTGACATGTTAGGGGAAAAGCGATCGTACGGCCGGAACCACCGCAGCGGAGATGGTCTGTCGCCGGAGACGACCTCAACGGTTTGTCGGCCATTTGTCATCCGTTATCCCACGAACCATTCGGAGTCGCGCGCGCCGCCCTGCCGTCGTGACACCGTGTGCGCAAGCTCGTGGCATGGAACCTCCGCGCCCGCAAGGCGCGAGCTCGCGACACTGCGGGGTTGTCACTCACGTGACCCGCCGCGATGCTGCCGGAGGTCATTGCCCGCATGAATGCTCAGCCGCCCACTGCTCCCGACGTCGCCGCCATGCGGCGCCAATACCACCTCGGCGCCTTGCGTGAGGCGGACATGCCCGCGGACCCGATCGCGCTGTTCACGGCGTGGTTTCGCGCTGCCGTCAGCGCCCCGATCATCGACCCGAGTGCGATGAGCCTCGCGACCGCGGGCACCGACGGACGCCCTTTGGTGCGTTCGGTGCTACTCAAAAACTACGATGACCGCGGATTTGTTTTCTACACCAACCTCGAGAGCCGGAAGGCGCGCCAGTTGAAGGAAAATCCGCACGCCGCCCTCCTCTTTCCGTGGCTGCTGCTCGAGCGCCAGGTGATCGTAACCGGCGCGGTCGAACGCTTGGCGACCGTGGATGCGGTGAAATATTTCCTGAGCCGCCCGCGCGACAGCCAGCTGAGCGCGTGGGCTTCCCAACAAAGTGCGCCGATCTCCTCGCGGCAGGTACTTGAATTGGAGTGGGCCGCCTTGAAGCGAAAATTCGCCGCCGGTGCCGTGCCGATGCCGGACTTCTGGGGCGGCTTCCGGGTCGTGCCCGCAACAATCGAATTTTGGCAGGGTGGTCCTGACCGTTTGCACGACCGCATCCACTACACCCGGGACTCCGCGCAGGGCTGGCAAATCACTCGCCTCGCTCCGTAGTCCACCGGCCGGGCGGTACCCGCGGAACGATTCCGCATACCCCTAAACGCGCCGGGCCCGTCCCCGGCTCAGCTGACCGCGGGATAACTGCCGAGCCACTTCACCAGCGGGCAGAATTTTTTCAATTCGCTGAGCGCCGCCTTCATGTTGGCGTCCTCGTAGTGCCCCGTGACATCCAGGAAAAAATAGTAGTCCCACGGACGCTTCTTGCTCGGACGCGACTCGACCTTCGAAAGATTGATCCCGCGCTCCGCCAGCGGCATGAGCATTTTCAGCAATGCGCCGGAATGAGAGGCCGCCTCGTCCCCAAGGGATACCAGCAGGCTGGTGATGTCCTTGCCGCCGCCAACCGCACCGGAGGGCTGCCGGCCGATCACGAAAAAGCGCGTGGTGTTATCCGCCTTGTCCTGAATGTTCCGCTCGAGAATCGGCACGCCATAGTGCTCCGCCGCGAGTTCGCCGGCAATGGCGGCCGTGGCGACCTCCTGCTTGGCAATCTGCACCGCCCGCGACGTGCTGGGCGCGTCAACCAACTGCGCGTGCGGCAGGTGGCGTTGCAGCCAGTGGCGGCACTGCGCGAGCGCCTGATCCTTGGAGTAGACCCGTTCGATCTGTTCGAGCGGCGAGTTCGAAATCAGCGCATGACTGATCTCGAGGTAAATTTGCGCGACGATCTTGAGGTCGCTTTCGACAAAACTGTCCAACGCCTCGCGCACCGAGCCTTCGGTCGAATTCTCGATCGGGATCACCGCGTAGTCGGTCTCGCCCTTCTCCACCGCGGTGAAGATGTCACTCACGGTCGGCATCGCGTGATAGTCGACGCTCGCGCCAAACTTCTTGAGCGCCGCGGCG
>CAIJFT010000334.1 GCA_903820035.1 uncultured Opitutia bacterium
ATGACGCGCAGCGGCTTTTTGCCGGCGGCCACCGGCGTCGGGCCGGCCTGGTAAAGCTGGCGGACGCGTTCCGCGATGTCGGGGCGGCCGAGCAATTCGGCGGAGCGTTCCGCGGCGAACTTGTGGCTCGCACCGTGGAAGCCGTAGCGCCGGACGCCGGCCTCATACCACGCCTGCGGCACCGCGTACCGCGAAGCGGCCTCGGGCACCCACTGGTAGAACGCCGTCTCGAAGAGCGCGACGAGCGGCACGCCCGGGAGCTTTTCCTGGAAGCGCTGGATGCCGAGCGCATAGGGCGGGTTGTGCGCGGGGGCTATTTCCTTAAAGCCGTCGAGCGCCGCGATCACACGGGCGTCGGCGCGGACGCAGCCGGTGAGGTTGCGGCCGAGGACCGTCTTGAAACCGACGCCGTGCAGGTCGGCCGAGGTGCGCACGTGGCCGCCCGTCTGCAGTTCGGCGAGGCAATCATCGATCGCCTTGCCGTAATCGGTCACCCGCTCGTAGCCGCCCTTGGCGAGCAGCGTCGCAGCCCCGGCGCCGTCGAAACGGAACAGCCGGAACTTGAACGAAGTCGAACCGAGGTTGGCGACGAGGATGTTCATAAAACGCTCAAAACTGCCCACGGAAGACACTGAAGGCCGGGTTGTCGCGGCGCGCTTCCCGCCGCTCGCACGCTCCATCGCGTGGCCGGGTGGAAATCAGGCTCCGCACTTCCGGGTATTCCGTGTGTTCCGTGGGCGAAAAATCAGGCCTGCGCCTGCTGGAGCCACTTGCCGAGACCGGCGAGATCCTCGTGCGGACGCGGGATGACCTGGACGGCGACGACTTCGCCGACCTTGGCGGCGGCCTCGGCCGCGGCGTCGATGGCGGCCTTCACGGCGGCGACATCGCCCCGGAAGAATCCGCACACGTAACCGCTGCCGACTGCCTCGTAGCCCGTCATCGTGACGCTGGCGGCCTTAAGGGCCGAGTCAGCGGCTTCGACGAGCGCGCAAAAACCTTTGGTTTCAATCAGACCGACTGCTTCTTGTGCCATGGTGGTATCTAAAGTTGAGAGTTGAGAATGCGGAGGGGGGAACCGTCAGCGCTTACAGGCCGAGGGTGCGGACGAGTTCGATGTGGGGGCGGGCGATGATGTGCGAGCAGACGAGCTCGCCGACGCGCTTGGCGGCTTCGGAGCCGGCCTCAACGGCCGCCTTGACGGAGCCGACATCGCCCTTGACGACGACGGTGACGAAACCGCCGCCGATCTGGATCTGGCGAACGAGGGAGACGTTCGCGGCTTTGACCATGGCGTCGCTGGCTTCGACGCTGCCTACATAGCCCTTGGTTTCTACCAGTCCGATGGAATCATTCATTGTATGGATCGTTGAGTTGAGAGGTGCGGGTTGGGTGAAAGGGAGTGATTATTTGAGCAGTGAGACGGGCGTGTCGGGCTGGAGCGCGCAGGCGTTGCCCTCGTCGGTGTCGATGTGGACCTCGAGTTTAAAATCCTGGTGTACGCGGACGAACATCCGGTCGAAGGTCATCGCACACGGGCCGCCGACGCGGAGCCGCATGTACTCGCCGGCCTTCACACCATAGAACGATGCGTCGTCCGGGTGCATGTGCACGTGCGGGGCGGCGCGGATGACGCCCTCCTTCATTTCAAAAAAGCCGGCCGGACCCATCAGCATGCAGCCGGGCGTACCGGCGATGTTGCCGGAGGAGCGGATCGGAATGTCGAAGCCGAGCGCAATCGAGTCGGTCAGCGCGAGCTCGATCTGGTTGAGGTCGCGGCACGGGCCGAGGATACGGAGATTGGAAATGACGCGGCTGCGCGGGCCGATAAGCGTGACCGTCTCCTTGGCCGCGAATTGGTCTTTTTGATAAAGCCACTTCATCGGCGTCAGCTTGGCGCCCTTGCCGAACAAGGCCTCGACCGCGGCCGGCGTCAGGTGACAATGCCGCGCGCTGATGTTCACGAGCAGCGGATTCGGCGCCTGCACCCCGCGCGGCATCGATTTGCCGGCACGCTGGTAGATGGCCCGACGCACCAAGTGCTCGATCTCGACGCGGTGTGGTGAGGGCGGAGGAAGGGACATGGCAGGGTTTGGCTCGAAGCGGCGGCCATTCACGTCCAAAATCTTCCAAACTGTCAAGGTTTCGGTTGCATTTTGTTTCAAGATATTCCAAAAGATTCCAAGTAAATGCACCCCGAAGAGCGCCAAGCGAAGATCGAGGCCTACCTGCAAAAGGCTGAATTCGCTTCGCTGGAAGAACTTGCACTGCATGTCGGCAGCTCGGTTTCGACCGTGCGGCGCGACGTGGCGACATTGGAGACGGGAAAACTGATCCGGCGCACGCACGGCGGGGCGCGCACACTGTCGCCGCCGAAGACGGACGAATACGTGTTCAACGTCCGCGACACGCACCAGGTGACGGAGAAAGAGAGCGTCGGCGAGGCGTGCGCGGCGCTGGTTGAGCCCGGGCAGAACGTGATCATCGATTCCGGCACGACGTGTTTTCACGTGGCGCGGCGGCTCGGCGACAAGGTGGCGCAGATCATCACCAACTCGCTCCCGATCGCGAACCTCTTCTCCGGTTCAAACCGCCATGAGGTGCACCTTTCCGGCGGGGTGATTTACCCGCGGCTGGGCACGCTGGTCGGGCCCCACGCGGTGGAGACGTTTGGGCGCATGCACGCCGACGTGGCGATTCTGAGCGGCAGCGGCATTTCGTCGGACGGCATCTACAATTCGCACGCGCTGCTCGTCGACATTCAGCGCGCGATGATCAAGGGTGCGGCAAAGGTCATTTTCTGTTTCGACCACACGAAGTTCGGCCGGCGCTCGACGTTCTTCCTGTGCGACTTTGCCGACGTGGATGTGGTCGTCACCGACGCGAAGGCCCCCGCCGATCTCGTGACCGAGCTGCGGGCAAAGGGAATCGAGGTCGTGATCGCCGGTAGCTGAGGGTGGCGCTCTCGCGAAGATCGCGAAGGGGAGGGTTTGGTTGCGCGACCTGCGCGATTTCCGTGAGCCTCCGCCCTCGCACGAAAAAACCGATCATTTCAGATGAACCAGGCCATCGGCACCTGAACCGGTAAGATTCCTGAGATACACCCGGCCGCGCGGGAAAAAATCCCCGCAGAGTAAAACCCGATATCCTGATTGGATTTGGCATTCGGTTAAGCCGCGAGGCGAATGGTCCGCCCCCCACTCAAACGAGGAAACGCTCGGTGATGACGATCACTTTCGGGCGATCCGTCTCAGGTGAAGCGCGCGGCGCCGCTGGTCTACAACTCGATATTATCGATCAACCGAACCTCGTCGATCCACGCCGCAACCGCCAGCAGCGTTTTGCCGGGCACGACCTCGCGCAGGGTTTCCATGGTGTGGGCGTCCACGATGCCGATGTAGATAATCCGGATGCGACGGCGTTCTCCGAGCAGGTGCGTCGCCTCGGCGATGATCCGGTCCGGGCTGCGCACGCCCTGCGCCACCATGTCCTTGGCCCGGCGCAATGCGGCGAAAATCGATCCCGCTTCCGTCCGCTGCGCCGTCGTGAGGTCGGCGTTGCGCACCGTCACGGGCAGGCCGTCCGCGTCGCGCACGATCGGTACGACGCTGACCTCCACGTCGAGATGCAGGTCGCCGATCATCTTGCGCACCACCGCCACCTGCTGCGCATCACGCTGGCCGAGCACCACGACGTCGGGCCGGATGATATTAATCAGCTTGGCCATCCCCGTGGTCACCCCGCGAAAATGCGTCGGCCGCGATACGCCGCAAAGCGGCTTGCTCACGAGTTCCTCCATCACGTGGGTCGAGAAGCCCCGCGGGTACATTTCCTCGACCGCCGGCAGGAAGACGGCGTCCACCTTCAGACCTTGGCACAGGAGCAGGTCCGCGGCGGGACTCCGCGGGTAACGGGCAAAATTCTCACTCGGGCCAAACGCGAGCGGGTTGGCAAAGACCGAAACAACCACGACCTCCGCCTGCGCCCTCGCCGCGGCGATCACGGCCGCATGGCCGGCATGCAGGGCACCGCTGGTCGGCACGAGGGCCACGCGCCTCCCCGTCCGCTGCAACTCGGCGGCGAGGGTTTTCATGGCAGACACTGTCTCGATTTTTTGCATGCGGCACAACCGGGGTTCAGGGAAACGTCGGGCTTGAACAAACGCCGGCTGGTCCGTTTGTTCAAGTTTTTCGCCGGGTGAAGGGGTGCGGAGGAGGGAATGAGTGAGTAAGGGACTGAGGGGACAGGCCCTTGGAATCCCTCGCCACCTTCGCTCCTTCCTTCCGAATCCCTTCCACTCACTCCCTGCAACCTGACTCCCTCCTCCGTCCCCCACCGCCATGATCCGCATCAACGAAAACTACACCAAGCTCAAGGCGTCCTACCTCTTTAGCGACATCGCCAAGCGCGTCAGCGCCTACGTCGCCGCCAATCCGTCCAAGCCGGTGATCCGCCTCGGCATCGGTGACGTCACCGAGCCGTTGCCGCCGGTGTGCGTCGAGGCGCTCCATGCCGCGACCGACGAGATGGCGAAGCGCGCCACCTTCAAGGGCTACGGCCCGGAGCAGGGTTACGCGTTCCTGCGCGAGGCCGTG
>CAIJFT010000335.1 GCA_903820035.1 uncultured Opitutia bacterium
ACTTGGGATGGTCGTGATACGAGCGGTAAATACAGCAACTTAGATATGCTTGTTCGCAGAAACGGTTCTTGGGTAATTGTTAGTTCACAATCTTCAAAATTACCCACTGTAGACGCCCAAGCATTGAAAAAACAATTATCATCACAATTGGAACCGACTTATTCTGCTCTGCAGAATAAACAGGTTGCTCCTATTGTGGCTTTGTTCACCGAAGACGCAACTTGGATACTACCAGATGCGAGTACATTTAAAGGTCATAAGGAAATCACGGACGGAGCAAAAGCCTTTTTTGATAGCTATGAATCTTTTAAGCCAGGATATTTAATTATTGATAAAATAATCGTTATAAGCGATACTGAAGCTTTAACTTTAGCTCGTGGATTCTCGACCATGGTTATTAAAGGAAAAACCGAGGATCACATTAATCCATTCGTAGATTACTGGGTGAAAGGAACTGATGGTGTTTGGCGTGTTGCTTATGAAATTAATGCAGATGGTATTAAAAAGTAAGATTTAATTTCCAATTTTAATCCCACAAAGCACTACCTAATCCGTGGTGCTTTTTTATTTTCACGAAAAAAGCTACCCGGCGGCGCCAACGTGAGCTTGATCCTAGTCCCTGTGGCAGCCGACCAGAAGTAAGATTTCTGACATCCAAGACCTCAAAATGAAAAAGCCCGTCGTAAAACGGGCTTTAATTTAACCAACAAGATTAACTGGCGATCAGACTAATAAAACACTGCCAGACCACTTTGTTTGGCTCCCTTTATTAGGCCCGGGGTACGCATTGCCTCACGGGAAATCTTACCCGTGACGTTCGTTGCCTCAGCTAATATCTTACTTTGGCGCGTTCTTTGTCGGGCGAACGGTGGCAGGGTTTGAGGATGGAACCAAAAATTACGAAGGTTGCACGCGACGAGTTGGCGCGCGCAGTCCGGCAACGATACCTCGTGGCGACAGGCGGCGAAAAGAGTCGAATACTGGGTGAGTTTACCGCGAACAGCGGGTATCACCCGAAGTATGCGATTGAAATCCTGAATCGAACCGAATGCGGACCAAAGCCGGCGCGGCGGCGCCGGCGCCTTCCGCTCTACGACGAGGCGGCACGGCAAGCCCTGATTGTAATGTGGGAGGCGTCAGACCGGATTTGCGGCAAACGCCTGAAGCCACTCCTGCGCACCCTCATGTCGGCCCTTGAGCGTCATGGACATCTGAAGTTGGAAGAGGCGATCCGCGCGAAGGTGTTGGCGATGAGCGCAGCCACCATCGACCGCCTGCTACGGGAGCCAAAGGCGGCGAGCGGAAACAAGCAGCGGCGGCGCGTGGTGCCAGAAATCCGCCGGCGGGTGCCGATTCGCACCTTTGCCGATTGGAACGATCCTGAACCAGGCAGCATGGAAATGGACCTGGTCGCCCATTGTGGTGATGTGAATCGTGGCAGCTACGTCCACAGTTTGGTCCTGACCGACATCGCCAGCGGCTGGACTGAATGCACACCTTTGGTGGTAAGGGAAAAGACGCTACTCACGGAAGCGCTGGAGCGAGTGCGCGTCAGCCTGCCTTTTCGACTGCGGGCGCTGGATGTCGACAATGGCGGCGAGTTTATCAACGAGACCTTGATCGCATACTGCCTCGGTCACGGGATTGAACTGACGCGGAGTCGTCCCTATCGGAAAAATGATCAGGCGTGGATCGAGCAGAAAAATGGTGCGGTGGTGCGGCGAATGATCGGGTATCGGCGATTCGAAGGGATTGCCGCGGCCCAAGCGCTGGCGCGGCTCTACGCCTCCTCTCGTTTTTTCGTCAATTTTTTCCAGCCTTCCTTCAAGTTGGCGGAGAAGAGCCGCACCGGAGCGCAGGTCACTAAACGCTACCATGTCCCGGAGACTCCTTGTGATCGATTGCTGGGCAGCGAGGCGACCGCCGAAGCCATGAGAGCCCGACTGCGTGAAGTCGCTGAGGCGCTTGATCCGCTCCGATTGCTCGAAGAGATCAGGACGATGCAGGGATACTTGGTGGCGCTCGCCGACGGCGACGGGAAAAAGCCCTATGTCCCTGAAGGCAGTGACGGACCGAATCTGC